>DATDPT010000018.1:0-33333 GCA_035292605.1 Acidimicrobiia bacterium
GCTCCGGATCGGTGGCCCTACACGGTCAACGCCGTCTTCAACCCGGGTGCAACGATCGGACCGGATGGAGAGACCGTCCTCTTGGTTCGCGTCGAGGACCGATCAGGCCTCTCCCACCTCACCGTCGCACGCAGCCAGGACGGTTTCACAGGCTGGAAAGTCGACAAGATGCCCTTCATCGAACCGACCCCGAACAGGTACGAGGATCGATGGGGCGCAGAAGACCCGCGGATAACACGGCTGGGCGACGAGTACCTGATCGCCTACACCGGCTTCTCGCCGGGAGGACCGCTGGTGTGTCTGGTTTCAACCAGCGATTTCCGCACCTACCTCAGGATGGCGTCGGTGTCGCCTCCCGAGGACAAGAACGCCGCGCTGTTCCCAGCTCGCTTCGACGGTAACTACGGGCTGATCCACCGGCCGGTGTCATCGGGGGCGCTAGGCGAGGCCCCGGACATCTGGATCTCGTTCAGCCCTGATCTTCGGTACTGGGGCGACCATCAGATCCTGATCGAGAGTCGGCGGACCGGCCATTGGGACCGGGAGAGAATCGGTCTCGGCCCACCGCCGCTCCTCACCGGGAGCGGCTGGCTGATCTTGTTTCACGGGGTGCGCATGACCGCAGCGGGCGCGTTGTATCGCGCAGGTCTTGCCATGCTCGAAGAGTCCGACCCAACTCGGGTGCTGGCACGGAGCGACGAGTGGGTCTTCGGCCCGGAGGCACCCTACGAGAGGACAGGCGACGTTCCGGGCGTAGTCTTCCCGACGGGTTGGATCGCAGACGACGACGGCTCGGTGCGCATGTACTACGGGGCCGCGGACAGCACAGTGGCTGTTGCCACCGCTTCTCTCGCCGATCTCGTGGCCTTCGTCTATTCCCATTGTGTCTGTGGCAGGCAGCATCCCGACGTGCCCTGCGAGATCGGAGGGAAGGACCCCAGCACCCCGCGCTCAGCCCGGTGATCGTCGCGCGCGAGGCGACATGACCCATCCCCGATTTGATAGGTTTCCGGGTGTTCCTGCGTCCCGAGCCGAAAGGGGTCTTCATGAATGTGTCAATGACCGTCAACGGGCGATCGGTATCGGCCGACGTAGAGCCCAGGACGCTCCTGGTTCATCTGATCCGGGAGAATCTCCACCTGACCGGCACCCATGTCGGTTGCGAGACCGGCTACTGCGGCGCATGTACCGTCCACCTCGACGGCAAGCCGGTGAAATCCTGCACCATGCTCGCCGTCCAGGCTGAAGGGGCCAACATCATGACCATCGAGGGGCTCGCCAACAACGGCGAGCTTCATCCGGTTCAGGAGGGTTTTTGGGAGCGCCACGGCCTCCAGTGCGGTTTCTGCACCCCGGGCATGATCATGGCGGCGGCTGCGCTTCTCCAGGACAACAACAACCCATCGGAGGAAGAGATCCGTCACGGCATCGAAGGCAACTTGTGTCGCTGCACCGGCTACCACAACATCGTCCGCGCCGTCGAGTACGCCGGGGCCAAGATGCGTGGTGAAGAGCCTGCTGCACCAGATTGGGAGGAGGTGAGCTGATGGCAACCACCAGTGTCATGGGCGGCTCCATCCGCCGCCGAGAGGACCCCGCCTTGATCCAGGGCTATGGGGAGTACGTCGACGATTTGACCCGCACCGGCTTGCTCCACGTTGCCTTCCTCCGGTCCACCGTGGCGAGGGCCAAGATCACGAGGCTCGACACCTCGGCCGCCAAGGAGATGCCGGGCGTCATCGCCGTATACACCCACGAAGATGTGGCTCATCTCGGCCCGCTGCTGGCGCAGGTGCCGATCGGGAAGCTGCGCCCGTTGCTTGCCGCCGGTGAGGTCAACCACGTTGGGGAGGCGGTGGCCATGGTGATGGCGGAGACCCGCTATCAGGCTCAGGATGCCCTCGACGGCATCGAAGTCGACTACGACATCCTTCCCGCCGTGATCGACTTGAAGAAAGCGGCTTCCGACGAGACCAAGGTCCACGACGAGCTGGAATCCAATGTCATCCACACCTGGACCTATCACGGATACTGGGCCGCCCTCGGTCTCGAGGACCAGACCCCACAGGTGGACGCCGCAATGGAGCGGGACGACGCGGTCGTGGTCTCCCTAGAGATGACAAACCAGCGGCTGATCCCGGTGGCAATCGAGCCGAGGTCGGTGCTGGCCGAGTACAACCCCGGGTATGGCTGCTTCACGGTGCACAGCTCGACTCAGGTCCCTCACGCGCTCGGAGGCGCGATTGCGACAACCTTTGGGATGAGGTCAACCGAGGTTCGGGTGATCGCTCCCGAGGTAGGTGGTGGATTCGGCAGCAAGCTCAACGTCTACAACGACGAGATCCTGGTCTCCTTTGCCGCCAAGGCTTTGGGACGCCCGGTGAAGTGGACCGAGACCCGCCGCGAGGCGGCCGGTTCCACCATCCACGGCCGGGGCTGGATCGGGACTGCGTCCTTGGTCGGCACCAAGGACGGCCAGTTCCTCGGGTACAAGCTCGACGCTATCGCCGACATGGGCGCCTACACCCAGAACTTCACGGTGGCGATCCCCCTCCTCGGGCTCTGGATCGCCTCCGGGCAGTACAAGATGCCCATCTCTTGGACCGTGGCTTGCGTGGTCACCAACACCATGACCACCGACGCCTATCGAGGTGCCGGCCGCCCCGAGGCCATCTATTACCTGGAGCGGGTCATCGACGCCTACGCCCGCGAGATCGGGATGGATCCCTTCGAAGTGCGCAAGAAGAACTTCTGGCAGCCCGACGAGTTCCCGGCGACCATGGGTTGCGGCTTCTCACTCGACTCCGGCAACTATGCCGCCGCCGTGGACAAGCTGATCGAGGTCAGCGACTACGCCGGGATGCGCGACCGGCAGGAGAAGGCACGCGCCGAGGGTCGACTGGTCGGGATCGGGGTCGGCTCCTATGTCGAGGTCTGCGGCTTCGGACCGGCAGTGCTCGCCGAGATCGGCTTCTCCTGGACCAATTACGGCCTTCCAGCCTCGTTCAACGGATCAGGGCTGGTTCGGGTGAACCCTGATGCGACGGTCACGGTCGTCATCGGCACCGGTCCCACCGGTCAGGGTCACGAGACGACCTGGGCCCAGATCGTTGGAGACGGTCTGGGGGTCCCGGTCGACGACATTCGGGTCCTCCACGGCGACACCCGGGAGCACCCGATGGGGATCGGTACCTTTGGGAGCCGGTCGATTTCCGTCGATGGGACGGCAACCTTCGAGGCGACCAAGAAGGTCAGGGAGAAGGCGGCCAAGATCGCCGCTCATCTCCTCGAGGCATCGGCCGAAGACATCGTCTTCGGCGACGGCGCCGCTCACGTTGCCGGTTCGCCAGAGAAGAGCGTGACCTGGAAGGCCATCGCCAAGTCCGCCTATCAGGCGCATACCAGCCCGGAGGACGTTGACAGCGGGCTCGAGGCCCACACCGCGTTCAGCCCGGGCAACGCAACCTGGCCGTTCGGGACCCATTTGGCAATGGTCGAGGTCGACCCCGACACCGGGGACGTCAAGATCCTGGAATATCACACCGTCGATGACTGCGGCAACGTGATCAGCCCGATGATCGTGAACGGCCAGATCCAAGGCGGCATCGCCCAGGGAATCGGACAGGCCATGTTCGAGGATGCGATCTACGACCAGGAGGGCAACATGCTCACCGGGTCGCTAATGGACTACACCCTGCCTACCGCCGCCGACCTGCCCTCCTTCGACCTCCATCGCACAGTGACCCCATCACCGATCAACCCGATGGGCGTCAAGGGAATCGGTGAGGCGGGGACGATCGGCTCGGCGCACACCATGGTCAATGCGGTGGTCGATGCCGTCGCCCCGCTCGGGGTCAAACACATCGACATGCCGTTGCGCCCGAAGCGGGTCTGGGAAGCAATGCAGGAAGCGAGGGCTTGACATGTACTCGAGAAGCTTCGATTACGTAGCTCCGGCCAGCCTGGAAGAGGCCTTCACCGCGCTGGGCGACGACTCCAAGGTGATGGCGGGCGGGATGAGTCTCATCCCACTCATGAAGATGAGGCTGTTCTCCCCGGGAACCGTGGTCGACATCGGGAGGATCAGCGGTCTCGACACCGTCGAGGACGCAGGAGATCACATATCGATAGGCGCCCTGGTGCGCCATGCGACCACAGCATCGGATGCCCTGATCGCGACCCATGCCGCGGCCCTGGGCATGGCGGCCTCGCTGACCGGTGACGTCCAGGTGCGGAATCGGGGAACAACCTGCGGCTCGCTGGCTCACGCCGACGTGGCCGCCGACCAACCGGCGGCGGCTATCGCCTGCCGGGCGACGATGGTGGCCCAATCGGCCTCGGGGACCAGGGAGATCGGCTCGGAGAGCTTCTGCGTCGATGCCATGACCTCCGCCCTCCGCTCCGACGAGATCCTGGTCGCGATCAAGATCCCGAAGGCGGGGCCGGGCGAGGGATCGGCCTACGACAAGCTGGGTCGGCGGGGCGGGCATTCCGACTACGCCGTGGCCGGCGCCGCGGCGTGGGTCAAAAAGTCAAACGGGACCGTGGAGGACGCCCGGGTTGCTCTGACCGGTGTCGGGACCCGCGCCATGCTGGCCGAAGGAGTAGGTCAGGCCATCATCGGGACCGACGGGTCGGACGCCGCCATCAAAGCGGCCGCCGACAAGGCGCTGGAAGGGGTGACCGTGCTCGAAGACCTCTATGGGTCGGTCGAATACAAGAGTCATCTGGCCAAGGTCTTCGTGGCCAGAGCGCTTAAGGCGGCACTGGCCAACGCCGGCTGAGACAACCCATTTTGGTCTGGGAGGGCGGCCATTGGCCGCCCTCCCATTTTCGCCAGGTCAGGGGCGACGGAAGAGGTTCTTGGCCCGGGCGACCAGCACGTCACACGGCGCCTGGGTCACCAGTCCCTCGGCGACCGTCCCCAAGAGAACCATCCTGGTGGCCGAGGCTCCACGGCTGGCCACGACCACCAGATCGGCGCCGCGTCTGCGCACGATCTCCTCGATGGTCTCGGTGGGCGGGCCGTCGACGACAAGGGTGCGAATGTCACCGTCCCACGGGGCCGTGAACTCGTCCATGCGTTCCTCGGCCAGGGCCAGCCGGGAGCCTCTCGAGGCCTCCAACTCCTCGCGAAAGAGACCTGCATCGGAGAGGATCGGGTCGAATCGGGAAGGAAAGGGAGAAGAGAACGGTGACGTCGGCCCCGGGGAAGGCGCCAAGGGCGCGGTTCACCGCAAGACGGGACTGCTCTGAGAAGTCGACCGCGGCGATGATCCTCCGATAAGGGACCCGGGGATGTCGTCGCACCACCAGGGTGTCGGTGGTCGTCTTTCGGGCAACCCGTTTCGCCACAGGCCCGACGGCAAAGGCATCGATCGACGAAGAGCCGACCACCACCAGGCCGGCGTTCTTCCCCTGCGCCGCGAGCTCCCAGGAGGGTGATCCCTTGACCACCTCGAGGTTGACGGGAACACTGCTTCGCTCCCTCACCCATTCGGCCAGTCTCTCGGCCTCGGTCGTCTGATATTCACGCATCAGCTTGGCCAGACCGGGTTCGATCATCGCCTCACCGAGAGGCTCGAGGACATGGATCAGATTGAGGTCCACTCCCATGGACTCGGCCATCATCCGGGCTCTGTCGGCTACACGCCGGCCCATGGCTGTCAGGTCTACTCCCGCTACGACGGGCCGCAATGCACTCCTCCCGGGGAAGTGGCGGCGACTCTACAGGCTGTCCACACGGTGCGCCGATACGAAGGGGTCGGGGCCGTCGAGGGCTTTGACCAGGAGATCGAGGTACGCATTTCGCCCAATGATGACGGCACCGAGGGACTGTAGATGGGGAGTCTGCCATTGAACGTCCAGCAGCCGGCCCCCGCCCTGGCTCATGACCACCACCAAATGGACGAGGGCCACCTTGGAGGCGTCACGAGCATCATGGAACATCGACTCCCCGGCGAAGAGCCCACCGATGGCCACCCCGTACAGACCTCCCGCCATGGCTCCTTCGTCATCCCACACCTCTATGGAATGGGCCCAACCCAGGCGGTGCAGTTCGATGTAGGCGTCGACGAACTCCTCGGTGATCCATCCGTCCTCCCGGCGACCGGGGTCGGCGCATCCATAGATGACACCCTCGAAGTCGGCGTCAACCGAGACTCGATAGCGACGACACGACTGCCGCAGCGACCGACTGATATGCAAACCCTTCAAGGGGATGATCGCCCTCTCCACAGGTGACCACCACCCCAGGTGCCCATCGGGGAGGTTCATGGGGAACATCCCCTTGCGATAGGCCTGAAGCAAGGTCCCCGGGGCCAGGTCTCCCCCGACCGCGATCACGTCACCGTCGGATTCACCGGGGTCGGGAAGCACGAACTGGGAGGGGATGGGATCAATGGCCAACCACCTGATTGTTCCAGAGTGCGGGGCATGGTGTCCGTAGGCTGCCGCCAATGCCTGACTTCGTGGTGATCGGTGGCGGCATCGCGGGTGTGGCCGCGGCCGCCTCTCTCGCGCCACACGGCTCGGTGACGATCCTCGAGATGGAGGCGACACTCGCCTATCACACCACCGGTCGATCGGCCGCGATGTTCCTCGTCAACTACGGAGGCGAGGCTTCGAGGCCCCTGGCCCGGGCCAGTCAAGGTTTCCTGGAGCACCCACCCGAGGGCTCAGCCGACTCTTCGCTGCTCACGGGGCGGGGCGCGTTGTGGGTGGCCGACCAGCATCAGATGGAGCACCTCCAACGAATCGCCGGTGAAGGCCACGATTCCGGTGCCGGATCGGTGCTGATCGGGCCTCGCGAAGTGTTGGACCTGATCCCGATGATGGATCCTGATCGTGTCGCCGGAGGTCTTTGGGAGCCGAGCGCCCGCGACATCGATGTCGCAGCGTTGCATCAGGCTTTCGTGCGCCTCGCCCGCCGCAATGGGGCGGAGATTCGCACCTCCTCGCCGGTGACCGGCTTGAAAAAGGTGGCCGGCGGCTGGCGGGTGTCGACCCCTGGAGGGGACGTCGACTGTCGGGCCGTGGTCAACGCCTCGGGAGCGTGGGGTGATCAGGTTGCGGTGATGGCGGGATTGCGGCCGATCGGGCTGCAACCGATGCGGCGCACGGCATTCATGGTTCCCGGTGACGACGCTTACTCCAGGTGCCCGTTGGTCGTTGACGTCGATCAGGGGTGGTATTTCCGACCGGACGGGGCCCAGCTCTTGTGCTCGCTGGCCGAGGAGAATCCCTCCCTTCCCGAGGACCCCCGGCCCAGGATCGAAGATGTGGCGCTCGCCATCGAGCGCATCAACACCGCGACCAGGCTCGACATTCGGACCGTCAACTCGCAATGGACCGGTCTGCGCACCTTCGCCCCGGATCGAGATCTGGTGATCGGCGAGGACCCCACCGCGCCGGGGTTCTTTTGGCTGGTGGGTCAAGGTGGCACCGGGATCATGACCTCTCCCGCATGCGGTGCCCTGGTGGCCAGCCAGGTCGTCGATGCCGGCCTCCCTTCGGAGTTGGCGACCGCCGGAGTCGACCCCAGGACGACGCTGCCTGATCGCTTCCGGTAGGTCGAATACCTCGCGATGACCGGGCCTAAGCTCGTCGCTGAATGACCCCAGAACGGGCTAACACCCGATGAGACAGGTCAACGCCGGTGGCGGCTTCCCTGCCATCTTCTACACCTGGCGCAAGGCCCGGGAAGCGGGCGGAGTCCGCAGTCTCTACAAGGCACTGCGGTCGAAAAACGCCTGCAAGACATGTGCACTCGGGATGGGAGGCCAACTCGGCGGCATGGTCAACGAAAAGGGCCACTTCCCCGAGGTCTGCAAGAAGTCGATCCAGGCGATGACCGCCGACATGCAGGGGGCGGTGCTGCCCAACTTCTTCACGCGCTTCGACCTCGAACAGCTCCGTGCCTTCACCCCGAGGGAGCTGGAAGCCGCTGGTCGCCTCACCCAACCGCTCTATGCCGGACCGATCGACCTCCGATATCGGGTCATCTCCTGGGACGAGGCCATGTTGCGGATCGGGTCCAGGATGAAGGCAACCGATCCCCGGGAAGCTTTCTTCTACACCAGCGGGCGCTCCTCGAACGAGGCCGGATTCCTGCTCCAACTCCTGGCACGGATCTACGGGACCAACAACGTCAACAACTGCTCTTTCTACTGCCATCAGGCCTCCGGCGTGGGCCTGGCCAGCGTCACCGGCTCGGGAACCGCCACTGTCGAGCTTGGTGACCTCGAAGGGCTGGGCAAGGACGACGTGGTCTTTCTGATCGGCGCCAACCCCGCATCGAATCACCCTCGTCTCATGACCTCACTCACCCATCTCAAACGGCGCGGGGGCCGGATTGTCGTCGTCAATCCTCTGCGGGAGACCGGTCTGGTCCGATTCAGGGTCCCCTCGGATGTCAGAAGCCTCTTCTTCGGCAGCAGAATCGCCGACGAGTACGTGCAGCCGCATATCGGAGGCGACATCGCCTTTCTCTCCGGGGTGACAAAGCGCGTCATCGAGTTGGGGGCCGTCGACGAGGGGTTCGTCACCAACAACACCGAGGGATTCGACGAGTTCAGACAGTCACTCGAGATGCTCAATTGGGACGAGATCATCGAACGGTCGGGTGTCTCCTGGGAGACGATCGACCGGATCGCCACGCTGTATGCCGCCGCGACCAATGCCGTGTTCTGTTGGGCGATGGGCATCACTCATCACGAGCACGGGGTGCACAACGTCCAGGCCATCGCCAACCTTGCGATGACCCGGGGCATGTTGGGCCGCCCTAATCGTGGCCTTCTCCCGCTTAGGGGCCATTCCAACGTCCAAGGGATCGGCTCGATGGCCGTGACCCCCAAGGTCAAGGATGCGGTGTTCCACGCTCTCGAGGCGGAGTTCGGGGTCACCCTCCCCACCGAGCCCGGTCTCGACACCATGGCATGTGTGGTCAGAGCCTCAGAAGGCGGCGTCAGGTTCGGGTTGTGCCTCGGTGGCAATCTCTACGGCTCAAACCCCGACGCGGAGTTCGCCACCAGGGCCATGGGCTCGATAGACATGGTCGTCTATCTGTCCACGACTCTGAACACCGGTCACGCCTGGGGCCGGGGCAAGGAGACGATCATCCTTCCGGTCCTGGCTCGGGACGAAGAGCCGCAACCGACGACCCAGGAGTCGATGTTCAACTACGTGCGACTCTCCGATGGCGGGCCGGCCCGCCATCGAGGACCGCGAGCCGAGGTCGCCGTGATCGCCGACATCGGAAAAAAGGTGACCGACAACGAAGTGCTCGACTGGGACTCGATGCGCCGTTACGGCCGGATCCGGGAGGCCATCGCCAAGGTGATCCCCGGCTACCGGGCGATCGGTCAGATCGAAGAGACCAAACAGGAGTTCCAGATCGAGGGCCGGACCTTCCACGAGGGCGCCTTCCCCACCGAGTCCGGGCGTGCCCGCTTCCACGTCGTCGACCTGCCGCAGCTGGCGGGAGGCAACGGCCATCTCCGATTGATGACTGTTCGCAGTGAGGGCCAGTTCAACACCGTGGTCTACGAGGATTACGACCTCTACCGGGGACAGGACCGGCGAGACGTGATCATGATGAGCCCGGTCGACATGGAACGGCTCGGGCTGAGCGTTGATCAGCAAGTCACCGTGGTCAGCGATACGGGTCGGATGCACGGTTTGCTGACCCGCCCGATCGACATTCGTCCCGGCAACACGGTGATGTACTACCCGGAAGCCAACGCCCTGGTCCCCCGCACCGTCGACCCGGCCTCGAAGACGCCAGCTTTCAAGGGAACGCTGATCACGGTGGAGGTCCCCTCCCCGTAATTGGGTTGGGCAGGGGTCATATACGGACCTGTGGCTCCCAATTACGTGGGGGTAGGACCCCCTAGCCTGACCCCCGCCGTTCCAACCAGTCGGCAAGCGGGCTCGGCATTTGGGCGGCTCGGCTCCCCCAGTCGTAAACCACGGCCGATCCGGCGAAATGGTCGTGCCACGCACGCCGCTCCCTACCCCACACGATCCCGAACAACCCGAGCCCGAGCACGGCGATGCTGATCGGAAAGGTCAGGGTCCGGATCAACGCCCGGTTCCCGTGGAGCGCAACCGTCCCGTCAGAGCCCACGACCCGAAGTCCCAGCACGGTCTTGCCGATGGTCTTCCCGAAGACGGTTAGAGACAGCCATACATAGAGGAACGCCCACATCCCTAGGCCGATCGCATACCAGACACCGGTATCCGGGATCGTGAGCGAGCCTCCGGAAAGGAGGTCCACCAGGAATCTGATGACACTCACGATCACCGTGAACCCCGTGGTCACGACAAACACATCGAGCATCACGGCCAGAAGCCGGGTCACCGGCCCCGCGTAACGGCCGGTCTTCACCGTGCCCGGCTCGCCTTCCTTTCCCACTCCCGACTGGATTCTGGCCTCGACCTTCTCGTCGACCCATGCCGTCAATTGGCCCGGGCCGTCCGGATACTGGTTCGGGTCACGGCCCACGAGCCGATTCAACCCGCGGAAGGTGATCTCGTCGATTCCGACAATCGGCTTGCGAAACAGATCCAGCGCCGACCCGGTGAGATGACCGGTGCTCTCGGCAACGATCTCGGGGATTCCCGCCCGTTCCACGATGGCCTGTACGTCGACGCGAGCCATCAACGCGTCGATGTCGGCACGGGCGAGCAGGGCGTCGATGTCGACCCGGTCGAGCAGGCTATTCACATCCACCCGGTCGAGCAGTGAGTTGACGTCGATCCGTTCGAGAAGTGCGTTGACGTCGACCAGGTCGAGGACCATGTCGGGCTGAACCACCTCCAGAACTCGCTCGCTGGCGCCGCGCGCCATGCGAGTGAGGAGGCTCTGGTGGTCGGGCTCGGCAACCGGCTCCGATGGCAATTCGGGATCGCCCTCATTCTCAGGGTCGGGCTCGATCGCGGGGCCGGGCTCACTCACAGGGGAAACGCTACCCGGGCGAGCACAGGGAGGTTGTTCAGCCGGTCACGGCGCCGGACCCCGCCGATCCGACCAGCCGGGCATATTTGGCCAGCGCCCCGGTCTCGTACCGGGCCGGATGTGGCGACCACCCCGCGGCGCGCCGGGCCAGAGTCTCGTCGTCCACCAGCACGTCGAGCCGGCGACCCGGCAGATCGACCCTGACCCGATCACCCTCTTCGACCAACCCGATCGGCCCGCCGACCTCGGATTCGGGTGCGACGTGACCTATGCAGAGCCCGGTTGTGCCACCTGAGAAGCGCCCGTCGGTTATCAACATCACGTCCTTGCCCAGACCTGCCCCTTTGATGCCGGCGGTTATCTGGAGCATCTCCCGCATCCCGGGCCCACCTTTGGGGCCCTCGGTGCGGATCACCACCACGTCACCGTGCTTGATCTGATGATGGAACAAGGATTCGAGGGCGCTTTGCTCTCCTTCGAAGACCCGAGCCGGCCCTTCGAAGGTGTCGAAGTCGATCCCAGCCACCTTCACCACCGCTCCCTCGGGTGCCAGGTTGCCGTGGAGAACCGCGATCCCACCCTGTGGGGCGAGTGGGGCGGAGGGCGAAGCGATCACGTCCTGATCACCGGGAAAAGAGACGTCCTTCAGGTTCTCGGCCATGGTGGAGCCGGTCACGGTCAGCACCTCCCCCTGCAACAGCCCCTCGTCGAGCAGGGCCTTCAGGATCACGGGCACCCCACCAATCCGGTCCAGATCCACCATGTGATAGCGGCCGAAGGGCTTGAGATCACCGAGATGGGGAGTCGCCCGCGAGATGCGATCGAAGTCTTCGAGGTCGAGCTCGACGCCCGCCTCTTTCGCAATGGCCAGAAGATGGAGGACTGCGTTGGTCGAGCCCCCGAGCGCCATCACCGCGGTCACCGCGTTCTCAAACGCCGGTCTGGTCATGATCTGGCGGGGGCGGATGTCGGCGTCGAGAAGCCTCATTACGGCCTCACCGGAGCGGCGCGCGTAGTCGGCAAGGCGTGGATCGACAGCCGGGACCGCGGCGGACCCGGGGAGGGAGAGTCCGAGAGCCTCCCCTACCGCGGCCATGGTGTTGGCCGTGAACATCCCGGCACAAGACCCGGCACCGGGACAGGCGGCTCGCTCGATGGCGAGCAGCTCGTCGGAAGTTATCCTCCCCTCCGACTCCGAGCCGATCCCCTCGAACACGTCAACGATCGAGATGTCCCGCCCCTTGTAGCGCCCGGGCAGACTCGACCCGCCGTAGAGGAACACAGCAGGGAGATTGAGACGGGCCGCCGCCATCATCATCCCCGGAAGCGACTTGTCACATCCTGCGATGGCAACCAGGGCGTCGAAACGCTCCGCATGCATCACCAACTCCACCGAGTCGGCGATGACCTCCCGCGAGACCAGCGATGCCCGCATCCCCTCGTGACCCATCGAAATCCCGTCGGATACGGCGATGGTGGAGAAGATCATCCCGACACCACCGGTGTCGGTAACTCCGGCCTTGGCGTGACGTGACAGCTCGGGACCGGTGAGATTGCATGGAGTGACCTCGTTCCCGGCCGAGACGACGCCCACCTGTGGCTTGGTGAAGTCCTCCTCGGTGAGCCCGACCGCCCGCAACATGGCGCGGGCTCCGGCCTTGGCTGCGCCTTCGGTGACTTCCTGGGATCTGATCTTGGTTGACATCTCGCGAGGAATCCTAAGGAGTCGGGTTTGGTCGCGAACTGAAACCGACCACAATTCGTTCCATGGCAACGATCTACTACGACTCCGACAGCGATCTCGGCCTCATCCAGGGCAAGAGGGTGGCCGTGATCGGTTATGGCAGCCAGGGCCACGCCCATGCCCTCAACCTCAAGGAATCCGGGGTCGAGGTGGTCGTCGGTCTCAGGGCGGGATCGAAGCGGGTGGCAGAGGCAGAGGCCGCCGGTTTGACCGTCATGGACCCAGCCGACGCCGCGGCCTGGGCCAATGTCGTGATGATGCTCGTGCCCGATCAGGTCATGGGAAACATCTACCGCGAGTCGATCGCACCCCATCTGCAGTCGGGTGACACCCTCCTGTTCGCTCACGGATTCAACATCCATTTCGGGGAGATCACCCCGCCCGACGACATCGACGTCGCCATGGTCGCGCCCAAGGGCCCCGGTCATCTGGTGAGACGAACCTATGAGCAGGGATCCGGCACCCCGTGCCTGCTCGCCGTGCACCGCGATCCATCAGGTCAGGCCCATGACCTCGCCCTCTCCTATGCCTGTGCCATTGGTGGCGGCAGGGCCGGGATCCTGGAGACGACCTTCAAGGAAGAGACCGAGACCGATCTCTTCGGGGAACAGGTCATCCTCTGCGGTGGGGTCTCCGAGCTGATCAAGGCCTCCTTCGAGACCCTGGTCGAGGCGGGTTACCAACCGGAGTCGGCTTATTTCGAGACGCTCCACGAGCTCAAGCTGATCGTCGACCTGCTCTTTGAGGGAGGTTTGTCGTGGATGCGCTACTCCGTCTCGGACACTGCCGAGTACGGGGACTACACCCGCGGAAAGCGGATCATCACCGAGGAAACCCGCCAGGCCATGAAGGAAACCCTGAAAGAGATCCAGTCAGGTGCTTTCGCCCACGAGTGGATGGCTCAGGCCCGTGAAGGAGCTCCCTTCCTGTTGGAGCAGAGGGCGTTGAACCAGGCCCACCAGATCGAGCAGGTGGGCAAAGAGCTGCGGACGATGATGCCGTTCTTGGAGCCAAAGACCGTCCCCTGATCTCAACCGGTCCCGGGAGGAAGGCAAGCTCAAGCCGGTCCTTCCTCCTCGATATACCACTCGGTGAAGTCGCGACATCGGCCGTCGGGTGCGAATCGGATCACAAAGAGATTGCGAAAGGTCGCGGGTGGGTCGAAATAGGTGGTGGCGCCGGTGATCACCGCCAGCTCGTCGTTTTCGACCAGCGGCAGCCATTCGAAGTCCCAGTTGTCCTCTTGGTCGTCTCTCTCCAGCCAGAAATCGATGATCTCCTCGATCCCGTGACGTTCCCCCTCCGCGGTCTGCGGGTCGTACACCGCATCGGGGGTGAACAGCGTTGAGATCAGCCCCGGGTCGTTGCTGGCCCACGCCGCGACGTAGCCCTCCATCCAATCATCGAGACGCTCACTCATGGGGCATCAGGGCGACCACCAGGGGTTCTTCTGAGACCACCCCGAAACCCTTGCTGCGAAAGAGAGCCAGGGAACCGGGAAACGCTCGTTCTCGGTCCGAGGGCTCCGCCACCGGGTACGCCTCGATGCGGGTGAACCCCATCGACCAGAGAAGGGAAACCGCCCCGTCAAGAAGATGGCTGGCGACGCCGTGGTCTCGATAGGGCGGGGCGATGGCGAAGCACACGATCGAACCGACGCCTTCGTCGCCGCTGCCCGTGGCAAAGCCCGGGAACTGGGCCCGGGCAGTGGCATTGCACCACCCGGCGAGTTTGCCGTCCACATAAGCCAGAACGCCGGTGGTCTCACCCGACGTGATCCTCGCCGCCTGATCGGCTCGGTTTTCCTGCCAGGTGCGATCACCCCAAACACCGTCAGAGTCACCGCCGACCGGGAAGAACATGCAATAGCAACCTGCCCAGGCCGGGTTACCCACGGTGGCCTCCGTGTCGAAGAAAGCGAGAACGTCGTCGAGTGTGTCTGGCCCAACCGCCCGGATCTCGACGCCCCCGATCCTTTCCAACCTCTCAGCCGGGCCAGTGAGACGATCCTCGGCCTCGAGATAGTTGCGGATTGAAGCCTCGGTCAAACCCAACTCGGGGTGGACGTCGTCGAAATGCGCCTTGACCAGCGGCACCAGCTCGTCGAGGTCGGCGGCCCCCGGCTCGGCCCCGCACGAACAGACGAACACCCGGCTCATCGGCTGTCGCCGGCCGGCGTCTAGACCTCGGTCGGCACTCGGAGCTCGGAGCCGATCCGGAGTCCGCTCTTCGGGTCGAAGAAATGGAGCTTGGCACAGTCGACTATCAGGTCGATTGTCTCGCCTCGATGCACCACAGCATCGGGGCTGACCCGCGCGATGAAGTTGGTGGTGTCACCGAGTGTCGATGGGTCCTGACCGGTGTCGACGAGGAGCTCTTCGATGTCCGGGGTCAACACCGGCGGCCGGTTGACCGTGAAGTGCACGAACGTCTCGGCGCCGAGCATTTCGGTCACCTCGACGTTGGCGCGAATAGTCCGGTCCGGATCGGCTCCGGATACAGATGCGGCCTCGAGGGAGTTGGGACGGATACCGATGACCATCTCTTCTTTCATGTGCCTCTCGATCCCGGGGTGGCTCTCGAGGGCGCGTTTGTCCACCTTGATCCGGAAGTCGCCCGCCTGCGCCCAGATCTGATCACCCTCCGCCTCCAGATGCCCGTAGGACAGGTTCATTGAAGGGCTGCCGATGAACCCGGCCACAAAGAGATTGTCGGGTCGGTCGAACAACTCGGTAGGAGCGCCGACCTGCTGGAGGTTGAAGGGGCGGGCCACTGACACCGGTCGCATCACTGCCACCCTGTCACCGAGCGTCATCGCCTCCGTCTGATCATGCGTGACGTAGACAGTGGTCGTTTCCAGCCTGGTGTGGAGACGCTCCAACTCTGCCCGCATCTGCACCCGCAGCTTGGCGTCGAGGTTGGACAGGGGCTCGTCCATGAGGAACGCAGCCGGTTCGCGGACGATGGCGCGACCCATGGCGACCCGCTGACGTTGACCTCCGGAGAGCGCCTTGGGCTTGCGCTGGAGGTATTCACCGATTTCGAGGATGTCAGCTGCCTCATGTACCCGGCGCTCGATCTCCTCTTTCTTGAACTTCCTCAGCTTGAGCCCGAAGGCCATGTTGTCGAAGACCGACATATGGGGGTAGAGGGCGTAGTTCTGGAACACCATGGCGATATCGCGGTCCTTGGGAGCGACATCGTTGACCACTTTGTCTCCGATGGTGATCGTCCCTTCGGTGATCTCCTCCAGTCCGGCGATCATCCGCAATGCAGTCGTCTTGCCGCAACCGGAGGGACCGACCAGGACGAGGAACTCCCCGTCGTGGATGGTCAGATCGAAGTCTCCAACGGCACGGGTGCCATCGGGATAGACCTTGCCGACTCCGTCGAGCGTTATCTCAGCCAACTCATCTCCTCCAGGACGGTGTAGTCAGCGAAGATAGTCTGCTCCGGGGCTTCACGGCTCAGAAACCTCGATTATCACCCCTTCCCGACGGCCCAGGAACACCCCTTCGGGCCCGATCTCCCGACCCATCGGGCTGTGGGTCGAGACGACGATCGAGCCCGCGGGCAGATCGACCAACTGCAGCTGATCGCTCAGGTTGAGCGCAACGATGATCCGGGCGTTGTCGGTGAACCGCTCGAACACATAGACGTCGCTGTTGGAGGCGGAATGCGTGAGGTACTTGCCCTCCTTTAGGACATCGGAAGACCTGCGATAGGCCAGCAGGCGCCGATAGAGAGCGAGCATCGAGCCCGGGTCCTCCTGCTCCGCGATCACACTGAGGTCCGAATGCTCAGGGTCCACCGGGAGCCATGACCGGGTCGCACTGAATCCCGCGGTCGGCGTGCCGTCCCACTGCATCGGGGTTCGGCAGCCGTCTCTACTCAGATAGGGGACGTTCTCTCCCCACGGATCGCGACTGTCGCCGGGGCCAATTCGGGCCTGCGGCATCCCCAACTCGTCGCCGTAGTAGAGAAACGGTGTCCCCCGGAGGGTCAGAAGCAGAATCGCAGCGAGCCGAGCGTTGAGAATGCCGAGCCGGGTGGTGAGCCTGATCTCATCGTGATTGCCCAACAACCAGTTGGTCCATCCGCCTTCAGGAACATTCCAGAGCACTGCCTCGATGACAGCCCGGATGCTCGAGGCCTCCCAGGGCGCGGCCATCAGATGGAAGTTGAACGGCATATTGATCTGGTCGAGCTGCTCCCCGTAGTAGGCAGCCCACTCGGGCAGATCGAAGACATGGATCTCCGCAACGGACACCGGATCATGTGGGTAGGAGTCGAGCACGGCGCGAAACTCGCGGTGTGCCTGATGCACGTCGGCATGGCCGAAGTCGTAGAGATGGATGAAACGGTCGTATTCAGCCATGTCCTTCCACGGTCTCGTGTAGTCCTCAGGAGCGGGCGGGTTGTCTCGCTGCTGAGGGTCTTTCATCATCTGATGGGCGGCATCGACCCGAAAACCGTCGACCCCCAGGTCCAGCCAAAACCGGGCCACGTCGTACATCGCCTGTCTGACCTCGGGGTTCCTCCAGTTGAGATCGGGCTGATGTGGGAGAAAGGTGTGGCGGTAGAACTGGCCGGTGATCTGGTCCAGCGTCCACGCCGGACCACCGAACACACTCAGCCAATTCGTCGGCTCCGACCCGTCCGGCTTGGGGTCACGCCACACGTACCAATCGCGCTTTGGGTTGTCCAACGACGATCTCGACTCGATGAACCACTCGTGCTCGATCGAGGTGTGGTTCATCAGGTAATCGACGATTACCCGCATCCCTCTTTGGTGGATCTCGTCGATCAGACGCTTCGCGGTGGCGAGATCACCGAAGAGCGGGTCGACGTCGGTGTGGTCTGAGACGTCATAGCCCCAATCCGCCATCGGGCTCTTGAAGAAAGGGGACAGCCACAAGGCATCCACCCCGAGGGTTTCTGAGAGATAGTCGAGGTGCGAGATGATCCCTTCCAAGTCCCCGAACCCGTCGCCGTCGGAATCGGCGAAGCTGAGGGGGTAGATCTGATAGAAAACGGCGTCCTGCCACCATGCGCGGCTGGACGTTTCTTTCGCGGTCATTGGATCCAGATTAGGGCCGGCACAGAAGGCGTCTCGTGGGTGTCTGCAAAACGAGTGGCACCCAATCGTCCCACTCCGATATGGTTGACAGGTCGCGAGAGTGCGGCTGCTGCCGCCTCCTCGACTCAGAAAATGGAGGACCGAATATGAATCGAATCCACAGGCTATTGGCCTGCCTGGCGGCGCTGACCTTGGTGCTTGCCGCCTGTACGGAAGGCGGAGACGAGGAGGCCCAGCCCACCGAGCTTTGGGGGGCGCCGACCGGTGTCGAGGGTCAGGCGCTGACTGGCTTCATCAACGTCTACAACACGGAAGCAGAAGCCAACTTCACCTACGTGCCAGTGGCCGAGTTTGAGGAGCAACTCAGGATCCAGGTCGACGCCGGGAACCCACCGGGAATTGCTTTCACCCCCCAACCGTCTTCGATCTGCGCCTTCGCCGACGAAGGCCACCTGGTGGCGTTGGAGGACATGGACTTCGACATTGCCGAGATGGAAACCAACCACTCCAAGTACTGGATGGACCTCGGTCTCTGTGCCGACGGCAACCATTACGGGATCCCGTGGTTCCCCAACTTCAAGTCGGTCGTGTTCTATCACACACCGACCTTTGAGGAAAACGGGTACGCAATCCCGGAGACCTACGAGGATATGGTGGCTCTCTCGGCCCAGATCGTCGCCGACGGGCTCACCCCCTGGTGCTTCGGATTCGAAAGCGGAACCGCTTCCGGATGGCCCGGCACCGACTGGATCGAGGACATCTACGTCCGGCAACAGGGCTCGGAGCAGTACGCCCAGTGGTACAACCACGAGATACCGTTCAACGATCCTTCGGTCGCTCAGGCGTTCGACACACTTGGGGAAATCATGTTCGGTGAGGGCTTCGTCCTCGGCGGCGCCGAATCCGTGGGCGGCACTTTCTTCGAGGACTCGCCCGGCCCAATGTTCGACGACCCGCCAGGATGCTTGATGCTGAAGCAAGGCTCGTTCGCCTCCAACTTCTTCACTCAGGCCGCCGGCTTCGAGGAAGGAGAAGGGGACGAGATTGGTGTGTTCGCCTTCCCCACGATCGACGGCAACTCCGGGGCGATGGGTGGTGGCGACACCCTCATCGTCTTCGACGGGTCCGAGGAGAACGTAGCGGCGATCAAGGACTGGATCACCCCGGACTGGCAGTGCACCCTGGCCTCCGAGACCGGTGGCGGCGTTGCCCCCTACGGCGGGCACGGTGTGGCCGGTGTGGAGCGGCTCCCCGGCAACAAGGACGTGGACGTCAACTGCTATGAGACCGACAGATCGAAGGTGTTCGCCGAGGCGATCAAGACCGCCCTCGCCGAGAACACCTTCGTGTTCGACGCATCCGATCTGATGCCACCGGAAGTGGGTCAGCGGACGTTCTGGGATGGGGTCATCGCATGGACCCGTGGTACACCGACTCAGGAGGTAGTCGACACCATCGAGGCCAGCTGGCCGGCCAGCTGAGTCTCAACCCTGATTGAGATGGAGGAGAGGGGTGGTCGCAACGACCACCCCTCTTTCCTGTTCGGACCCGACACGCCCGAACCCCGATTGGGTAGCGTCGGGTACCCACCACCTCGTAGGAGGAAGGAGCTGAAGTGACAACACCGCCAATCGGCCGGGAGGAAGTGACCGCGGCTCCTACGGTTCCCGTCGAGGAAGGTGCGAAGGACAACTCGACTCTGGCGTGGGTCCTGCGCATCCTGAGCGCCCTGGTAGTTCCGGCGGTGCTGGTTCTCTTCTTCTTCGCCTTCGAGTTCCTCCAGCGACGCGACATCAACAAGCTGGTTCAAGTTGGCACTGCCCTGGTCGTCGGCGTGCTCGGTGTTTGGGTCCTGTATTGGGGAATGGACCGGCTGGTCAGTGCTCTACCGGCGCGGGCCGGAGCCGGAGTGCGCCCATTTGCATTTGCGGGACCGGCCATGGTGCTTCTCGGCTTCTACCTGGTCTACCCGGCGGTGAACACGTTCATCCTCAGCTTCCAGAACGACGCCGGCGACGCGTTCGTCGGTCTCGCCAACTTTCAACGCATCTTCACCGAGACCACCTACCTGGTCGCGATACGAAACAGCGTGGGGTGGGCGCTTCTCGTCCCGGCGGCGGCGGTCGCCATCGGGCTCTATTTCGCCACTCTCGCCGACAGACTGCCGCGCAGATCGGAGGCAACAGCCAAGTCACTGCTTTTCCTCCCGATGGCCATCTCGTTCGTCGGTGCTTCGGTGGTGTGGACCTTCATCTACCGCTTCCGCCCCGAGGGGTTCGGGGAACAGATCGGGATCATGAACGCAATCGTGACCGGCTTCGGCGGTGAAGCAGTGGACTGGTTGGCACAGCCGCTGTGGAACAACCTATTCCTGATGGTCATCCTGGTCTGGCTTCAGACCGGGTTTGCCATGGTCATACTCTCCTCGGCGATCAAGGCAGTGCCCGAGGAGATCGTCGAAGCGTCTCGGATCGACGGAGCCAACGAATGGCAAGTGTTCCGGCGGATCGTGATCCCCTCCATCTCCTCAACCATCGTGGTGGTATGGACAACGATTCTGATCACCACGTGGAAGGTGTTCGACATCGTCTACGTGATGACTGGAGGACGTGAGGGGACTTCAGTGGTCGCCCAGCAGATGGTGGCCGAATTCTTCACCTTCAACAACGACGGCATCGGCGCCGCGTTGGCGGTCATCCTCTTCATCGCCGTCGTCCCCATCCTCGTAATCAACGTGAAACGGTTTCGAGCACAGGAGGCGACAAGATGACCACCGTCACCGAAACCGCTCATCCGGCCGCGGCGGCACCCTCTACCCCGCCGCGGTCCCGCCGCAAGCCGAACCGGTTCCCGGTCTACCTCGGCGTCAGCATGATCGCCCTGTTATGGACCATCCCATCACTCGGCCTACTCATCAACTCGTTCCGTGACCCGAGAGCGATCCGAGCCAACGGATGGTGGACGGTGTTCAGCAACCTCTCCGACTGGACAGCGTGGACCATCCAGAACTACCAAGAGGTCATGGAGGGCGGGTTCGGCAACGCCTTTGTCAACAGCCTCGCGGTCACCATCCCGTCGGTCGTGATCCCGATCACGGTGGCCGCCTTCGCCGCTTACGCCTTCGCCTGGATGGAGTTTCCCGGCCGCAACCTGATCTTCATAGTCGTCGTCGGCTTGCTTGTGATCCCGCTGCAGATGGCCCTGATCCCCATCCTCCGCATCTACACCAGCATCGGTGTCGCCGGCACCTACCCCGGCATTTGGCTGGCCCACGCCGGCTTCGGGCTGCCGCTGGCGATCTACCTGCTCCGCAACTACATGGGAACCCTCCCCTCCTCTCTCATCGAATCGGCGAAGATCGACGGCGCCGACCATTTCACGATCTTCACGAGGTTGGTGATTCCGCTCTCGGTCCCGGTGCTGGCGTCGTTTGCCATCTTCCAGTTCCTCTGGGTGTGGAATGACTTCTTGGTGGCATTGGTGTTTCTTGGCTACAACGAGTCGGTCCGGGTTCTAACCGTGGAGTTGTCAGATCTGGCGGGCCGGGGAGAGGGCGCGCTGAGCCTGCTTCCTGCTGCGGCCTTCGTGACCATGATCCTGCCATTGGTGGTGTTCTTCTCCCTCCAGCGTTTCTTTGTCAGAGGCCTCACCGCCGGCTCAGTGAAGGGATAGCCCCTGGCCGATATCGACGCGCTGGAGGCCAGCCGCTGGCGCAATTGGCTCGCCCTCGCCTTGGGAACCGTCGTCGGGATGTTCAGCTACTTTCCTTACGCTGCGGCGTTCGTCCGCACCGCCGGGGGTGAGCCGACAGTGGATCCGGGCCTGGTAGGTATCGGTCTCGTCGTGGCGCCCCTCGTGTTCGTAGTTGTGGGCCTCGTCTCCAAGAACCCGCGCGCGCCGAGGATGATCCTGATTTCGATGGGCTTGCTTCTCGTGCTGGGCCTGTCGGTGGGCCTGGTCTCACCGATCCTGGGCGCAGCTGCCGGGTTCGGAGTCGGTGCCGCGCTCTGCCTTAGACTGCCCGACATCCCCGACCAACTGAGGCGCAGGCTGATCGGAGTTACATTCGCCGTCGCCTACACGACGCTGCTCCTCTTTGTAGCGCCTCCGGCCGGCGTGCTCACCGGCGCCATAGTCCCGACCTTGATGGTTGGCTTCGCCGACGAGTACGGCGCCTGGCGACTGGCTCGTGACACCGGGGCCAGAGCACAGTAGGAGTAACACCTTGTCATCGCCCCGACTCTCATCTCCTCTTGTGCGCCTCGAAGAGAGCGTTGCCGATCCACATCTGATGCTGGCGTTCGAGGGGACGGCGGTTCCGCCATGGATGGAGGCCCGCCTCGCCACTGCCCCGCCGGCTGGGGTCACCCTGTTCCGAGAATGGAACATGAGCTCACCCGGACAGACGGCCGAGCTCACCACCCGGCTTCAGGCCCTCAACACCGCCCAACTTCCTCTCCTCGTCGCCGCCGACCAAGAGGGCGGCCAGCTGCTCGGCATCAGCGGTTCCACGCCCTTTGCCGGGAACATGGCCCTCGGGGCCACCGGCGATCACGACCTCGTGTTCCGTGTCACTCAAGCCATGGGCCGAGAGATGCGGGCGGTGGGGATCAATGTCAACTACGCACCTTGTGCCGACGTCGCCTCGCAGGCGGACAATCCTTCTCTCGGCATCCGCAGCTTCGGTGACGACCCAACCACGGTCGCAACCATGACCGCCGCCTCGGTGGAGGGTTTCGTCGCCGCCGGCGTCCTCCCCACGGTGAAGCATTTCCCGGGAAAGGGAGAGGCGATGGTCGACCCTCACTACGACCTGCCGATCCTCGATCTCGACCGGGGGCGGCTCGACACGGTTGAGCTGCCGCCGTTCACCGCCGCTTTTCGCGCCGGAGCCCCGCTGCTGATGATCGGCCATTACGTGGTGCCCGCCATCACCGGCAGCAGGGAAATCCCGATTTCGGCTACCGAGAAGGGAATAGACGGGTTTGTCCGTGCCCAGCTCGGGTATGAGGGGGTCATCATCACCGACGCCCTGGACATGGGCGCCCTCGATCAGGGCCCGGCCCAAGTGGTCGAAATCATCGCCATGATGCGAGCCGGCGTCGATCTCCTTCTCTGCATGCCCGACCCTGACCTACAGGAGCGGGTCAGGACCGCACTCGAGCGCGGCTTCTCCCGTGGACTGATCCCGGAGGAGAAGCTCCACGTCTCCCGGGCCCGCATCGAGGGGATCAGGTCTTCGCTCGACACTGACGGGCCAAACCCCGAATTGGTCGGCTCGGCAGAGCATCAACGCCTGGCATCCGAGCTCGCATTGCGATCGATCACCCTGGTCCGCGACGATGCGGGCCTAATGCCACTGCATCTCGCTTCGGGTGCCCGGGTGCTGTCCCTCGAGCCCACACCGTCGAACGTGACCCCCGCCGATACCACCGCCCTCTTCCCGCCATATCTCGCCACAGGCCTCCGCTCTCATCACCAGGCGGTGACCGAGCTCGTCTACCCGCATGATCCCGATAACAACGACATCACATCGGCGGTGGAAGCGGCCGCCGCACATGACCTCGTCGTGGTGGGAACCGTGACTGCCACCGCGGGACAGGCCACCCTGGTCGAGGCGTTGCTTGCGACCGGCAAGCCGGTTGTGACCGTTGCGCTGCGCACACCATTCGACCTGGCCCACTACCCGGCCGCCAAGACCCACGTCTGCACCTACAGCTCACACCATCCATCGATGAACGCCCTTGCCTCTGCCCTATTCGGCCGCTCCGGCTTCCCGGGACGACTCCCGGCGGCGATCCCCGATCTCTATCCGACCGGGCACGGGTTGATCCGGTGATAACCCTGCGCGGGGGCAAGGCTCTCACCCCCGATGGTCTGGTGCAGACCGACGTCACCGCAACCGAGGGCCGCCTGGTCCTGGGAGCCGTCGATGGGAGCAGGATCATCGACGTGACCGGGTCGACGATCATCCCTGGCCTGATCGACATCCAGACCAACGGGGGCTGTGGCCACGACTTCACCAGCGACCCGGAATCCATCTGGGAGGTCGGTCGGAGGCTCCCCGAGACCGGGGTGACCTCGTTTGTCCCCACCATCGTCTCCGGCCCATTCGAGGTGACTGATCGCGCCATCGAGGTGCTCAAGGCCGGACCGCCGCCCGGGTATGTGGGTGCCGACGTCTTGGGTGCCCACATCGAGGGGCCCTGGATCTCAGCGGAATGGCGGGGCGCCCACAACGCCGATTACCTGAGGCTCCCTGATGCAGCCCAAGCCGGGCATTGGGCCGAATCCGGAGTGGTGCGCATGGTGACCATCGCCCCCGAGCTCGAGGGCGCCGAAGAGACGGCCGCGAAGCTCGATGCCGCCGGAGTCGTGGTGGCTGCCGGCCACACCGGGGCCGGCTACGACATGGCAATTGCGGCACTGCAGGGTCCGTGGAGCGCCGTCACTCATCTGTTCAACCAGATGAGCCAGTTCCGGCATCGCGACCCGGGGATGGTGGGGGCGGCACTGACCTCGACCAGGCCCTGCGGGCTTATCGTCGACGGCCTGCACAGCCACCCCGGCGCCCTCCGACTGGCCTGGCAGTTGTTGGGCCCCGATCGGTTGATATTGGTCACCGACTCCATGCAGGCGACCGGCCTGGGCCCCGGCACCTATCTCCTGGGTGACCAGGAGGTGACTGTGGGCGACGACGGCCCCCGGACCGGCCAGGGGAAGCTCGCAGGAAGCACACTGACCATGGAGCGGGCGGTCGCCAACCTCACGGCATGGACAGACGCATCATTCGCCCAGGCCGTGCGTTGTGCGACGTTGACACCGGCGACTCTGCTGAGTGTGACCGATCGGGGCGTGATTCGGACGGGAAGACGAGCCGATGTGACCGTCCTCGACCATGACCTGAACGTTGTGATCACAATTGTGTCCGGGATGCTGGCCTACGACCGAGGTACAACCTGATCGTGGGGATGATCGACGAGATCCGGGAACAGCCTTCGGTCATCGCATGGGCCATGGAATCCAACCAGGAGACGGCGGTCCAGGCTGCCGAGCTGGTCGGTGACTGCACACATGCGGTGATCGCCGCCCGGGGCTCTTCCGACAACGCGGCGCGGTATGCGCAATATGTCTGGGGGACCCGCAACCGGCTCTCGGTTGGTCTCACCACACCATCTCTGTTCTCGATCTACGACCGTCCGCCGCGGCTCACCAATGCGTTGGTGGTCGGCATTTCCCAGAGCGGGCAGTCACCGGACATCGTCTCGGTCCTGGAGGAAGCCCGGAGCCAAGACCGGCCCACGTTGGCTCTGACCAACGACCCGGAATCGCCGCTCGCCGCAGTTGCCGACGTGATCGTGGATCTGGTGGCCGGCGAGGAGAGATCCGTGGCCGCCACCAAGACCTACACCTCGACGCTGATGATGATCGCCCTGATCTCCGATGCCCTCGACGCTGACGGCTCCTTGGGCGGGGTTCCCGAGTCGGTCGCCGGCGTGCTCGGGATCGAAGCAGAAATCGAGAAGGCGGCAAGATCATTCGCCGACATCGAGCATTGTGCGGTGCTCGGGCGCGGGTTCAATCACGCCACTGCCTTCGAGTGGGCCCTCAAGCTCCAGGAGCTGACCCAGGTTGTCGCCCAGCCATTCTCAACGGCCGATTTCCTTCATGGCCCGATGGCGATGGTCGAGCCCGGCTATCCGGTCTTGGCGGTAACGGTGAACGGCCCGGCTCATGCGGAGGTGTCCGCGCTCCTGGCGCGGGCCGCCGAGATGGGCGCCCGACTGCTCACGATCAGCGACGACCGGGCCTTGACAGGATTGGTCGGCAGCCACCTCACGATTCCGGGCAGGCTCGACGAATGGCTGACCCCGGTGCCGGCGATAGTCGCCGGTCAACTCTTCGCCTATCACTTGACGCTGGCCAAAGACCTCGATCCGGAGCAGCCCCGCGGGCTGAAGAAGGTGACCAGGACCACCTGATCGGTCATCGAACCGGAAACCCGGGGAAGCCCGCCTCCGACCACATCCGGAACGCCTCGTCGTTGGGGACGTCGGCCCCACGCTCCATGGCAACCGAGAGGCGGAACTGGAGCAAGTCGCAGAGCCCCTGGATCGGGTCGCCTTGCCATACCTCTGAGATCTGGCCTATCAAGGGCTCGAAGCAAGTCGTGATCCAGGACATGACGGCGACCGTCTTACCGGTCGAGGACTTGCGACCCGACTTGGCAATGAAGTAGCTCAGGTCGCTGAGAATGTGGCGCGATTGGTTCTCCGAGGCCTCGATGCCGGTCAGCTCTCGAAGCCGTTGGCTGTGAAACGTGCGGCCACCCACCCGGACCCGCATCCGCACCCGGTCTTCCCCTCCCACCGGCGCCAGGTCCACGTCGTCCACGGAGAAACCCAACTCGTTGAGGCGTGCGATTCGCTCCCGAATGCGATAACGCTCGTTGGATGAGATGACCAGGTCCTCGTCCAACTCTCGCCAGAGAGATTGGTATCTCTCCTCGACCCCGTCGCCCAAGCCCAAATCGGCCGCATCGATCTCCGTCTCGTGCTCGGCGGCAATATCGGCCATCTCACCGGCCAGGTTCTCCTTCATGATCTCCAGATCGTGGAGACGCTGCCCATCGGAGAGCCCAGGGTGGAGCTCGGAGGTCTCGGCGTCGATCATGATCGCCTCGATCGCCCCGGCGTCGTATCGGTAGAGGACATTGGAGAGCGAGCAGTCGCCCCAATAGCAACCGGCCAGATGGAGATCCACCAACAACCCGGCGATGGCATCGAGCATCTGGCTGCGGCGCCGGCCGAAGCCGGGGCCAGTCACCAGATGCCGATAGGGAAACGAATGCTCCACATAGCGGGTGATCACCGCCCCTCCTTGTTCCGCTCCCGATTCCAGCCAGCTTCGCTCGACCAGGCCGACCGGGGTCGCGGCCAGACCGGTCCGTTCTTCGAGTGAGCGCAACACCAAGAACTCCCTGGTCGCCTGGCGCCGGGGCAACTCTTTGATCGCATAGACCCCCTCGTCGTAGGCCACGAACACCACCGGATGACGGTGTATCCCGGCTGGCATGTCGACGAGACGATCCGACTCCCACGCCTCGACCGGGCCGCCCCACGGCAGATCCAGGAAGTCTGGATTTCCGGGGCGGATCTGGAGATGTGGCGTTCCCATGCCTCAGGCCAATTCCTCGGCGAGCACCAGCGCACCGGCCAGACCGGAGAGCTCACCCAAACCCGGGGCCACCACGAACCCGGCGTCGTGCTCCTCGTGGCCCGGATAGCCGCCCAACTGGTACTTGAGATGGGTTTCGATCGACTCGAAGAAACCAGGCAACTTGGCCACTCCCCCGCCGATCACAACCCGTTCCGGGCTGAGGATGTAGACGATGTCGCGGATCCCTTGTGCCAGGTAGAACCCGACCAGGTCGACAGCACGCCCCACCTCGGTCCCCAGATTGCTGGCAGGCATGCCGAATCTCGCCTCCAGGGCTGGTCCGCTGGCCATTCCCTCGAGACATGACCCGTGGTAGGTACAGACCCCCCCGAACCCGTCGCCGGGATGCGCCCTCACCACGACATGGCCCATCTCGGGGTGCACCAACCCGCTTACCAGGTTGCCGTGGCAGACGGCGCCCCCACCGATCCCGGTGCCGACGGTGAGATAGACGAAGTTCTCCAACCCCTGGGCCGCCCCCCACCTGCCTTCGCCCAGTGCAGCGCCGTTGACGTCGGTCTCAAGGCCAACCTCCAGGTGGAAAGCCTCCTGAAACGGTTGGAGGACTGACGTAGTGGACCATCCCGGCTTGGTGGTGTTGGTGATCTGCCCGTAGCTCGGATGACCCGCCCGCAGCTCGAGAGGCCCGAAGGAGACAACCCCCAGCGCTATCAGCTCACCAGCCCGAGCCTGAAGGTGGGCCACGAGAAGCCCCAAGGTCTCCCCGGGCTCGGTGGTCGGGATCCGCACGACGTCGGTTATGTCGTCGGCAGTCCTGCCGAACCCAGCCAGGCTCTTGGTGCCCCCGAGCTCCACGATTCCGTACATCGGGGGCATTCAACCTCAAGCCGGCGACCACCGGAGCCGATTGCTATCGGGAGATCTTGACATCTCTCTGACCAGGGTGTTTACTCGTAGGGCACATGAAGACGAACCCGATCGCCGCCGTACTCCTTCTCATCGAGTAGCGCGCGCCGACATTCGCGTGCGCTCGACCCTCCCCCCGGAGGGTTTTTTGTTGAAAGATCATGACTGAAAAACCATTTACCGGATCCAACTCATTGATGCGAAGCCTCGAGCACGAGGGGGTTGACCTCGTCTTCGGCGTCCCCGGTGGCGCCATCCTCCCCGCCTACGACCCGCTGTTGGACAGCCCGATCCGTCACGTCCTGGCCAGGCACGAGCAGGGAGCCGGGCATATGGCTGAGGGCTTCGCCCAAGCCAGTGGCCGGGTCGGCGTCGCCATCGCCACCTCGGGACCAGGTGCCACCAACCTGATCACGCCGCTCCAGAACGCGTTGATGGACTCGACGCCATTGGTGGCCATCACCGGTCAGGTGCCCACTACCGCCATCGGCAGCGACGCATTCCAGGAGGCGTACACCACCGGTCTGGCCATGCATTGCACCAAGCACTCCTACTTGGTGACAGATGCCGACGAGATCCCGGACATAATCCATCAGGCGTTCCACATCGCCTCGACCGGACGTCCCGGTCCGGTCCTCGTAGACCTCCCCAAGGACATCCTCAATCAGCGGACCACCTGGCACGAGCCGGTGAACATGAAGCTGCCGGGCTACAAGCCCACGACCACCGGTCACCCCATCCAGATCAAGGCCGCCATCGACCTCATCGAAGGCGCCGAGCGCCCTGTCCTCTATGTGGGTGGCGGTGTGATCAAGGCGGGGGCGGCCGCCGAGCTCTTGGCTTTCGCCGAGGCCGCAAACACCCCGGTGGTCACCACCCTCATGGCGCGAGGCGCGTTCCCCGACGACCACCCCCTGGCACTGGGCATGCCCGGAATGCACGGCCTTTACACGGCCACCACCGCGATCCAGAAGTCGGACGTCCTGGTGAGTCTGGGCGCCCGCTTCGACGACCGGGTCACCGGTGATCCGTCGGCGTTCGCCCCCAGCGCCAAGGTCATCCATGTTGATGTCGATCCGGCGGAGATCGGCAAGGTGCGCAAGGCGGATGTCCCGATCGTGGGTGATGCCCGCTCGGTCCTCAAGCACCTTCTCGACGAACTGGCGGCGCGCCGGGACCCAAGCCTGGCACCGGCTCGCACCGAGTGGTTCGCTCAGATCGGCGCCTGGCAGCAGAGTCATCCCCTGGCCTACGACCAGCAGCCCGACGGGCCGATCAAGGTCCAGCATTTCATCGAACGTCTCCATGCCGCGGTAGGTGGCGAGGCCGTCATTGCCGCCGGTGTCGGCCAGCATCAGATGTGGGCCTCCCAGTTCTGGAGCTTCACCAAACCCCGATCCTGGGTCAACTCCGGAGGGCTGGGGACCATGGGATTCGCCGTCCCCGCCGCCATCGGGGCCAAGGCTGCCCGCCCCGATGATCTGATTTATGCCCTCGACGGTGATGGGTGTTTCCAGATGACCTGTCAGGAGTTGATCACCGCCTCCACCGAGAAGATCCCGATCAAGGTCGCGGTGTTCAACAACGGCGGTTACGGCATGGTCAAGCAATGGCAGCACCTGTTCTACGGTGGCCGCCTGTCCGCCGTCGATCTCACCACCCACACCCCGGACTACCCGATGCTGGCCGAAGCCATGGGTTGTGTCGGGCTCCGGGTCGACCATCCCTCTGAGATCGATCCCGCCATCGAGAAGTCGCTTTCGGTGAACGACAAGCCAGTCCTTCTCGAGGTGGTGGTCGACCCCGAGGAGATGTGCTTCCCAATGGTGCCTGCCGGCGGGTCGAATGACCGTGTCGTGATGAGCCGTGGGGATCTGTGATGCAACACACCCTCACCGTCCTCGTCGAGAACAAGCCCGGAGTCCTGGCCAGGGTGTCGGCGATGTTCTCCAATCGCGGGTTCAACATCCACTCGCTGGCGGTGGGGCCCACCCACCAGGAGGGCAGATCGCGAATCACGCTGGTGGTGGACGCCCCCGAGCTGGAGCAGCTGACCAAGCAGCTCAACAAGCTGGTCAACGTGATCAAGGTCCAAGAGCTCGAGGCGGAGGTCGCCCTGGAGCGTGAGCTCATGATCGCCCGCATCGCCTGCGACCCGGTGAACCGGGGCGAGGTCCGCGACACGGCGTCGCTGTTCGACGCCAAGGTGATCGACTTGGGGACGGGCTCGATCACGTTCGAGGTGACGGGCAGCCCGGCCCATCTCGGAGCGTTCCTCGATCACCTGTCCGGATATGGCGTCGTCGACCTGGTCAAGTCCGGCCGGATCGCCATGCGGCGCGAGTCCGACCTCAGTCCCACTGCCGCGACCGCCGGAGTCGCGACATGAGCCGTTCCGTCAGCCTGTTCTCGATACTCGGGGTCCTCGCTCTTAGCTAGCCGGCAGGCCTGCCTCGGCCTACCCGGCGCCCACCTATCCCACCCCGAACGCATTGGAGCACACAGGAATGCAAGACCAGGTACGAATCTTCGACAGCACACTCAGAGACGGCGAGCAGGCCCCCGGGATCGCCCTCAACCCCGACCAGAAGGTGGCCATCGCCACCCAGCTGGCTCGTCTTGGTGTAGACATCATCGAGGCCGGCTTCCCGGTCTCGTCCCCGGGCGATTTCGAGGCGGTGCGACGGATCTCCCAGGAAGTGCAGGGCCCTTCCATCGCCGCCCTGGCCCGGGCCCAGGCCGTCGACATCGATCGGGCGTGGGAGGCCATCCGATTCGCCGACGATCCCCGGCTCCACGTGTTTCTCGCCACATCGCCCATCCACATGGAGCACAAACTGCGGATGAGCGAGGAAGAGGTGATGACGACGGTGAAGACCAGCGTGGCGCGGGCGCGGGACCTCACCGCCAACGTCGAGTACTCACCGGAGGACGCCACACGATCGCATCCGGACTTCGTGGTTGCGGTGTGCGCGGCGGCCGTGGAGGCCGGGGCCACCACAATCAACATCCCGGACACTGTCGGATATGCCACCCCCGCCGACTACGGCGCCTTGATTCGTCGGGTGGTGCAGGAGGTCAAGGGAGACCGCGATGACGTAGTCGTCTCCGCCCACTGTCACAACGACCTAGGCCTGGCCGTGGCCAACTCCCTGGCCGCGGTGCAGAACGGAGCCCGTCAGGTGGAGGGAGCCATCAACGGGATCGGGGAGCGGGCCGGGAACACCTCGATCGAGGAGGTGGTGATGGCGTTGCGAGTACGCGCCGACGCCTTTGGCGTCGGCGTCGGGATCTCAACCGAGGAGATCTTCGAGACATCACGGCTGGTTGCGGAAAGCACCGGCTACCCGGTCCAATTCAACAAAGCCGTGGTCGGGCGCAATGCGTTCGCCCATGAGTCGGGCATCCACCAGCACGGCGTGCTCCGGAATCGGACCACTTACGAGATCATGGACCCGGTTACGGTCGGCGTCAGTTCGACGATCGTGATCGGGAAGCACTCGGGCCGGGCAGCCTTCAAGCACTCGCTGGCCCATCTGGGCATCGACCTCGGTCACACCGCCTTCGAGAAAGCCTTCGGGCGGATGAAGGAGATCGCCGATCGTTCCGGCGCCATCTCGGAAGATCAGCTGCGCGCGATCGTCGACGACGTTGTCTCCGGGATGGAGGTCCTCGACGGGGTGGTGGCTTCCTTCCGATGACCGCCCATCGTGTTGCCGTGGTGCCAGGTGACGGCACAGGACCGGAGGTTGTGGCCGAAGCGGTCAAGGTCGTCGACCGGGCGGCGGACGTGTTCGGTTTCGATGTCGACTATTCCCATCACGACATCGGGGGCGAGCGCTACCTGCGCACCGGGGAGACCCTGACCGGAGCCGATCTCGATTCGCTGTCCAACGCGGATGCGATCCTGTTCGGGGCGGTCGGGCACCCCGACGTAGCCCCGGGCATCCTCGAGCAGGAGATCATCCTCCGGCTGCGCCGCGAGCTCGACCTATACATCAACGTTCGGCCGATCAAGCTGCACCCGGGAGTGAACGGCCCACTCCGGGACATCGGGCCCGCTGATGTCGACATGGTCGTGGTGCGGGAGAACAGTGAAGGGCTCTACGTGGGCGCCGGTGAGTTCACCGCCAAAGGGTCGCCGTTCGAGGTGGCGGTCCAGCAGTCGGTGAACAGCCGCTTCGGTGTGGAGCGCTGCATCCGATACGCATTCGAGCTGGCGCGCTCGCGGCCCCGTCGTCATCTGACGCTGTGCGGCAAGACCAACGTCCTCACCTATGCCTGGGATCTCTGGGCAAGGGTCTTCAACACCGTCGCCGAGGAGTACCCCGAAGTGAGCACCGGGTACGCGCACATCGATGCCGCGTGCCTGTGGATGGTCGAGGATCCGGGGCGATTCGACGTGATAGTCACCGACAACATGTTCGGTGACATAATCACCGACCTGGGCGCCGCCATTCAGGGAGGTATGGGAATCGCCTCCGGAGCAAACCTCAATCCCAACGGTGTCTCGATGTTCGAGCCGATCGGCGGGACCGCACCCGGTTTCGAAGGCACCGGCCAGATCAACCCGCTCGCTGCCATCGGTGCCGCCGGGATGATGCTCGTCCACCTCGGGGAGGCCGCTGCGGGCGCAGCCGTGGATCAAGCGGTGGGCACGGTCGCCGGGTCACTCCCCTCGCTTCGGGCCGGGAAGATGGGCGCCTCCACCTCCGAGGTGGGCGACCGGGTGAGCGAGCTCGTCTCCGCTGCGGTGTCGCTCGAGGTCGGGCCGTGAAAGCCCCCCGCACCCTCTTCGAGAAGGTTTGGGATACCCATGTGGTCGAGCCTGGGGACCCGACGCTGCTCTATGCCGACCTGCACCTGGTTCATGAGGTCACCTCGCCCCAGGCGTTCGCGAGCCTCGAGCAGGCAGGGAGGAAGGTCCGCCGACCCGACCTCACCTTCGCCACGGTCGACCACGGCATCCCCACCACCGGCCGCCAACTGGGCATCCTCGACCCGTTATCGAAACGCCAGGTCGAGGCATTGCGGGACAACTGCGCCCGGCACGGGATCGTCATGTACGGGATCGACGATCCCCGCCAAGGCATCGTCCACGTGGTCGGGCCGGAGCAGGGCCTCACCCAGCCGGGGATGGTGATCGTGTGTGGCGACAGCCACACCTCGACTCATGGCGCCTTCGGGGCACTGGCCTTCGGGATCGGCACCTCCGAAGTCGAGCACGTCCTGGCCACCCAGACCGTCTGGCAGTCACCACCGGACTCGATGGCGGTCGAAGTCAGCGGTCACCTCCCTTGGGGTGTCGCCGCCAAGGACCTGATCCTGGGGATCATCACCCAGATCGGGGTCGCCGGCGGGACCCGACATGTCATCGAGTACCGCGGCGAGACGATCCGCGAGCTCTCGATGGAACAGCGGATGACCATCTGCAACATGTCGATCGAAGGCGGCGCCAGGGCGGGG
>DATDPT010000019.1:0-6616 GCA_035292605.1 Acidimicrobiia bacterium
TCCCAGCGAGAGATGACTGGTCCCCTTCACCAGGTTCTGCATGAAGAGGTCGTAAACCCTGTCCTCGAATTGGCGGAGGAGCTGCTGCATCTCGAACATCTCGATCCTGGTGTCGAGATCGATGTCGAGCCGATCGTTGTCAGGATTGGTTGGGTTAGGCAGCCGGGGCGGCCGTTGTGCGTAGTCGTAGAGACCGGCGTCGACCTCAGTACTCATTGGCCACCATCAACTCTTCGCAGGGAAAGAGCGTGGTGATCTGTGGCCCTTCGGAGGTGACCACCATCATCTCCTCAATCCGGGCCGCCGAGCGCCCGTCCGAGGCCGGAGCATAGGTCTCGAGTGCGAAATACATTCCCTCCTTGATCTCGATCGGATCATCCAGCGAGTTGAGTCTGCTGATGATCGGCCGCTCATGGAGCCCGACGCCTACCCCGTGGCCGAACTGCAGGCCGAAGGCATCCATCTCGTCGACGAAGCCGAAGTCCTCGGCGCGGGGCCAGATCTTGGCGATCATGTCCGTCGTGTTCCCGGGCCGGACCAGATCGATGGCGGCGTCCATCCACTCCCGCGACTGTTTGAAGGCATCTCTCTGGGCCGTGGTCGCCCTGCCAACCACAAACGTGCGGTAGTAACAGGTGCGGTAGCCGTTGTAAGCATGAATGATGTCGAAGTAGGCCTGATCCCCAGGGCGGATCAGCCGGTCGCTGAAGACATGTGGGTGTGGGCTGCATCTCTCGCCGGCGATCGAGTTGACTGCCTCGACGAACTCCGAGCCCATCTCGAATAGCCGGGCGTGGGCCAAGGCCACGATGTCGGATTCCCGGATCCCCGGCTTCAACGTCTCGTAGATCTCTTGGTAGACGCCGTCGACCATTGCACTGGCCTGACTCAGAAGGACGATCTCGTCAGGGCTCTTGATCTCCCTGGCGAGCATCATCGCCTCTTGGCCGTCGGTGACCTGGAGCCCCTCCTTCTGCAGGGCGAGGAAAACCGAGGTCTCGGCCATATCGACTCCCAGTGGATCACCGAACAGGCCCTCATCGCGAAGCACGGCCGCGATCTCGGCGGCGGCTCGGGTGTGCAACCCGGAGGTGGGGCCGATGGCCCCCTGGAGACCGGTGTTGCCACCGACCGAGTTCTCGGTGTCGTAGAGACTTGGAAGCTGGCGACGGTGCGCCTTGGCAGCCGACCCGAAGTCCCAGATGCGAGGTCGACCCTTGCGGGTGATGAGAGCGTACCGCTCACCCTTGTTGAAGGCCCAATACCCGATCTGGGTCGCGGTGGCATAGCGGATGTTCGAAGTCTCGAAGAGCAGGACGGCGCCCAAACCGTTGGCCTCGAGTTGCTGCCGCACCCGGCCCAAGCGGTAATCACGCAAACGCGCGAAATCGACTCGCTCCTCCCAATCCACGCCCATGACTCCTGGGGCCGGGGTAGTGGCTACCGGGAACTCGGTCATGGCTGTCTCCTCCTCATTGAGTCCGATTCTTCATCTTCGATCCTCCGTTTCGGCGTCGCCGCGCAGAAGCACGGCAACGGCGCTGAGATCCCTGTTTCCGAGCCCGGCGGCGATGGCCCGTTTCACGATTTGAAGCTCGATCTCGGCCTGGTCCATTTGCACCCCAACCCGCTCCCCGAGACCGGTGATCAGCTCGAGGTCTTTGGCCACGAGGTCGAGGCTGAATGCCACGACCGCGCTCTCCGGGTGCTCATAGGCCTCTCGCTTGTATTGGACGAAGGGCGCTCCCCCCGCTCCGGAAGCAAACACCTCATAGGCCACCGAGCGCTCGACGCCTGCTCTTTCGGCGAGAACCAGCGCCTCGGACAAGGCGACGTTGAGCCCGTGAACCAAGGTGTTCACCGCGAGCTTGGTCGCGGCGCCCGTCCCGCGTTTCCCGACCTCTATCACCCGCGCCGAGAGTGCCTCGAGCACCGGGCGGGCCGTCTCGATGGCGGCCGCCTCCCCGCCGACCATGATGGTCAAGGCGCCTTGCTCAACCGTGGTGACACTCCCCGAGACCGGAGCGTCCAGCAGCGCGGCCCCGGTGCCGTCGACCGCGAAACCGATCTCGACCACGACCTCGGGGTCGATGGTGCTCATCTCCATCATCACGACACCAGGGCGCAGACCTTCGACCACACCGCGCTCACCGAGATACACAGAACGCACCGCATCGTCGTCGGCCAGACTGGATAGGGCGACCTCCGCCTGTGCCACCGCCTCCGCCGGAGTGGCCGCGACCGCAGCCGACAAGGGCCCTGCCACCCGACGTGCCTTTTCCGGGTCCCGATTCCAAACGATCAGGTCGAAACCGGCGCGATGGAGCGTGCCGGCCATGGCTCCACCCATCCGACCACACCCAAGCACGGCGACAGTTGGCAGGCTTTCCATCAATGAACAGTCACACTACACACCTCGATTGCCCCTGAAACGGGCGAGATGGGGCCCGAGCAGGCCGGCAATATGGGCCCCGATTGCGAGACTTGCCGTCGCCCCCGGCGACGGTGCATTGAGAACGTGCACGGTTGCCCCTGCCTCCTCGATGAGGAAGTCGTCGACCAAACGGCCATCACGACCAATTGCCTGGGCCCTCACCCCGGCACCACCGGGTCGGAGATGCTCACCTCTGATTTCGGGCACGAGTCGGCGGGCCGAACGGCCGTAGAGAGCTCGGGAGCGTGAGCGCAGCATCTCGGCTCCCCCCGTCCGCCAATGTCTTGCGATCAGCTTCCGGAACCCACGCAGCGCCACCACCTCTCTCACGTCACCCCAGTCAATGGGGGCACCGCGGTAATGCTCACGACCCAGAGCTACAACGGCGTTGGGCCCGACTTCGACTGAACCGTCGATCCGACGTGTGAAATGCACCCCTAGAAACGGGAATCGCGGGTCGGGGACCGGGTAAATGAGCCCTCGCACCAATTCGGAGACCTCGGGAGCGAGGGTGTAGTACTCGCCTCGAAACGGGACTATCCGGATCTCGCTGTTGACACCGGCCAGGGAGGCCACACGGTCCGAATACAACCCAGCGCAGTTCACGACCACTGTTGCTTGGAACTCTTGATCGCTCGCCACTACCCGGGCACCATTGGGGATTTGGTCGATGGCCGTTACCTCGAGCCCGGTCTCCACCTGGCCACCCACCCGCATCAACTCGCGAGCAATGTGCTCGGCGACGCCGGGAAAGTCGACTACCCCTGCCTCAGGGACATGCAATCCCTGGAGCCCGGTGGCGGCAGGCTCCAACTCCCAGATGTCATGTCGCCCGAGACGACGCAGACCCGACAACCCATTGGCTGTGCCCCGGCGCTGCAACTCGTCGAGAGCACCGAGCTCGGACTCCTTCGTTGCGATCACAACCTTCCCCGATCTTCGGAACGGGATGGAAGCCGAGTCACACAGGCTCTCGAGCTGGGCGCGACCCTCAACACAGAGACGGGCTTTGAGCGACCCGGGTCGGTAATAGAGCCCTGAATGCGCCACGCCGCTGTTGTGAGTGCTCTGGTGGGTGCCGACCCGGTCCTCCTTGTCGAGAACGAGAACGGAGGCCCCCGGGTATTGCTCCAGAACAGCCCGTCCAACACTCAAACCGACCAACCCGGCGCCGATGATGCAGACGTCGTGTGTCAAATCTTGGGGAGCTTGAAACCGGACTTCTCGACCACGTAATCGCGCGATTCGAGGACCATCCGGCGAACGGCCGGCCAGTCGACATGGAGCAACACGCCGTTGCGCTTCATCACCCGACCGGCGATGAGCACGGTGTCGACGTTGGAAGTGTCCATCCCGGCCACCACTGCTGTGGCCGGGTCGTTGAGTGGTGTGACGTTGGCCCGATCCGTTCGCAGCAGGATGATGTCGGCCTGCTTGCCCGGGGTGAGAGTGCCCACTTTGGGCTCCAGACCGTTGGCCCGGGCTCCCTCGACCGTCGCCCACTCCAGGACCTCGCGCGGCGAGACCGGGCTCTTTCCCTCGGGGGCGGCCGTAGCCCGCTGCAGAGCGATGACGGAGCGCATCTGGTTGAACATGTCGCCCGGTACGTTGGTCTCCACGTCGATGCTGAGGCTGGGCCGAAGCCCTCGGTCCAGAAACTTCTGTATCGGTGGCATCCCATGACCCATCATCATCTCGACCGGGGACGCCAGCGAGACGGTCCCCCCGGTGTCGACGATCATCTGGATCTCGGTGTCGTTGAGGGTGGTGCAGTGGATGTAGGTGGTGTCGGGGCCGAGGAGCCCAGCTTCTCCCATCCCCTGGACCTTTGCGTCCTGGCCGTAGGTGCCCACCCCGACGTGGGTGCTGATCCGGGCTCCGGTCTCCCGTGCCAGCTTCCAGTGGTCCCTGGCGATCTCGAAATCGACGAACTCGGGGCCCGGTGCCGCCAGGGCCAGGGTCAGCTTCTGGTCGGCGGTCGAGAAGTGCTCGGTGGCTGCTCTCACGAACCAGCTCGGCTGGCGCTCCTCCCATTTGCCCCACCAAGGGAATCCGTAGGCAAATACGGCACGCATCCCCGAGTCCTCCAGCGCCTTAACGACGGCGTCGGTGTGAGCCGGCGACGTCTGGATGTGGGACCAGTCGAGGAGCGTGGTGATCCCGGCGTCGATGGCACCCAGCGCCGACACCAGGTTGCCGACGTAGGCGTCCTCCGGGCGGAAGGCGGGGGCCAGCTTGTGGAGTACGAACGAGATGTAGCTGGTTCGCCCCTCCAACGGCACATCGGTGCCGATGTTGCGCAGGATGCCCTCCCAGATGTGGCGGTGGGAGTCGACGAAGCCAGGCATGACGATCATCCCCGCGGCGTCGATCTTCTGGCCCGATCCGTTCATCCCCGGGCCCACCCCGACGATCCTGTCGCCTTCGATCACGACGTTGGCCTGCTGGAAGTCGCCGACCTCCCGATCCAGGCTGAGAACGATCCCGTTCTCGATGATGACCCGGTCGGTGGGCACCACCCGAAAGTCGGTGCCCGCCGGGTAAAAGGCCGGGAGCTCGGCGGCCTTTGCCGGGCGGCTCCCGAGCACCACCCGTCGCGCCCGCCGATAGTTCCTCTTCACCAGCTCCTTGATGTCGCCGAACTGGAAGAGGATGATCCCTATCAGGACCAACACACCCACGATCATCAGGCCGTCGGTGTTGGACAGGCCGAGGTAGGGCAGGACCGTCATGATGACGGCGAGCAGGATCGACGCGATCAGGCCCCCGACGAAGGTAGCCCGGCCGCCGGCCAAAGAGGCGCCGCCAAGGACCGCGGCCGTGATGCTGTTCAGCGCGAATGTGGAGCCGACGGACGCATTACCGGTCGGGGCCCTGGCCATGACGAAAAACGAGGCCGCCGCGGCCAGCGTGGCCGAAAGGAGCAGGGCGCGGACCCGGAGCCAGTTGGACCTGATCCCGCCACGCTTCGCAGACCGTTCATCGAATCCCACCGCCCTCACCGCTAGACCGGATCCCGAGGCGTGAAGCCAGAGATCGAGCAGGGCAGCCCCCACCACAACGATGATGAACGCGACCGGTATCGGACCAATGCTGGTGGTGAGGAAGGACACCAGGTCTCCGTTGATGGTTCCTTGGGCTGTGGGGCGAAGGGTGAGGGAGATCCCATCGAGGATGCTGAGTGTCGCCAGGGTGGCGATGATCGAAGGGATCTTGACCCCCCGGATCAGACCTGCATTGACCAGTCCGAGCCCCAACCCGCAAAGGAGCACGACCCCGGCCCCGAGGAGGATCTGCGATCCGCTGGCCTCGGCGCCGATCAGGAACGAGGCGATCACCACCCCCAGGCTGATCATCGCTCCCACTGAGAGGTCGAGATACCCGACCAAAAGGGCATGGGTTTGAGCGAAGGTGGCCACGATCAGGGGGAGTGCCAGAATCAGGATCTGACGCACGTTGTCGGAATCGACGAATCCTGGGAACCGGGACTCGGTGTACCGAACCAACCCGGCCAGCAGCAGGATCTGGAGGGCCACCGGCATCCAAAGCCGGACCTTGACAATCTTGCGCCATTTGTTCTTGTCACGGGCGTCGCGAATCACCTTGCGGACCCGCTGACGGGCAGCGTCGGCGCGCGTCGTGATAGTCACGAGGCCACCTGTGAGCCGGGCGCCTTGGGCATGGCGACGCCGAGCGGTGACCGTCCTGTCTTGGAGAGTCCGGGTCCGCGGACGATGGCCTCGACTATTCGCATCTCGTTGAGCTCGTCACCGGGGATCTCCTCCACGATCGTCCCCCGGGACATCACCAGGATCCGGTCACACAGCCCGGAGAGCTCGATCGGGTCGCTCGACTTGACCAGCAGGGCGGCACCGGCGTCGGTTCTGGCACGAAGCGCCTTGTAAATGTCGAAACGGGAACCGACGTCGACGCCTTGGGTGGGCTCGTAGGCGAGGATGACGGCAGGCTCCCTGAGAAACGTCCGGGAGACGGAGACCTTCTGCTGGTTGCCTCCGGAGAGAAACTCGACAGGCTGCTCCAATGACGGGGTGCGGACCTCCAACTGGTCGACCAGGTCCTTCACCGCACGCCGTTCCGCCCGTCTTGCCAGGAACCCGAGCCTCCCGAAGCTGCGGAGGGATTGAACAGTTGCGTTGACACGGACCCCAAGTACCGGCATCA
>DATDPT010000020.1:0-27286 GCA_035292605.1 Acidimicrobiia bacterium
TTGCTCACGTGTTACTCACCCGTTCGCCGCTCCGTCATACCGGTGGGTTACCCCTCCGGTGTGCGTCGCTCGACTTGCATGCATTAGGCGCGCCGCCAGCGTTCGTCCTGAGCCAGGATCAAACTCTCCAACGTACATTCAGGGGCTCCGTCAGAGACGGTGCCCAATCCTGTCAGTCATGAGTTTGCAATTGGGTCTCGGGTCTGTGAGAGACCCGAGAGCTTCGATTGCTGCAATGCCCACCACCGAGCCGACGAATCGGCGAAGTGGCAAGCGCTTGCTGGCTTTTGGCACATTGTTCAGTTGTCAAGGAGCCCAAAACTCCCACACCGGGTGTCAGGCGGGCCGGCGATCGCTCGGATCGCTGCCCCGATACATACGTCAATCGCGTTGGACGCGAGACAAGCCCCTCACCGCGTGGTGGGGGACCCGAGAAGTGATTCCCGGGCCGGATATCGAATAGTAACGACATCGGAATGCTAGTCAAGTTCATTCGGAGAGGCGCACGAATCGGCGCTTGCCCACCTTGAGAACCCGCCCGGAAAGGGCGTTTCTGGCCATTTCGCCGTCCTCGACGACCTCGCCGTCGAGTCTGACCGCGCCCTGTGCCAACAGTCGGCGGGCCTCCGCGCCCGACTCCCCCGACACATCGCGAACCAGGGCGGACATATGAACCGTCTCCCCGGCCGGCAGCGGGAAGACTTCGATGTCGTCGGGTGTCCCTCCATGTTTGAACACCTGGTCGAACGCCGCCTCCGCCTGGGTGGCGGCGTTCTCACCCCAATAAAGGGCGGTGACGGCGCGGGCCAACCGCCGCTTGGTCTCCCCGGGGTGAAGGTCGCCGCTGGCCAGACCGGTCTCGATTCGGTCAACCTCGTCGGGATCGAAATCGGCAGCGAGGCGGAACCACTCGGGCATCACCTGGTCGGGGATGCTCATCGTCTTGCCGAACATCTCGCCTGGCTCGTCCTCGACCCCGATGTAATTGCCGATCGACTGCGACATCTTCTTGGACCCGTCGGTCCCGACCAGAAGTGGCATGGTCAACGCCACCTGGGGCTCCTGGCCGTAGCGCTCCTGGACCACCCTCCCCATCATCAGGTTCCAAAGCTGGTCGCTCCCTCCCAGCTCCACATCGGCCTCCACCGCAACCGAGTCGTAGCCCTGAAGCAGGGGGTAGAGAAACTCCATCACCGAAATCGGGTTGCCTTCTTGGTATCGGTTGGCGAAATCGGAACGCTCCAACATCTGGGCGACCGTTGCGGCCGACGTGAGCTCGAGCAGCCCGCCCATGTCGAGGGCGCCCAGCCACTCCGAGTTGCGGCGGATCTCGAGCCGCTCGTCGAGGAGGACCCTGCGGAACTGTCCCAGGACGTTCTCGGCGTAACCGTTCACTTCCTCGGCGGTGAGACGCTTGCGGGTGTCGCTCCTCAGCGAGGGGTCACCGACCTGTGCCGTGAAGTCACCCACGATCAGCACCGCGATGTGACCCATCTCCTGGAAATGCCGGAGTTTGCGCAGCACCACGGCCCAACCCAAGGTGACCGAGGGGGCGGTCGGGTCCAGGCCCAGCTTGACCCGAAGCTGGCGTCCGGTCTTCAGCTTCTCGATCAGCTCGCCCTCGGGGACGACCCGATCTGCATGACGGAGGAGATGGGGAAGTTGGTCTGCAGGGGTCATGGTCCCTGCGAGGGTAAACCACCCGGAGCCAGGGCCTAGCGTCCGTTGGTGGCTGATGTGGCAGCGATGAAACGCCAGGGAACCTCGCGCGCCCTCGAGATCCCAACCCGTGGCGTCGCCATCACCATCTTTGGCGCCGATCCGGTCTCAAGCCGGAGTGCCGAAGCCCTTTCGAGAAGATTGATCCCGTCGTGCGAGCCATCGATTCCCAGGGCTTGGCACAGCTTCCCCGGCCCGTTCACCAATTGGTCATCACGGCCACGACGGGCCCTGGCGGTGGCCAGGCCGTCGATCACCTCCCCGCCCCGAAACAGGATGGCCCAACCGGTGCCTGCCGGTCCGACCGCCACATTGGCACACCAATGGACACCGTACGAGCGGTAGACATAGAGAGTGCCGGGAACCTCGAACATCGACCCGTTGCGCCCGGTCCTCCCCTTGAAGGCATGCGACGCCGGGTCGTCTTCACCGCGGTAGGCCTCGACTTCGCTGATCCTCACCGACACCGGTGATGAGCCCAGCTCCGACACCAGCACCGCTCCCAACAAGCGGGGAGCCGAGACCTCGGGGGGCTCGATCAGTTGGCTGGCGAGGTCCACAGCGATCTGGCTCAGGCCCCGCGCAGCTGGGCCCCGAGAGCGCGGGCCGCCTCGATCATGGCCTCTCGCACCGGCGACACTTCTTCGTTGGTGAGGGTTCGGTCAGGGGCACGAAGCCGATAGCGGATCGCCACCGCCCTCTCTCCCTCGCCGATCCCGGCGCCTCTGAACTCGTCGAAGACATAGGCGGACTCCACCAGGCTGTTGCCCGCGTCACTCGTTGCTTCGAGCAATGCGGACACCGGTGTCCCGTCGGCCATGAGGAACGAAAGGTCGAAGTCGACCGGCGGGTACACCGACGGCGATTCCGCCTGACGCAAACCGACCGGCGCAACCAACGGGTCGAGGTCCAACTCGGCCACGGCTACCCGCCCCGGGATCTCGTACTCCCGGGCCACCGTCGGGCTCAACTCGCCGACATGGCCGATCATCACCCCATTGAGAGCCACCGTCGCAGCCCGGACCGGGTGGTATCCGGCTGGGGTCGCCGGGGTCAAGTCGAGCCCTTCGAGGCTGAGCACCGCAGCAAGGTGACGGAACACGGCCAGCGAGACATGGCCGTCGGCCATGAGCCCTGGCTCCCCCAGGGCGGTCAATCCGACCGGGCCGGCAGCTACCCAGGCCAGACGGTCGATCTGCTCGGGAAGTCTCGGATCCTCATGCGCCGGACGAGCGGCAAACACCCGGCCGGTCTCGAACAGGGCAACCGCAGAGGCACCGTGTGACAAGTTGAAGCGCACCGCGTTGAGAAGACCGGGCAGCATCGTCGGGCGGAGTCGCCCTTCTTCGTCCCGGAGCGGGTTCTTTACCCGGAGCACATCCCCCAGGGGGATCCCGAGCCGCAGCAGGTCCTCCTCGCCGACAAAAGGCAAGGTCACGGCCTGACTGAGCCCGATGCCCGCCAGAGCCTGGTGCAAGGCCCGCAACCGCTTTTGTTCGGCCGTGAGGCCGCCAGCCGGGCCGGTGGGCAACGTCGCGGCGAACTTGTCGAATCCGTGGATCCGGGCGATCTCTTCGACGAGGTCGGCCTGGCGCGTGACGTCGGGTCGAAATGTCGGGATCACGACCTCCATCGCGTCCTGCCCCCGAACTTCCATCCCGAGGCGGCTGAGAATGCCGACCACCCCGTCACGGGTGAACCCTGGTCCGAGGAGACGTGTCACCTCGGCGATCTCGAGCTCGACGGTGACCGGCTCCACCGCGGTGCCGATCACATCGACTGCGGATTCCGGTACCTCGCCACCGGCCAGCTCCGCCACCATCGCCGTGGCCCGGCGATTTGCCTCGTCGGCCAGATTCGGGTCGACACCCCTTTCGAAGCGCGTTGATGCCTCCGAGCGGAGATTGTGGCGACGTGACATGTACATGATCGTCGGCGGGTCCCATGAAGCAGCCTCCATCAGGACGTTGACCGTTTCCGGCGAGACCTCCGACCGGGCCCCGCCCATCGTCCCCGACATCGAGGTGGGGCCGTCGTCGTCATAGATGATCAGGTCTTCGCCATCGAGCACCCGGGCCTCCCCGTCGAGGGTCACCAACTCCTCCCCGGAGACAGCTCGTTTCACCACCAACCGACGTCCTGCGATCGAATCGGCATCGAAGGCATGCAGAGGGTGGCCGAGCTCCAGCATCACATAGTTGGTGACGTCGACGACGTTGGAGATGGCCCGCATCCCCGCCTTGGCCAGCCGGTGCCTCACCCAAAGCGGCGACCTCCCGACCGTCACTCCTCTGATCTCACGCCCGGTGAACCGGCGACATCCCACCGGGTCGCCCAACTCGATGACTATCTCCGTGGCGCCGGGGACGGTCTTCAGTATTCGCTCAGGGATCCTGTGCTCGATGCCGAGGTAGGCGCCGAGATCACGGGCCAGGCCCAGGAGCGACATCGCATCGGGCCTGTTGGTGGTGATCTCGATGTCGAATACGACGTCGGGAAGCTCTACCAGGTCGGCGAAGTCCGAGCCCAGATCGGGCTGGCCGTCCAGGACGAGGATCCCGGCATGGTCGTCACCCAGCCCCAACTCCTTCTCCGAGCAGATCATCCCGTTGGAATCGACGCCCCTGATCGTCCGCTGCCCGATCTCGAAGTTCCCTGGCAGACGGGCTCCTGGCCGGGCAACGGCGACATGAGCACCCTCCGAGAAGTTCCAGGCACCGCAGATGATCTGCTCCGGCCCGTCACCAACGTCGACCTGGCAGACCCGAATCCTGTCGGCCTCAGGATGCGGGTTGATCTCGAGGACACGGCCCACGACGACGTTTGACCATTCGACCTGGAGAACCTCGAAGCTCTCCACCTTCTCACCCACCATGTTGAGGAAAACAGACAACTCCGCCGGGTCCTTTGTCGGAAGATCGATGAACTCCTGCAGCCATCGCAGTGGGACCCTCATCAGAACTGCCCCAGGAAGCGAAGGTCGTTGTCTATGAAATGCCGGATGTTGTTGATCCCATGGCGGACCATGGCCAGACGCTCGACGCCCATCCCGAAAGCGAATCCCGAGAGCTGAGCCGGGTCATAGCCGACCGCTTCCAGCACGTTGGGGTCGACCATGCCGCAGCCGAGCATCTCCAACCAACCCGCACCGCCACAAACGCGGCAACCGGGAACGCCACCGTCACAGGCAAAGCACGACACATCGAGCTCCCCGCTCGGCTCGGTGAACGGGAAGAAATGGGGTCTAAGGCGCACTTCGGTCTCCGCGCCGAAGAACTCACGCGCAAAGTGGGCCAGCGTCCCCTTCAAGTCCGAGAACTGGATGTGGCCGTCGACCGCCAGACCCTCGATCTGGTGGAACACCGGGAGATGAGTGGCGTCGATGGTGTCGGTGCGATAGACCTTTCCGGGTACGACGACGTAGACCGGAGGCTGGTTTTTCTCCATCCAGCGAACCTGGCTAGGCGAGGTCTGGGTTCGAAGCAGGAGCTCGTCGGCCGGGTCGCCGTAGTCCAAATACATCGTGTCGGATTCGAGGCGGCTGGGATGGGTGGGAGGAGTGTTGAGGGCGTCGAAGTTGTACCAGCCGAGCTCCGCATCCGGCCCGGAGGCCATGAGATATCCCAGGCCGACGAAAATGTCGACCACTTCATCGATGGTCTCTTGGATCAAGTGAAGTGATCCAAGAGGAAACCTGACTCCCTCGAGAGTGACGTCGATACGGTCGTCGGTGAGTCGGTGCCGCTCGTCGACCAAGGCGAGAGCCGACTTGCGCTGGGCGATCAAGGCCTCGATCTCCGAAGTGACTTCGTTGAGCCGGACTCCTACCTGAGGGCGCTCTGACGGCTCCAGACCACCCATGGCCCTCCGCACCGTGCCCACCGTGGAGTTCTTGCCGAGAAGGGCGGTTTCGACCTTGTCCAGCTCCTCGACGGTGTCGGCGCCGTCGACCTTGGCGGCGGCTCCGGAACGAGCTTCTTCCAGCTCCGCGATCACATCCATGTCGGCGGCAGGTTAGAGGGGTAGCCGGCGCTCCCTGTGCTTAGTACTTGGCACCTGGTACTTGGAAAGCTCGTAGACGATGATACCGGCCGCCATTGCGGCGTTGAGACTCTCGGTTCCCCCCGGCATCGGGACGGTGACACGCGAGACGGCACCCTCCACCACCTCTTGGGGGAGACCCGAAGCTTCGTCACCAATCAAGACCGCGTACTTGCCATCGGCGAGATCGGACGGCGCCAGCCCACCACTCACCACGGTGGCCAGGGCCTCGTATCCCATGGTCTCGAGTTGCCCCAGTGACCCGATGATCATCACCTCGGTGCGAAAATGCGCGCCCACCCCAGCCCGGAGCACCTTTGGCGCCCAGGGGTCCGCCGTCCCTTCCGTGTAGCCGAAGGACCACCCGAAACCGGCCGCAGTCCGGATCATGGTCCCTACGTTCCCCGGGTCACCCACCCCCCATGCCACAACAAGACCGCGGCCCGTGGCGCCTTGGCCTACAGGGATCTCGATCACGCCCACCGGGCCCCGGGGGCTCTTGGTCCCGGCCACCCGGGCCAGCCCGGCGTCGTCGACGAGCACCAGATCGATCCCCCGCCGCCTCGCCAGCTCGCGGGTTGGCTGGTCGTCCTCGAGAGCGAACAGCAGCGAGGGCACCACTCCGGCACTGAGCGCCTCCTCCAGAAGGTGCGGTCCTTCGATAAGGGTCTCCCTGCGATCCCTTCGCTCCTGGACGCGATGAAGCCGGGCCGCATCCACCACCTGGCGGTTCTTGTGGCTGCGGACCGGCATGGGTTTCGCCCGTCTCGACGCCGTCAGCCCTGCTTCGAGGCCTCAACGAGTTGGGCGAATGCCCCGGGGTCGTTCACAGCCATCTCGGCGAGCATCTTCCGGTCGACCTCGATGTCGTTCGCCTTCAAGCCGGCGATCAACTGGTTATAAGTGGTCCCGTTCTGACGGGCAGCCGCATTGATACGGGCGATCCACAGACGCCGAAACTCGCCCTTTCGAGCGCGCCGGTCCCGATAGGCGTCCTGCATCGCATGCATGACCTGCTCGTTGGCGGTCCGGTATCGCCGGCTCCGGGCACCCTTGTAGCCCTTGGCGCGGTCGAGGACCTTCTTGTGCCCCTTCTTGGCGTGAACCGCGCGCTTTATACGTGCCATCTCATCCCTCCTGGAACTTCAGCGACCGAGCAGCTTCTTGGCAGTCTTGGCATCACCGGGAGCGAGCTCGACCTCACCCGCTCGACGGCGGAAGACGTGCTTGCCCTTGGCCAGCTTGAGATGGCCGCGACCCGACTGGCGTCGCATGATCTTGCCCGAGCCAGTCACCTTGATCCGTTTCTTGGCACCGCTGTGGGTCTTCATTTTCGGCACAGCGTCCTCCTGTGTTGGTTAATGCTCTTCAGTGCTCTCGGCAGCGGCTCTGGCTTTTTTGGCCGGGGCCAGCACCATGGTCATGCTCCGACCTTCGATCTTCGGCACCTGCTCCACCACGGCCACGTCGGCCACCTCCTCGGCGAGACGATCGAGGAGGTCCTTCCCGAAACCGGGCCGCTCCTGTTCCCTGCCCCGGAAACGGATGGTCACCTTGACCTTGTCCCCGTCCTCCAGGAACTCCTTGGTCTTGCGCTTGGTGATGTCGAAGTCGTGATCGCCGATCCGCACCTTCATGCGGAGCTCCTTGATCGTGGTTCGAGTCTGCTTCTTGCGAGCCTCGCGTTGTTTGACGGACTGCTCGTACTTGTATTTCCCGTAATCCATCAATCGGCACACAGGCGGTTTGGCGTTGGGTGCCACTTCGACGAGATCCAAATCGAGCTGCTCGGCGAGCCACAGGGCTTCATCGAGCTTCTTGACCCCGACCTGGGAGCCATCGGGTGCGACTACCCGCACCTCTTTTGCTCTTATCGCGCCGTTCACGCGGAGCTCGTTGGTGATGCTGCTACCTCCTGTTGAGTGCGAATGAAAAAGCAGCAAGCGAAAACTTGCTGCTCATGACCGGAACGACCGGTGTCCTGGACCACGGCTCGCCTCTCTTGTCGTCGTCCGGGCGGCCGGGTGGGGAAGCAGCGGCTTCCGCTCTTGCTATCGATTGTCCCCCTGAGGATACCAGCGCGAAAGGTCCTATCACCAGACGGATCTCAAACCCCACGCAGCTCTCGGATAGCGGTGGCGCCGAGCACGGCCGCCTCGGCTGCCTCCACGCCTTTGTTGGCCGCTCCCTCGCTGGAGCGCTCGACCGCCTGCTGATAGTCGTGAACGGCGAGAATGGCGTTGCCTACCGGGACGCCCGTTTCCAGGGCAACGTTGGCGATTCCCGAAGTCGATTCCCGCACCACTATGTCGTAATGATCGGTGTCTCCTTTGACCACGGTGCCGATGGCGATCGCAGCGTCGCAACCGATGTCCACCAGTGTCTTGACAGCGACGGGCAACTCCAGGGCACCTGGGACCCGGAACACGGTGATCTCGGAGACCTCCATCTCCTGAAGTCGCTCCAGCGCCCCCTGGAGCAGACGATCGGTTATCCCCTGGTTCCAACTGGCAACGGCGACGCCGATATGAAGACCGGCCCCGGACTTGGACCCTTCGACGACCCTGATCATGCCCCGGTTCCGAGGTCCATCTGATGACCCATGCGACTCGCCTTGGTCCTCAGATAGTCCCGGTTCTCCTCGTTCGCCTCGATGGATAGCGGCACCTGCTCCACGATGGAGAGCCCGTATCCTTCGATGCCCGCCCGTTTGGTCGGGTTGTTGGTCATGAGACGCATCGTCCGCACCCCGAGGTCATAGAGAATCTGGGCGCCCACCCCATAGTCCCGTGAGTCAACCGGTAGCCCCAGATTGACGTTGGCGTCAACCGTGTCGAAACCCTCGTCCTGGAGCCGGTAGGCGGCCAATTTGTGGAGCAGCCCGATGCCCCTACCTTCGTGGCCCCGGATGTAGAGAACCACCCCCCTGCCCTCGGCGGCGACCCTGGCCAACGCCAGGTCCAGTTGATCACCACAATCGCAACGGAGGCTGCCGAAGACATCACCGGTGAGGCACTCGGAATGGACACGGGTCAGCACTCGCTCACCATCACCGAGTTCCCCCATCACCAGGGCGATATGTTGTCGATCATCGATCAGGGAACGGAAGCCGACTGCGTTGAATGTCCCGTGCTCGGTCGGAATCCTCGCTTCGACCACCCTCTCGACCAGTTTCTCCCGCAGACGGCGAAACGCGATCAAATCGGAAATGGTCCCCAGCAACAGCCCATGCTCTCTGGCGAAGACCTCGAGTTCTTCCAGACGCGCCACCGTCCCATCGTCGTTCATGACCTCCGCCAGCACCCCGGCGGGGTACTTACCTGCCAGCTCGGCCAGGTCCACCGCGGCCTCGGTGTGCCCGGCGCGCTTCAGCACACCGCCCGGCTCGTAACGCAGTGGATACATGTGGCCGGGCCGAGCCAGGTCTTCGGGCTTGGTGTCGGGGTTGATCACGGTTTGGATGGTCTTCCACCGATCGGCCGCGGAGATCCCGGTCGTGGTGCCCTCGCGAGCGTCGATCGACACGGTGAAGGCGGTTCGCCGGACGTCGGTGTTGCGAGCGACCATCATCGGCAGACGGAGCTGGTCGAGACGCTCGCCTATCACGGGAAGACAGATGATCCCGCTGGTGTGCCTGAGCATGAATCCGATCTGAGCCGGCGTCGCCGCCTCGGCGGCCACGATCAGGTCGCCTTCGTTCTCGCGATCCTCGTCATCGACCATGATCACCATCTCGCCTTTGGCGATGGCAGCCACGATCTCGTCGATTGGCGCAAAGCTCATGAGCCCGCTCCCAGGAGTCTCTCCACGTACTTGGCGATGATGTCCACCTCGAGGTTGACCGGGTCACCTTCCCTGCGCAAGCCCAGGGTCGTCACCTCCAGGGTGTGAGGAATCAGGGCGACCTCGAAACTGTCCGACCCGACGCCGGTCACCGTGAGGCTGACTCCATCGACGGTGATCGACCCCTTCTCCACGATGAAGCGGGCCAACCCGGTGGGAACCCGGATCGTGAGACGGCGATCATCGCCATCGGAAACCACCTGGCTCACTGTGCCCACTCCGTCCACATGCCCTTGCACAATGTGCCCGTCGAAGCGACCCTGAGCCGACATCGGCCGCTCCAGGTTGACGGGATCACCTGGTTGCACCGCTCCTAGATTCGAACGTGAAAGGGTCTCATGGACCACTTCCACGTCGATTCTCGAATCCTGCACCGCTACCGCGGTGAGACAGACTCCATTCACGGCGATCGAGTCGCCGACCGTCAGATCGGCAAGCGAGCCCGCTTCCACGGTGAGACGCCTCACCACTGCGCCGTCCTCTATGTCGACCACCGACCCCTTGTGAGCCACGATTCCTGTGAACATCTACTCGAACTCGATTCTCAGGTCCGAGCCAACGTTACGCACGTCCCGGATATTCACCTTCCTGGCCTCGTCGATGGTCGAGAACGCCCCCGCCAACGGCGCGATCCCAACACCCCCACCGATCTTCCCCGACAGATAGAGCACCCCCCGGGTGATGACCCCGGATCGCCACCATGCGCCGGCCACCGTCGGGCCGCCCTCGAGCAGGACATCGAGAAGACCAGCGCCGGCTATCGCCCGCGCCGCCTCGGTCGGGTCAGGGTGGTCGCCCTCCCCTCCGACCACCGCCACCTCACCTGAAGGGATGTCAAGCGATCGGGTCGCCACGACAAGGGGGTCGTGGCGCCAGATCCTCGCCTCGACGGGAAGGGGCTGGGTGCCGGCGAGGATCACGGGGCGGGGTTGGCGCTCGCCGGCCTCGGGGAGGCGGGCGGTCAATTCCGGATCATCCGAGCGCAGGGTTCCCGCACCCACCACCACCGCGTCGGCCTCGGCCCGAAGCCGATGGGTGTCGAGACGGGATTCCTCCGAACTGATCCACTTCGAGGACCCATCGAGGGCCGCAACCGAGCCATCCAGTGTCATCGCCGTCTTCAGGGTGACTCGGGGCATGCCGGTCCGGCGATGGTGGAAATAGGCGGGATCGACCGCCTCGGCCTCCTCCGCCTTCTCACTGACTCTCACTGCGACCCTGGCGTCGGTGAGCCAGGAGACACCCTTGCCCGAGACCCGTTCGTCGGGATCGATGGCACCGATCACCACCGCGCCCACACCCGCAGCCACGATCGCAGTCACACAGGGCGGGGTATTGCCGTAGTGGCTGCACGGCTCGAGCGTGACATAGAGCGTCGCGCCACGGGCCCGGGACCCGGCCTGGCCCAGCGCCACGATCTCGGCGTGTGGGTGGCCCACTCCCTCGTGGGCTCCCTCCCCAACCACGTTCCCTGCCTCATCGACCACGACCGCGCCCACGCGTGGATTCGGATGGGTCCGGTATCGGGTGGCGAGCTCGACGGCTCGCCGCAGGTGAGGGGCCTCGCCCACCTACGCAGAGCGACGATCGATGCGGTAGGTAGAGCCCGGCTGCTTCTTGGCAAATTCTTTCATTTCCACCGCAATCGCCGACGCCTCCCATTGTGTGGAGATCTCTCGCACGTCGGTGGACGCTACACCCAGGGACAACGAAACCACAGGGAAGGCGAAGCGCTCGCCGCGCCGGTCGATGACCTCGATGTAGCCCCGAAGCGCATCTGCGGTGTCATAGAGATCGAGGATCCCGTCATCGAAGCGCTCGATCACTTCTTTGCAGAAGGACTCGGCCATCTCAGGCGGGATGATGGCCACGAAGTCGTCCCCACCGATATGCCCGACGAAGGCCCCGGTGATCCCGAGGTTCTCGGAGGCATCGCGGAAACACTTGGCACAGAAGCGAATCACCTCGTCGCCACGCATGAACCCGTAGTGGTCGTTGAAGGCCTTGAAGTTGTCGAGGTCGCCGTGGACCAGGGCGTAGTCGCGGCCCGACGTGATGCGCTCCTCGATCTCGGCGGTGATCTTGAAGTTCCCGGGGAGACCGGTCAGAGGCGAGAGGTCACGAGCGGCCTGGGTACGTCGCACCACAGCTCGTACCCGGGCTACCAGCTCGTTGATGTCGAAGGGCTTGGTGATGTAGTCATCGGCGCCCAATTCGAGACCACGAACCCGGTCCTCGGGGAGGCCGCGGGCCGTGAGCAGGATGATGGGGATGTTGCCGGTGCTGGCCTGGCTGCGAAGACGGTGCAGGGCGGTGAGTCCGTCCATGCGCGGCATCATGATGTCGAGGACGATCACATTCGGCGGGTTGGCGGTGGCCTTCTGGAGAGCATCCTCTCCGTCCACTGCTGTCTCCACCTCGAGCCCCTCCAACTCGAAATTGACCTGGACAACCGCAAGGATGTCAGGGTCATCGTCCGCAATCAGGACCCGTTCGCTCATTTCTCCTCTACTGCCCTTCTCAATTCGGCTATTGCCGCGAGGGGGTCTTTCGCCCGGAATATGGCGGTTCCGGCCACGAACACATTTGCTCCGGCGTCCTTGGCCATACGTGCATTATCGGGCGTGATGCCCCCATCGATCTGAATATCGGTCGGCAATCCGCGCTCCTCAACCCATTCTCTTGCCGTCTCGATCTTCTTCAGGACCTCGGGGATGAAGCTCTGGCCTCCGAACCCGGGCTCCACCGACATCACCAGCAGCACATCGCACAAATCGAGGAACGGGGCAACCCCGGGAAATGGCGTCGCCGGGTTGCACACCAGCCCGAAATCGAGACCATTGTCCCGCGCCATTCTGGAGGCTCGAGTCGGGTCCGGCACGGCCTCGATGTGCATCGTCACCAGATCCGCCCCGGCCTCGGCCAGGTCCGGGAGAAAGGCATCAGGGTTGGTGGTCATCAAATGACAATCGAAGTAGAGCTGGGTCAAAGGCCGAATGCTCTTGATCACTGGGGTCCCGAAAGACAGGTTGGGGACGAAATGCCCATCCATCACATCGATGTGGAGCCAGTCGGCGACGGGCTCGACCTTCGAGATCTCCTCTCTGAGACAGCCGAAGTCGGCTGCGAGCAGTGACGGCGCGATCTTGACCGTGGACATCGGAGGCGATTGTAAAGGGGGACGCCTCAAGCTCTGTGGAGGGCGACGAACATCCCATCGGTCCCGGTGAGGTGCGGGGCGAGCAGGCGGCCGTCCCCCCAGACTGATCCGGGGATAGAGGGCGGCTCGAAGCCGCGTCCCGCCACGACCTCGATGGTCTCCTGGGGGGTGATGGTGCACACCGAGTACACCAGTTGCCCTCCCGGGGCCACCAGTTCCATGGCTTTCTCCAACATGCCCCGTTGCACGGTCGCCAGCCTGCGGACCTCCGCCTCGGTGACCCGGAACCGGATCTCGGGTCTGCGTCTCAATGTCCCCAGCCCACTGCACGGCGCATCGAGCAGGACCCGATCGAAGATGAGGCCTCGAAACGGCAAGACATTCGCGTCGGCGACAACCCAGCGAGCGCCCGGCACCCGACGTCGTGCGTCCGAAACCCGCCGCCGGTGGGAGTCGGCGCCGATCACGAGACCGTTGTCACCAACTTGATCGAACAGATGGGAGGTCTTGCCACCCGGGGCCGCGGCCAGATCGATCACCCGCATCCCCGGTGTCGCCGCCACCGCATTGCCGACCGCGATCGATGCTGCGTCCTGCACAATGGTCCCCTCAGGAATCGGCCCGGGGGCAATGGTGAAAGCGCCCGGGATTCCGGGGACTTCGGCGCCGATACCGGCCGCGCCTGGCTCGCCTCGCACCACCCGCTCGGGTTCGCTGGCGCTGGTTATGGCGAACTGACGAGCCTCGGTCATCCCCCAGGCCTCCTCGAGCGACTGCATCAACCAGGGGGGAAGGTCCAGTGCCTCCTCGGTCTCCGGCCCTCGCTCGGCCACCCTCCGCAGGACAGCATTGGCGAACCCGGCTGCTTTGGGTTGGATCTCCCGTACCAGGTCAACCCCGGCGCTGACCACGATCGGCTGAGCGAGGTTGGAATAGAGCAATTCAAAGGTCGACACCCGCAGCCTGTCGAGGAGGGCCACGTCGACATCGTCGAGGGCGCGGCCGGCTCCTGTTCCGATCGCCGCATCGAGACGCTCCACGCGTCGCAACACGCCATAGGTGAGGGCCTTGACCCTCGCTGCCTCACGCGGTGCGAGCGCTGCGGTCTGAGCCTCCACCAGGACGTTGGAGAAGGCCCCGTCGCGCAGGACCCGACCTACCGTCTCTGCGGCCAGGTGACGGGCCTGGAGGGGGTCGGTCATTGCCAGGAGCCGGCGCGGCCGTGACGCCCCCGCGCCCAATCCGCTCCGGACATGGCCCGTCTTCCTGGGGGTTGGATCTCGACCAGCTCCACGCCACCGTCGGCCACCCCCAGAACCGGAGAGCCGTCGACGAATTCCAGTGCGCCGGGCTCGAGCTGGTGAGGATGTGAGCGCGCCCGGAGCACCTTGAGGGTTTCTCCGTCGAGCTCGATCGTGGCACCCGGCGTGGGAGAAAGGGCCCGCACCCGGTTGATCGTCTCCAGAGGCGACATCGTGGGCCGCAGAGGGCGGTCGGCAGCGGTGATCTTGGAGGCGTAGGTAGCCCCTTCGTCGACCTGGGGCACCGGGACCAGATCACCGTTCACGTACCCGGGGAGCACCCTCCGCAGCAGGCCCGCGCCGAGTGCTGAAAGCCGCCCGGTCAACTCACCCGCCGTTTCCTCCTTCCCTATGTCCACGGCCTGGGCGGTCAACACCGGGCCGGTGTCGAGGCCTTGATCCAGCTTGATGATGGTGACTCCGCTCATGGGATCCCCGGCCATCAGCGCTCGAGCCACCGGAGCCGCCCCCCGCCAGCGAGGCAGAAGCGAAAAATGGACGTTGAGCATCCCATGAGCCGGCACCGCGAGCACCTCGGGCTCGAGGATCATCCCAAAGGCGACGACGACTCCCAGATCGAAAGGACCGCCGTCCGCGAGCATCCGTCCGAGGTCTTCGGGTCCGGTCGGTTGGCGCACCGCCAGACCAAGCTCATCCGCCCGCAGCTTGACCGGCGACGGCTCGAGACGTTGGGATCTGCCTCTCGGACGATCAGGGCGGGTGACGACCAACCCGACATCGAAGTCGTAGGCCAACGTCTCGAGCGTGGGAATGGCGGCTCCCGGGGTCCCCAGGAACACAAGTCGAGTCATTCGTGACTCGCCATCCCCAGTGCCTCGTCCCTGAGATCGCGCAGAGCCTGTTTGCGAACCCGTCTCTCCAAACGGTCGATCAGTAGCTTCCCGTCGAGATGGTCGATCTCATGCTGAAGAACCCGGCCGAGGAGGCCGTCCCCTGCGAATTCGACCTCCTCACCGTCGAGGTCGAGAGCCCGGGCCCTGGCAAAGCCTGGCCGCTTGATCTCCCAATAGTGGCCGGGCACCGAGAGGCATCCCTCCTCGTATGCCCACTCCCCGCTCAACTCCACGATCTCGGGATTGATCATGACCCGTGGGCCGAGACCGTCTTGGGCGTCGAAAACGGCGATACGACGCGGAATCCCGATCTGATTGGCCGCGAGCCCGACTCCGGGAGCCTGGTACATAGTCTCGATCATGTCGACTGCCAGCGTCTGCAGCGTTCCGTCCACCTCGAGAACAGGCTTGGCGTCCAAGCGGAGAACGGGGTCACCAAAGGTTCGGATCGGGAGAATGGCCATATGAGTTCCCGGAGTGAGCGGGGATGGGCAGCGTAGACGAATCGGGCCTTCGGACCGCTGCGGCCTGTGAACCGTTAGATTTCCGGGTGGGCGCTCCCTGGCATCACAGATGTCGTGTCGAGGGTCAATGATCTCAGCCATGCATATCACCGCCGACGACCTGATCGCAACATTGCGCAACAACGGTCTGCGCATCACAGACGCACGCCGGGCCGTTTGCGGGGTCATCGCTCGCTCCCACGGCGACCACCTCGACGCCGCCACCATTCACAACAAGGCGATTAGTGACCTGGGCACGGACCTGGACCTCTCCACCGTCTATCGAACACTGGAAGCCCTGGAGGAAGCCGGGGCGGTGCGTCACGCCCATCTCGGGGAGGCGGCGGTTTACCACCTTTCCGAAGAGCAACCCCATCAACATCTGGTGTGCCGGGTTTGTGGGTCGACCATTGCCCTTTCGGCCACTGATCTCACCGAATTCCTGTCCTCGGTGGAGGAGATGACCGGTTTCGTGGCCGACGTCGAGCATTTCGCCCTCTGGGGAGTCTGCTCCGACTGCAACTCCTCCTGACGCTCGCTATCCTCTTGTTGCAAGGGTTTCGCAATAAGGGAGCAACAAGGGCATGCACATCCCGGACGGTTTCATCGGACCGGGCATCTCCGTCGCCGCCGGGCTCACCGCGATCGGAGGATTCGCAGTTGCCCTGCGCAAGGCTCGTCACTACCTCACCGACAGGTTGGTGCCGATGGCCGCTCTGGTGGCCGCTTTCGTCTTCGCGGCGCAGATGGTCAACTTTCCGGTCCTGCCCGGGATGAGCGGCCACCTCCTCGGCGGGGTCCTCGCCGCCGTGCTCGTCGGCCCATGGGCCGGGTGCATCGTCATGTCATTGGTCTTGATCGTCCAGGCGTTGCTCTTTGCCGACGGGGGCCTCTCGGCCCTCGGCCTCAACATCGTGAACATGAGCTTGATCGGCGCGGTTGGCGGTTATCTGGTCTATCGGGTTCTGTTTCGCCTTGGTAGATCGCGACCTGCCGCGGTACCGGTCTTGGCGGGAATCGCCGCCATGTTCTCGGTCCCCCTCGCTGCAATGGGATTCGTCCTCGAGTTTGGGTTGGGGGGCACCGTCGAGAGCGTCTCGATCGCCTCGGTCTTCTGGGCGATACTGGGGACCCATGTCCTGATCGGTGTCGGCGAGGGCCTGATCACCTTCGTGGTGGTCGGCGCCGCGATGCGTTCCCGCCCCGACCTCGTCTACGGCTCACCCACCTTTGGCGGGCTGCGCTCCGAGGAGCTGGTCTCATGAAGCGCGGACTCGCCCTTTTCGGGATCGGCCTACTGGTCACCCTGGTGGTCGCGGTGGTCATCGCACAGTTCGCGTCAAGTCAGCCCGACGGTCTGGAGTACGTGGCCGAGCAGGAGGGTTTTCTCGAAGCCACCAACGATCACGCCCTGGCAGAGGCACCCCTCGCCGACTACGGGGGTGAAAGCACCTCGCGTCTCATCCTGTCGGGCGTGGTCGGGGTCCTGGCCACATTGGGTCTCGGCTATCTCGTCCTATCCCTCGCCAGGACGGGCAAAACGCCGGCTGAGGAGTGAGCGGCTCACACGGTCACGCTCTGTTCGTCCACGCCGACTCTCCTTTACATCGTCTCGCCCCTCAGGTGAAGATCGCGGCTGCGCTGCTGACGCTCTTCGCCATCATCAGCACCCCTCGCCAGGCTTTCTGGGCGTTCGCCGTCTACGCGGTCACTTTGGGCGGGCTGGTGGCCGTTGCCAGGATTCCGGGACGCTTTCTACTCAGCCGGATGCTGGTCCTGACTCCGTTTGCGCTGCTTGCCCTGCTCTTCCCGGTATTCGGCACCGACCCGAAAGTGGAGATTCTCGGTACCTCCCTATCCGAGCAGGGTCTGTGGGACATGTGGAACCTGCTGGCCAAAGCGGGTCTCGGGTTGATCACCGCCATCCTCCTGGGAGCCTCGACCGAGATCGCGGATCTCCTGCGAGGCTTCGACTCCCTGCGGGCTCCGAGACTGGTCACGGCCATTCTCGGGTTCATGGTCCGCTACATCGACGTCGTGGTCGGGGACCTCAACCGGATGCGGCTTGCGCTCGCCGCCAGGGGGCACCAGGGCACGAGCATCGCCCATTGGGGGCCCTACGGGCGCGCCATGGGCACCATGTTCATCCGCACCTACGAACGCGGCGAGCGCGTCTACCTGGCCATGGAGTCACGTGGTTACGCCGGCGAGATGCCGGCGTCGTCCCGGGTGAGATCCACACCGGGAGAATGGGCGATCGCCGTCGTGGTGGTCGCCGCGTTCTGGGCGGTGGCAATCACGGCGAGGATGAGGATGTGAGCACACCGGTCATAGAGATCCTGGGGCTCGACTTCGCCTACCCCGACGGAACGGAGGCCTTGAAAGACATCGACCTCCACATCCATCGTGGGGAGCGGGTGGCGCTGCTCGGGCCCAACGGTGCAGGCAAGACCACTCTCATCCTTCATATGAACGGGATCCATCGAGCCCAAACCGGGACGGTGACGGTGTCCGGCCTCCCGGTCACGGCACCGAATCTCCTCGAGATCCGGCGTCGGGTAGGCCTGGTGTTCCAGGACCCGGACGATCAGTTGTTCATGCCAACCGTGCGCGAGGACGTCGAGTTCGGTCCCAGAAACCTCGGGTTGACGGGGGCGGAGCTGGAGCACCGCGTCGCTGTCGCCATGGCATCCCTCGAGGTGGCCGATCTGGCCGATCGGGCGCCGAACCATCTCTCCTTCGGGCAGAAGAGAAGGGTGTCGATGGCGGGTGTGATGGCGATGGAGCCGGAGATCCTGGTGCTCGACGAGCCCACCTCGAACCTCGACCCGGCGAGCCGTCAGGATCTGACCCAGGCGCTGCTCGGCCTCGACGTGACCCAGCTCATCGTCACGCACGACCTCCTCTACGCCCTCGAAGTATGCCCACGATCCGTGATCATCGACGCGGGGAGGATCGTCGCCGACGGGCCAACGACAGAACTACTAGCCGACGCCGGATTGCTGGCAGCCCACCGACTCGCCCTGCCCGCGGCCTTGCTTCTGCTTGCTGGGGCCCCGGATCCACACCGCGACCCTCCGCGTGTCAATTGACCTTGTGGATCTTGCTGGTGGCGGCGGCTTTCTTATCCCTCTTCGCCTGACGCTTCTGCTTCAGGTCCTTGGAAGCAACCTTCTTTGTGCTCTTGACGCCCTTGTCTTTGCTGGCCATGCGCGCCTCCCGCGTGCTTGCGAAATCGATCCGATCACATTGTCGGATTGCATTCTGACAGGCCTTCGACCTGAGACTCAGCCGAATACTCAGAGATCGATGGGGTCGGCGTCGACCCGCACGGTCCACCCCCGCTCCCGCCAGGCCTGAACCAGAGGACGCAGCCCAAGACGAACCGGGCCGAGTGCCCCTTGCAACAGCCAGCGACTCCCTTCGGGCGTGGTCGCCGGGCCAAGAATCGTCTCGGCGCCCAGGGCCCGAATCGCGGCGTCAGGCTCCGCCGTCGGCCCCTCCCCCCTCAGCTCGACGGCGATGATCTCCGACGCCGGGGGCATACCCGCACGCGCCCTCTCCGAGAGCTGGGCCTCGAGATACGGGATGGGATCCCCCCTCCTCAAAGTGGCCACCAGGGCTGAATCCGGAAGGGAGGTCTGCACGATCATCCGCCGACCGGAGCCGACGTCGAGCGTATTGGCGAGGCGAGCCAGTATCCGCAAGGCCTCTTCGCCGGCGCGGTAGTTATGTCCCAGCATCAGAGAATCGGCGTCCACTGCAACCACCAGGTCCATCGGGGACAGACCGGCAAGGTCGCGTTCGGTGCCCACCGCGACCGGGAGGTCAGTCGGATCGACTCCCGAAACACCGTGGCCCAGACGCCGGGTGATCTCGGAGACCAATCGTTCCGGGATCGATCCCATTTCCTCGAAGGTGGTCGAACCGCATTGGGGGCACTCACCTGCCGGGGCCCCACATCGCCGACATGACTCAGAGCGGCCGAGACGGGAGCCACACGCCTCACATCTCCGCACCTGCCGACATTGGGTGCAACGCATCGACGCTTCGGCTGCCCGGACATGGGTGAACACAAACGAGCGACGCCCGGCCGATGCAACTGCTCGCAGGGCGGAGACGGTGCGCTCGGACAGGAATCCCGACCCCGGCGGGTCCTCCCTCCGATCCACCACTTCCACCAGCGGCCAGGCCCTGGGGGTCACCCGCACCACCTCGGCGCCCGCGGCGATGACTTCGAGGGACGGGGTAGGGCCGATGAAAACGAGCGAAAAGCCCTCCACCCGGGACCGGGTGGTCATCATGTCACGCACGTGAATCGTCGGTGTCTGTCGGTCTTTCATCGCCCGGCGGCCCTCCTCGATGACCACCACCAGCGCCAGATCCGCAACATGCCAGGTGGCGACCTTCGGTGTCCCGATCAGGAGGCGACCGGAGCTCTGTGCCGCCTCCCACGCCTGTGTCACCTCCCGGGCGGCATCGCCGGCCACCCCCACGACGCGATCGCCGAAGGCGGCGGCGGCCGGCGCCACGAGCGCCTCGACTTCGGTCGAGGTGGCGGCAATGACCAGCACAGATCTCCCGGCGGCGAGGGCAGGGGCCAGCGACCTCAGCCAATCCGCGGAGTGGCCCCCATTGATGATGGCCGCTGCCGGTCTCCGTCTCCCTTCGGCGGCCGCCGTGGCCATCGAGAACAGGGGGTGATCGATCGAGTGCGTTGTGACGACCCCGCTGGGCTGGTCTCCGCTCGACTTGGGGAGGTTGGGAGGAGCCGAACGATCGAGGAGGATCGAAAGGGGCGCCACGTAATGAACCGCCGCCCAATCGAGGCTCTTGAGCAGGTTGGCGTCGAATACTGGTGCGGCCCCCGAAACCGCGGCGAGCTCCTTGAGCTTCCCACCACGGTCGGCTGCCAACTCGACTATGTGACCCCGGGCCCTGCGGCCCCCAAGGGGAACCCGAACCACCGATCCGAGACGTGCCAGATCATCGAAGTGCCCAGGGATCGAGTACCAAAAACCCTTGTCTACGGCAAAGGTGGGGATGCTGGGGACAACCCGAGCCGCCGGTCGACTCAGAGACCCGCCGCCGCTCTGATCGCGTCCACCCGGTCGAGGTGCTCCCATGAGAAGCCGGGCCGACCGAAATGGCCATAAGCCGCGGTTTGGGCGAAAACAGGTTTGGTCAGATCGAGTTGTGCGATCACCGACGCCGGGCGGAAATCAAACACCTCGTCGACCACACTCTCGATTGCGTCCGGTGAGATCCGCTCGGTGCCGAAGGTCTCGACATGGATCGAGAACGGCTCGGCACGCCCGATCGCGTAAGAGAGCTGGATCTCGAGCTTGCTCGCCACCCCGGCCGCCACCAGGTTCTTGGCTGCCCAGCGGGCGGCGTAGGCGGCCGATCGGTCGACTTTGGTGGCATCCTTGCCCGAGAAGGCGCCGCCCCCGTGACGGGCATATCCCCCATAGGTGTCGACGATGATCTTCCGCCCGGTCAGCCCTGTGTCCGCCACCGGGCCTCCGATCACGAAACGACCCGAAGGGTTGAAGATGAACTCCAAGTCGGGGGTCAGCATGTCCTCGGGCACCACAGCAGCGACGACGATGTCGAAGACGTCCTCGGCCATCTCCGCCTGGTCCTTGTCCGAGGAGTGGTGAGCGGATATCAACACCTTCTCCACCGCAACCGGGCGGGTTCCCTCGTATCTGATCATCACCTGGGTCTTCCCATCGGGACGCAGGTAGTCGAGCTTCCCGGTCCGCCTCACCTCGGATAGCCGCTCAGCCATGCGATGAGCGAGCTGGATGGGAAGGGGCATCAACTCCTCGGTCTCATCGACGGCGAAACCGAACATCAGACCTTGGTCGCCGGCGCCCAGGTCGCGGTCGACACCGGCCGCGATGTCGGCGCTCTGCTCATGGATCCGGTTCTGGACTTCGAGGCTGTCCGCGGAGAAATCGGGGTCGAAGCCGTCGTAGCCGATACGGGCAACCGTTTCCCTGACGATGCCGTCGACGTCGATCGGTCCCTCAGCGGTCACCTCCCCACCGACGACCGCGAGACGGGTGGTGACAAACGTCTCGCAGGCAACCCGGGCTCGCGGGGTGGTGGCGAGGGCGGCGTCGAGAACGCTGTCCGAGATGGCATCAGCCACTTTGTCAGGATGACCTTCGGTCACCGATTCCGATGTGAAATACCAACGCCTCATGAACGAGCGAGGTTAATCCTTCCTGGACAGCTCTTCAGCAATGCGGTCCCAGAGTCGTTCGGCGACCTGGCGCTTGGTCTGGAGGGGCAACTCGATGGTGGTCCCGTCCTTGTCGATGATCACGACGCGGTTGGTGTCGGTCCCAAAGCCAGAGCCCGGCTCGGAGACATCGTTGTACACCAGGAGATCCACCCCCTTCCGCCTGGCCTTCTCCACGGCCCGCTCCGCTCCCCCGGTCTCGGCGGCAAAGCCCACCATGAACGGTCGGTCGGCCCGCTCGATCACGGAGGCGAGGATGTCGGGTGTGGCCGTCAACTCGATGGAATCGAGGCCCTCAGAACGGGAGATCTTCGACTGGTGGCTGGAGCGAGGCTTGAAGTCTGCCACCGCAGCCGCCATCACCGCGATCTCGGGATCGACGCCGCCAACCGCCTCCAACATCTCGTCAGCAGTCTCGACTCGAACCACCTTCACAGAGTGATGGACAGGCAACTCGGATGTGGTGACCAGAGTCACGTCGTAGCCGCGCCGGGAGGCTTCGTCGGCGATCGCATGTCCCATTTTCCCCGATGAGCGGTTGCCGATGTACCGCACCGGGTCGACGGGCTCTCTCGTGCCGCCGGCGGTCACCAGCACCGCCCGACCCCTGCCCTCGCCTCCAAGAATGTCGTTGGCGACGTCGACGATCTCGTCGGGCTCGGCAACCCTGCCGACACCGACGTCGCCGCCTGCGAGGGGACCGATCTCCGGGCCGACCATGTGATAACCGTCGCCGCGGAGAGTCTCCAGATTGCGACGCGTTGCGGGGTGCTCCCACATCTCGGTGTGCATCGCAGGTGCCAGCAGCACCGGCGCCGTAGTAGCCAGCAGGGTCGCGCCGACCGCATCCGACGAGATACCGGTTGCCAACCGGCCCAGGGTGGCGGCAGTCGCCGGAGCCACGATCACCAGGTCCGCCCAGCGGCCGAGCTCGGTGTGTGGTGAGACCAGGTCGCCCTCGAAGAGGGAAGAGACCGGCTGGAATCCGGTTATCGCGGCGAAGGTCTGGGGCCCGATGAACTCGCCGGCCGATTCGGACATGACGACCCGCACCTCGGCTCCGGCCTCGATGAGCCTGCGCGCAAGATAGGCGGACTTGTAGGCGGCAACCCCCCCGGTGACACAGAGGACGACCCGCCGTCCGTGGAGCATCGTTGCTCCTACTCCTCGACGGTGTCGACGGAGACTTTGCCCTCTGCGATCTCTTCCATTGCGATGGTGAGTGGCTTGCGTGACAGCGAATGCACCTGGGGAGGCACGAACTCGCCATAACCGACACCGAGTTGGTGGAAGTAGCTGTTGATCTGGCGAGCCCGGCGGGCTGACACGACCACGGTGGCGAACCGGTTGCCGATCTGGTCTATGACTTGTTCGAGTTTCATGGGTCCTTCGAGGAGGGAGTAACTACAGGTTACCCGATGACGACCCCGTAATCACTGCCTCGATCTCGGCGACGGCCCGATCGAGGCGGTCGTTGACGATGATGTGATCGAACAACCCGGGCGCTTCGGCGATCTCGGTCTCTGCCAACTCGAGTCGCTCCTCCATGTCTGCAGCCGAGGTGTCCCCGCGTCGTACCAACCGGTTCTCCAGCTCATCCATCGAGGGAGGGGTAACGAAGAACATCAGGGCGTCGGGCCTCTTCTCACGTATCTGGCGCGCTCCCTGGATCTCGATCTCGAGAAGGACGTCCCTACCGGCGGCGTTCGCTGCGGAAACGGGAGCAGCTGGAGTGCCGTAGAACCGGTTGTTGTACTGCGCCCATTCCAGCAATTCACCGGCCTCGATCATGGCCTCGAAATCCTTCCGGCTCACGAACGAGTAGTGATCGCCGTGACGCTCCCCGGCCCGGGGAAGGCGGGTGGTCACCGAAACCGAGAACTCGAGATCGAGCCGTTCAACCAACTCCTTGACGATGCTCGACTTGCCGGAGCCTGAAGGCCCTGACACCACCAGAAGCCGGCCGCTCACGTCATGAGAACTCGGCGAGCAGGGCCTCTTTCTGCTTGTCGCCCAGGCCCCGAAGCCGACGGTTGTCCGCGATGCCCAGCGTCTCCATCATCCGCTTGGCTTTGATCTTCCCGGTGCCCGGCATCGAGGCTATGACGCGCTCCACCTTGAGGCCGGCGAGGATGTCGTCGGTCTCGGCGCGCCGGACGAGCTCGGAGAGCCGGAGGGACCCGGTCTTCAAGAGCTCCTTCACTTCCGCGCGAGCCCGTCTCGCTTCTGCTGCCTTGGCCAGCGCCGCTTTTCGTTGTTCGTCAGTTAGCTGAGGTGGCTGCATTCCCTCTCCTGTCGGGAGGCTTGACCATAGCCCTCGAAAAGGCGGACAGGTCGCCTAAAAGCCCCCCTCCCGGCTTCGCCGGCTCTCCCCCTTCGCCTGCGGCGCCCCCCTCCCGGCTTCGCCGGCTCTCCCCCCAACGCTCACTTCGTTCACTGGGGGGAGAAATCCTCACTTCGTTCACTGGGGGGAGAAATCGACTGTCCGGCTTCGAGTGCCAGGGCCCGCGCTGCGGCGACCACATCTGCCGCGGCCGTTATCGCCCTCCCCACCACCACCATATCGGCGCCGGCGTCGAGGGCCTCGGTCAGGGTCGCAACTCGCTTCTGGTCGTCGAGGGCCGCATCGGAGGAGCGAATCCCCGGAGTGACCACTTTCAGCGACGGCGCGGCTTCCCGGGCGGCGCCCGCCTCCAGGACCGAGCACACGATGCCTTCGGCCCCGGCTTGGGCGGCAAGGGTTGTGATCGCCACCACCTGGCTCTCGAGACTTCGATCGATTCCCGTCTCTTTGAGCTGGGCCTCGCCGAGCGAGGTGAGCACGGTGACCACCAGCACCCCCGATTCTCCGTCACCCTCCCCGAGACCGGCCACGGCCGCCTCGATCATCTCGCGGCCCCCACCGCCGTGAACCGTGACCCAACGGGCACCGGCCCGTGCCAGCTGACGGGCGGCGCCTCCCACGGTGTTTGGGATGTCGTGCAGCTTGGCATCGGCGAAAACCGGGGCCCCAAGGGCGCCGACTCTTCGAATCACGTCCGGCCCTTCGCCCATCAGCAATTCGAGACCCACCTTGAAACCCCCCACATACGGGGTGAGCTGGGCTGCCAGGGAAACGGCGGCTTCGGCATCAGGGACATCGAGGGCGACCAGGATCGGGTTCACCAGGGTCGCACCGCACCGATCAACTCACCCACATCCCGCACCCCCAACCTCCTCATCTCACTCACCAGCTCGCGCAGGATGCGGGCACCCGCCCGTGGCTCCGAGAAGTGCACGGTCCCCAGGCCCACTGCCGAGGCTCCGGCGAGCAGATATTCCACAACATCGCGTCCCGTGGTCACCCCGCCACAACCCACGATCGGGGTGCCCGGAACGGCAGTGGCGACTTCGTAGACGCAGCGCATCGAAAGCGGCTTCAGCCCGGGCCCGCTGTAGCCCCCCGCTCCGCCGGAGAGGAGGGGGCGGCGGTCCTCTATGGATATCCCGAACCCCAGAGCGGTGTTGGTGAGGGTGAGGAAGCTCGCGCCTCCGGCGAGACAGGCTTGGGCGACACCCACGATCTCCTCGGCATTCGGGGAGAGTTTTGCCCCGACCAAGACGTCACCCGATGCGACCACCGCCTCGACGACCTCACGTGAGCGATCGGCATCGAGCGCAAACATGCGCCCGTCTTCCAGATTGGGGCATGACAGGTTGACCTCGACCACCTCGACACCCGCTGTGAGCAGGCCTTTTGCGACCAAGGCGAACTCATCGGGGTTGGTCCCGACTGCCGAGCCCCACACCGGCACTTCGAGCCGCCCCAGGATCGGGCCCATGGACTCGACCCACCTCTCGATGCCGGGATTCTGGATTCCAATGCCGTTCAACATGCCGGTACCCGTCGGTGCGAGACGGGGGGCAGGCCGCCCCGGCCACTCGACAGACGCCACCGATTTGGCCACGGCCGCCCCGTAGACACTGACATCGGCCACCTCCGCCCACTCCCACACCGAGCCGACAGTCCCCGAGGCCGCAATCAACGGCGATCGCAGCTGGAGAGGGCCCAGATCGGTGCTCAGGCCGTCTGATGCCATTCCTGGAGGCTCCTCGGCCTGTTTATCGCCACCGATCCTGCACGCAGGCTTCGGGCCACCGCCAGACCGCCCTGGATGGTGGTGACACAGGGCACGGCATGAGTGCGGGCAGCCCTTCGAATGGTCCTCCCGTCTGATCGGGCCCTCCCTCCACGAGGGGTGTTGATCACCAGTTGCACCTCCCCGTTCTCCAGACGCTCACCGATGTCCCGCGGCCCTTCACCCACCTTGTTCACGGGGTCCGTTTCGATCGCGTGATGACGCAGGTAGCGAGAGGTGCCATGGGTGGCAAGGAGCTCGAACCCCAGCATGGTGAACGCCTGGGCGACCGCAAGGCCCATCGGCTTGTCCTTGTCGGCGAAAGAGAGGAACACCCGGCCCCGGCTGGGTAGGACGTGACCTGCCCCGAGGAGCGCCTTGGCAAAGGCGACTCCGACGTCGGGGCCGATGCCCATGACCTCCCCGGTCGCCTTCATCTCGGGTCCCAGGACCGGGTCTTCCTCAGGGAACCGGTCCCAAGGGAGCACCGCGTTCTTGACCGCAACAAAGTCCGGGCGGGCGGAAGCCGAAGGGACCAGGCCCTCCTGCCTGAGCTCTTCGATCGATGAGCCCATCATGACCCTGGCCGCGATCCGGGCCAGAGGGACGGCGGTGGCCTTCGAGATGAAGGGCACGGTCCGGCTGCCCCGGGGATTGGCCTCGAGCAGGTACACCTCGTCTCCTTTGACCGCAAACTGGAGGTTGATCAGTCCTTTCACCTCCAGAGCCGCCGCCAGCTCCCGAGTTGCACTCAGTATCTCCTTGTGGGCCTCGTCTGAGATGGTGGGGGGTGGCGTGACGCAGTCGGAGTCACCCGAATGCACCCCGGCCTCCTCAACATGCTCCATGACCCCACCCAGGAGCAGCTCGCTCCCGTCATAGACCGCGTCGACGTCGATTTCGACCGCGGCCTCGAGAAACCGATCTATCAGGATCGGGGCTCCGGTCAACTCCGGGTCTGCTTCGCCGTAGATCTCGCGTACGTAATCGGCGAGCTCCTCGATGTTGTAGATGCCCTTCATCCTCCGTCCGCCGAGGACGAACGAAGGACGCACCATCACCGGAAGCCCGACCTGGTCGACCACATCAACCGCCTCGGTCACAGAAGTGGCCGACCCGGCCGGTGGCTGCTTCAGGCCCAACCCGCGGCACAACTCCGAGAACTGCTCGCGATCCTCGGCGAGGGCGATGGAAGCCGGGGAAGTCCCGGCGATGGGCACCCCCGCCTCGAACAGGGCATGGGCCAGGTTGAGCGGAGTCTGACCCCCGAGTTGGACTACCACCGCCACGGGGGTCTCCGCCTCGATGACCTCCAGCACGTCCTCGATGGTGAGCGGTTCGAAGTACAACCGGTCCGAGGTGTCGTAGTCGGTGGACACCGTCTCCGGGTTGCAGTTGATCATCACGGTCTCGTATCCGGCGTCGCGAAGCGCAAACGAGGCATGTACACAGCAATAGTCGAACTCGATGCCCTGCCCGATGCGATTGGGGCCC
>DATDPT010000021.1:0-57486 GCA_035292605.1 Acidimicrobiia bacterium
CGCGATGACGTCCTCAAGACCCTGGAAGGGGTTCGTGATCCCGAACTGGGTGGCAACGTCGTCGAATTGGGGATGATCAGCGACGTCACGGTGCACGGATCGACCGTGGATGTCGGGTTGGCCTTGACCATCGCCGAGTGCCCGCTCCGTAACCAGATCGAGAACGACACCCGTCGCCGCATCCTCTCCATGCCCGGTGTCGACACACTGAACCTGCGGACCACGGCCATGACCAAGAAGCAACGCGCCGAGTTGATGTCGGTGGCGAGACAGAAGGTGAGAGAGAACGCGGAGCCGACTCAGGTCTCGCCGACAACCCGGGTGATCGCGGTGGGCTCGGGCAAGGGTGGAGTCGGCAAGTCTTCGGTGGCGGTGAACCTCGCGGTGGCCATGGCGGCATCCGGTTTACGGGTGGGTTTGCTCGACGCCGACATCTGGGGCTTCTCCACACCCCGCATGCTGGGTGTCGAGGACCGCCTGCAGGCCAATGAAGAGACCCAGCTCATCGAGCCAATCGAGGCCCAGGGTGTCAAGCTGGTATCGACGGGTTTGATCATCGAGTCCGAGGAAACCGCCCTCATGTGGCGAGGCCTCATGTTGTCCAAGGCACTGGAACAGTTTTTGAAGCAGGTCGACTGGGGTGAGCTCGATTACCTGTTGATCGACTTGCCTCCAGGGACCGGCGACATCCAGATGGCTCTGACCCGCCTGCTGCCCCAGGCGGAGATGGTTGTGGTGACCACCCCGCAACGGGCCGCGCAGAAGGTAGCGGTCCGGGTGGCCGACATGGCCCGGCGCTCGCACATGCCGATTGTGGGAGTGGTCGAGAACATGGCTGGTCTTGCCTGTGAATGCGGCCGGATCCATGCCGTCTTCGGTGCGGGCGGAGGCCAGGAGCTCGCGGACGATCTGGGGGTGCCCCTGATTGCCTCGATCCCACTCGATCCCGAAGTGGTTCCCGGCGGCGACCACGGAGCACCCGTGGTCGCCTCAGGAACCGATTCGGCAGCGGGGAGAGCCCTCCGCCAGGCAGCGGAAACCCTGGTGACCCTGGTGCCACCGGCCGACTTGGAGACCTGCACCGGCCGGATCGCCAAGCTGCTCTCCGGGCTGGAAGTGGGCGCCTAGCAAGCCCACATTCCGCAATCCGTCAACGGTTGACGGTTTACGCCTTGGGTGCCAGCCAGAGATTGACGTTGAAGGGCTTCTTCTCGGCGCCGGTGACCACGTAGCTGTCCACCACCTTGTCGGCGATGGTCTGTCGTTTGTTGTCGACGATGGGGAGGAGCCAGCCAAGGAGGCAGACCAGGCTGTCGAGGATGTGGAGGAACTTGCGCCCGATCGCCTGGCCGCTCCCCAACAACTCGCCTTGCTGGTTCACCAACCGGAGTCCCTGGATCGCCTTCCCTGGTGACTGACCGGTGGTTCCCTCGAGATGCCCGATATAGGCCCAGTAGGCCAGGCTGAGCAGACTCAAGAAGTAAGCCCGGTATGTGATCACCGAGAGTATGAATGCCGGCAGGTAGTCGATGACCGCTCCCACAGCGCGGGTGCCCCAGTCGGCCAGATTCGACGGTGTGCCCGCAGGAGGCATGGCTGGTGGCGGTGGAGGCGGCGGTGAGGACGGCGGCTCGGGGGGAGGTGGAGGAGCCGGGGGCTCGTAGGGTGGGGGAGCCGGGGGCTCTGGTGTGCTCAAGGGGGTTCTCTCCTCGGATCGGGTTTTTGCATTGTGCCATTTGCCACCACGCCGTGTCGGCAAGGCCGGACACTTAGTTCTCCTCGACTGCGGCGTCGACGGACTAGTCCGGTCGGGTGACTGCGGAATCGTCCTTACTAAACCACTCTCCGTGGTCAAGGATATGAATGGAACGTGCCAAGTGGGCTGTTGGGGTTGGGGAGAGGGAAGGCCTCGAGAAGAGGGCCCAAGGGGGCCCTCTTCTCGTGCTCAGCAAAGCGACCGCACCAACTGGTAGGGGTTGACGGCCTGCCCGCCGCCGGGATGCCACTCGAAATGGAGGTGCGGCAGCCAATCGGGGGCGTTCCCGGTCGAGCCGTTGTAGCCCAGGACGAAACCCTCGGACACGCTCTGGCCTGTTGAGATGTCTCCATAGCCGTCGAGATGGGCGTAATAGAACTGATCGCCGTTCTCCGCCCGCAACCACAACGAGATCCCACCAAGAACGCTCGTCGACATCCCCGTGATCGTCCCCGAGTAGATGGCAACAATCGGCGTTCCCCGGGCCGCGATCATGTCCACCCCGCGATGGGCGCGCCCACCCGAACGGGGTGCACCGTAAGAGTCGGTGAAGGAGACGGCCCCGGCCACCGGGCAGGTCCCACCACTCGGCGGCGGAGGCGGTGGCGCCGGCGCCGTGGTCCCGGTGTCGCTGCCACCCACGGTGGTCGTGGTCCCGGCGTTGTTGCCACCCACGGTGGTCGTGGTGGACCGACCGCCCGAACCGCCGCGGCCCGCGGTAGTCGTGGTGGCGTTACGTGCCGCCTCCTCGGCCTGTCGCCGAGCCTCTGCTTCGGCCTGCCTCCGGGCCTCGTCCTCGGCCTCCTGCTGTGCAACCAGACGGTCGTAGACCTGTTGCGCCTCGGCGAGCTCGCCTTGAAGCTCCTCGGCCATGATCTCCAGATCCGCGGTGACCCGCTCCTGCTCCGCCGAGGCTTCGACCATCCGTCCCGTCTGCCTGTCGAGCTCGGATCTGAAGGCACGGAGCTGGGCGACGACATCCTGGTCGGCGCCGGATATCTCCCTCAAATACTCGACCCCTGCTCCATAACCCTCGGTCTGTGCGGAGAAGAGCACCAGGATCGATGCCGATCGGGCCGAGCCCATGTACATCTCGACCGCCACCTCTTCGAGCCGTGCCTCGGTCTCAGCGATCTTCACGTGGGCCAGCTCGATCGACGCCTCGAGATCCGAGATCTCCTTCTCGAGAGCGAACTGGCGAGCCCACGCCTCCTGAACCTGGATCCCGAGTGCCTCGGAGTCGGCGAGGACGGCGTTGACCTCATCCCGGGCGCGTTCGATGTCCTCGTCGGTCACCTGGGCGTACGCCGGCAGCGCAAGGGTGACAACGAGCAGGGCAACGATGGCGCGGGGAGCTTTGGTCAAAAGTCAGAGGGCCTTTGGGGACGCGATGGCGATGTCGCCGTGGTCAGAGGCTATCCGGCCCTGCTCGGTGAGCAAAGCGAGGTGGGCCTGCACCGACCGGAGGGCCAGCGCCTGCAGCGGAAAGCCGACATCGCTGTAGACGGTGTCGACGATTGCCGCAGGGGTGTTGGCCCCCGCCTTGATCGCCTCGAAGATCTGCTCGTGGCGTTGTAGTCGATGGGCGAGATACCAATCGATGACCAGGTCCGGATCCTCCATCTCGTCACCGTGCCCGGGGTGGAGACGTCGCAGGCCGGTGCCTCGGATCTTCTTCAGGGAATCGAGATAGGGGCCCATCGCCTCCACCATCACCGACGACCCTCCCATGATGTGATCACCGGTGAAGAGGACGTCTTCGACCCGGAAGCAGAGATGATCCTCGGAGTGCCCCGGGGTGTGTATCACCTCGATGCTGGTCGCCCCAACCGCGACGTGTCCTCCGTCTTCTAGCCGGAGATCGGGGTCGAATTCCGGGGCGGGGGCATTGCCCAGGGCGGGGACTCCGAGATCACGGGCCAAGGGGTTTGCCATCGGGGCGTGATCCTCGTGGGTGTGAGTCACCAGGACTGCGACCACCGACCGATCGCCCACCGCCTGCTCGATCGCCTCCAGGTGCCGGTCGTCGATCGGGCCCGGGTCGATGATCACCAATTCGCCGAGGCCGTCGTCGAGCAGCCAGGTATTGGTGCCGGGACCTGTGAACGGGCCCGGGTTGTTGGCGAGGACACGGTCGATCCGGATCATCGCTCCGCCGGCAGGTGGATCGGGACCAGCGAGCCATCGATCATCTCGCTGGGCTCGATGAGGGTTCGCCCATCGGCTCCGGTGGCCGACGCCAAGACATCCGGCACATCTGCCCTTCGGGTCAGCCACCGCAAGTGGGTGAGCGTGGGGAGGATCAACGCCAGTTCCGCTCGCTCATGCATCGCGAGCACCGAATCGGGGAGCGCCCACATGTGGCCGATGAACTCGGAAGGGTCGAGCCGGATCGGAGGTGTCTCCTCGACCGCTGCCACGTAGAACCTGGTGTCGAACCGAACCGGCGCAGAGGTGGGCGTCACCCAGCGGGAGACGAGAACCAGGGCATCACCGTCCAGTTGGCAACCGTTCTCGTCGACCGAATCGAACAACTCGTCACCACGGAGATCGGGCGCCGCCACCACACCCCGAGTGGTGAGGGCCAACCCAACTTCTTCGGCCACCTCCCTCAGCGCCGCAGCCCGGAACTCGTGGTCCAAGGCCGGACCCCTGACCACGCGTCGGGCCAGCTCGCTGTGATCCACCGGGTCGACCGCCCCGCCGGGGAAAACATACAGGCCGCCGAAGTAGCCGCGGGCAGGGCGCTCCACCACCAACACCTCGAGCCCAGCCCCGACATCGCGGACGAGGAGGACGCTGGCTGCGGGTCGGGGCTGCACGGGATCGGGCACTGCAGAATCCTATGGGCCCCGGCCCATGACGGAGATATCGCCAGAAAAGCAGGAGGGCTCACCTCTCGACGTGGGGGACTTCCGTCGTCGAAGGGTGAGCCCGTCATGTCACTGTCCTTGTGTCAGCTGACCAGAGGCATGGTCCTTCTCTCGACCTCGGTCAGCCCACCCCAGATCCCGAAGGGCTCCCGGATCTGGATCGCGTGCTCGGAGCAAGGTTGTCTCACCGGACACACCCCACAAATGGCCTTCGCCTTCATCTCTCTGCGCTCCCGCTCATCTTTGCGTTCGAACGTCGAAGGCGGGAAGAAGAGATAGGCGTGGTTCCCACGGCACAGCGCGTCGAGCTGCCAATCGTCCAAGTGGGACAATTCGACTCCTCCCTTGTTTGAAGCGACAACCGGATCGAAACCTACTCAGAACGCGGGTTGCCCACAAGGAAGATTTTCCCAGGGTCCGAATTCAGTTTTCGCGATCTGGCGGAATCCGGTCCACTTCGAGGAAGAGACCGTCGACCCCCGTCACCACAACCGGGGTATTGGTGGCCACTTTTGCCTCGCGATGGGTTGTCGCCCGCCACCTCGCGCCCTGCACTTCGACGATCCCATCGGGGTCGAGTCCAACGAGAGCCACCCCAGTCTCCCCGATCAATGAGTCGCGACCGATGGTCTGGGTCGAGAATCGGGCGCGCTGCACCGTAGGCATGGCCAGGAGGAAGAAGAAGAGCACCGCCAGAACCGAGGGCAGGACGAGGTACCAGCGTGGGTCGATCTGGCCTGAGCCGTCGACGTACCAGGTGCCGCCGACCTGAAGCAGGGTGGCCCCGAGCAGGGTGAGGGCGATCACCCCGCCTTTCTGATAGGACGCGGTGAGCAACCCCCATCCGGCTACGGCCAATCCCACCGCCCACCATCGCACCGGGAGATTGACCATTCCCCACCCGGCCAGAAGCAGGGACACGGCGGCCACCCCGGCGGCCACCCCGGGGCCGATGGCGAAGAACTCGAAGGAGACGATGGTGAGCCCGATCGCGAGGAAGAAGAAGGCCGTCTCCGGGATCACCGCCAGTCGGAAGAACCGGGTGCCCAGCCCTGGTTGACGGAAGGTAACCGTTTTCAAGGTGACCCCGTTCTCGAAGGGTTTGAGAGTTTCCACGACCACCGGGCCGGCCGTCGTCTCGAAGGTCTCGCCGTCGAGGTCCTGGAGGTACTGGCGAATCGTGGGCTGAAGGTCGAGTCCGGTCTCCCTTGCCGGAATTGCCTCCGGGCCATACGTCGAGAAAGGTGAGATCGCCCTGTGTTGAGATGCCTCGACCAATTGGCTCACCGATCCGAGAGCCGTTGCCGGGGCCGGACCCACCCAGATCGCCACCGGCAATGGCGGGTCCTGCACGGTTTCGATCAATGCTCGAAGGGCGTCGGAGTCGAGCACCGCTGGTGAGTTGATCTGAAGCACCGCCAACTCCTGACCGTTGGCGGCAGCTGATTCGATCGAGGTCTTGATGAACTCCAGAGCCGAGACGTCGAGCGGGCCACTGACGTCGATGACATCGATCCCGCCCTCTTCCTCGGTGGCGCAGGAGGCAAATGGAACCAGAAGCAGGATCGCCAGGGCGAGAAGGGATCGACGCACGGGGTTTGAGGTTAGAAGCCCCCAGTCCCCCGAAATCCGGGCATCCCGGGCGAGCTAACGTCCCCCGCCGATGCCCAAGGCCCTTCTCGTCTGCGACACACCGTGGGTTGTCAACGAAGTCCTCTCCTCCTTGTCGCTCGGCGGTTGGGAGGTGGAGACGACCGATGACCCGACTCAGGCGGCCACCAAGGCTGCCGAGGGTGGGGTCGATGTGGTCATTATCGACTTGCAGGTGCAGAGCATGGGCGGGATGGCGGTCATCCGCGACATTCGGGCCGCCTTCCAAATCGGGCCCCGACCGCGAACCGTGCTCCTCCTCGATCGGTCCGCCGACAGCTTCCTAGCCAAACGCGCCAGGGCCGACGCTTGGGTGATCAAGCCGTTCCAGGACGCCGAACTGAGAGCGGCATTGGCCGTTTGACCGGCACGAGCTGGCCCGGGTGGGAACCTCGGCGTCAGCGCTGGAGGAACCTCACCCGATGACGTTGAAGGTCTGGAAGATGCGGTCGAGCGCTTCGAGGTCGGCCTCCGACACGATCTGAACCATCATCAACGCCGTGTATGAGTTGTCGGCCGGAACAGCAGCCAGTACCACGACTGCGGTAGCGGTTCCGGCGCACGCATCCCACACCTGGTATTGACCGGTGAACACCGGGTCCGAGTAGTCGACGAGCCCGAGATCGGTGCAATTAGCTGGCATGGGACCGGCCCACTCGAGCAACGTGCCGGGGATGTCGTCGGTCGGGCCCAACTTCACAAACAGGACCCCCGGGACGTCAAAGGTGTCCCTCCACGCCTGCTGGTCGGTCGCCGCCAGGATGTAAGGGATCTCAACACCTGCATCATCGACAGCCGGGGCCGGATCGATGTCGGACCACTCCACCGGGACCTCGATCACGATCTTGCCCGTGTCGTCGACGATCGACTGATAGTCGGTGTAGGTGGTGGCCGAACCGGACTCGTCCACCGACACCTCATCCTGGATCTCTTCGGCGATGGAGAGCGCGAACTCGATCGGCTGATCGCCGTTGATCTCGCCACGCAGCACCTCGGAGGTGTCGTAGCGGAGGACGTCGACCGCGATCGGGTTGCCCCCAGCGGTGCGAATCACGTCGCAATAGTCCTTGAACGTTCCATCAGTGCCGATGGGGAGACCGTTCATCGATGTGATGATGTCGCCGGGGAGGAGGTCGGCAGCTGCGGCAGGCGACCCGGCGGCCACACCGGCCACCCACACGCCCGAGATCGCCGCCGCCTCGTCGAACACCGCCCAGCCATTGATGCCGAGCGTCTCGAAGTCGCCGTCCATGAGCCTGGTTATGACCGGCTGGGCGAGATCGGATGCGATCCCGTAGAACTGGGCCGTGGTGGTCGCAACCGCTCCACCTGCATAGTTCACCGCCACCACCGTCCCATCCTCGGCCACGAGCGGGCCGCCCGAGTTGCCGGGCTGGATGTTGGCGTCGTGCTCGATGGTGTGATCGATTGAAGAGGTGCCGGTGAGGTCACCGCCGGCCTGTGCCTTCGAGACGATGCCGGATGTGAGCGTGTACTCGGGGTCGCCCAGTGGGAAGCCCGCGGCATACACGGCCAATCCCGGCGTGATCTCACCGTTGTACCACTCGAGAAACGGGAGCGGCTCGGACTCGTTGATGTCGATCAGCGCCAGGTCGTTGCATTCGGACACACCGACGATCGTCGCGTTGTAACCGGTTTCGGTCTGGCCGCCTATGAAGACTTCCAATGTGGCAGCGCCTGCCACGACGTGGTTGTTGGTCACGGCAAGCCCCTCAGGGCTGATGATGAAGCCGCTTCCCAGACCGGAGCCGTCGGCGTACCCGAGCTCCGGATCGCGGAAGGTCCCCTGGGCCACTATTTGGATCACAGCCGGCTGGACTTCTTGATAGCTGTCGATAGATCCCGTGGTCCCCTCCGTGCTGGTGGTGGTGGCGCCGGAAGCGGTGGTCACGGTCGTATCCACCGTCTCGCCGCTACACGCCACGAGGATTGCCGCCAGTGCCAGGACGCCGATCCGCCGTTTGTTGTTGACCCCCATCGACCTCAACCTCTCTCGACAGCTTCAATCACGTCCCTCACTCTACCGATTCGATGACCTGGCGGACCTGCAAGATCAAGGCCGAGGGTTAGGGTCGGTGCTGTGGCGCCTCGGTCTGTTGGAGCGTGGGTTTGGAGAGCCTCCCTGGCCGTTGTCGTCCTGGTCGTCGGGTGCGGTGTCGGCAACACGTCGGCCACCTCGACCAACGTCGAGGCCACCAACGTCCGCGCGTCCAGTGAAGCACCCGAGTGGCTCCACCTCTCACTGAGATACTCCCCACGGCATTCCCTGGGCAAGCGGCGCCTCGACGTCGTCACCACCAACGACGGTCCAACCGAGATCGTGGTGACCGGGATCGCGTTGCACGCCGAGCATTTCGAGCTGTATCCCCTCGAGGTCAAGACATCCCGGATTCAGCCCGGCTCAACCGTCGCCGTGAAGACCGACTTCGGCGAGGTCGTGGATTGCGCGGCTCCAGGGCCCTTTTCCGCTTCAGTCACCATGGAGCTCCAACTAGAACCCTCGGGCCCGGTCCAGCACTTCGACATCCCGGTCGACCCGGAGCCCCTCGACGTCATTCGGATCTCCGACTGCAACAGCCGGCTCATAGCCGAATCGGTGGATGTCGCCCTCGCCGACCACTGGACTGTCGATGGGACATCGATCGACATTGACTTGGTGGTTGGCAGGGACCGAAGCACAGAGACAATCACTGTCGCCTCAGTGGGAGGCATGATCCTCTTCGGCATGGATCCGGTGACGCCGCCTGCCCCGTCCGTAGCCGTGCTCGGCCCGGACGAGGAGGAGGTGAGAATCCCGGTCCGGCTCACATTGGCGAGATGTGACGTCCATGCCGTATCTCAGGCTCCCGATGGTTATTCGTTCCGGGTGTGGGTTGGGGTCGGAGAGAGCGAGCCGATCCTTGTCACGGTGTTCCCTCACGACCGGCTGCAGATCCAGCTCGAGTCCCTCATACTGGAGTGCCTGGAGGCCTAGGTGTGTTGTCCAGCCTGGTTGGCTCGGAGGTCCCTCATCAACCCAGAAGGTACCGATTTGGGCGGCTGAAGTCTCGCAACACCCGCTCGTTATCCGGCGCTATGCGCCATCCGGACTGCGGCGGAACATACCGTGGCATTGCTTGTACTTGAGTCCCGATCCGCACGGGCACCGCTTCCGCTATACCGACCCGGCTGAGAAACGGACCCTTCCGGAGGTGCGACGCGCGCGATGGAACTGGCCCAAACACCAAGGGCCGCCCGCGAGGGCGGCCCTGACCTGGTGCTTCTGAGTCGGGACGGTGGGACTTGAACCCACGACCTCAGCGTCCCGAACGCTGCGCGCTACCAAGCTGCGCTACGTCCCGATTTGGTCCGGATGCTAGGCGAGGCGTCAGGTCTAGCCCATTCTGACGCGAGAAGAAGCGTCCTTTCGCAACCGCGAATACCGAATACGCTGGTGTGGAGACTCACTAACGCCAAAGGGAGGAACGATGCCTGCCTACGACGCCCAGCTCCGCATGGACTGGACGAATGAACCACCGATCAACGTGCTGGTCAATCTCACCGACGAACGTATGACGTTGAACTCAGGCGATGTCGAAGTCGCCGACTGGGCACTGGACGAGATCCGGGTGTCACCGATGCCCGACGGTTTCCACATCCGGGCGGAAGGAGAGGAGATCATCCTCGATGTGACCGACGATGCCCGGTTCGCGCTCGACCTCGGGCTCCGTCACGCTCATCCGACCCTGCGGCGTCGCATGTCCGCGCTTCTACGGCAAAACGCACGCGAGTAGACAAAGGCAGATTTCAGACCAGCAACTCTGCGATCTGGACCGAGTTGAGGGCGGCACCCTTGCGCAGGTTGTCACCGACCGCCCACAGGTTGATCCCACCCGGCTCCCCGACCGTGGCCCGGATCCGCCCCGCCAGGACGTTGTCGATGCCCGCCGCATCCAGCGGGGTGGGCGCCCGGTCCGTCCAGACTTCGATCCCGGACGCGGTCTCGAGGAGGGCAACAGCCTCCCCTGGAGACATCTGACGGTCGAAGCGCAGCGTGGCCACGACGGCATGGCCAACCAAAACCGGCACCCTGACACAGGTCGGCTCCACGAGCAGATCAGGGATTTCGAGGATCTTGCGGGACTCGTTCACCAACTTCCATTCCTCGTCGGTGTAGCCCTGGTGGGTCTCGGACCCGGCAAAAGGCAGCACGTTGAAGGCGATGGGCCGGGCAAACAGCGCCGGCCCCGGATCCACCCATCCGCCACGCATCAGGGCATCGAGGTCGGTGCGCAGCTTGTCCATCTGACCGACGAGCTCGTCGACACCCTTCTGGCCGGCGCCCGAGACCGCCTGGTAGGAGGCGACGTGGATGCTGTGCAGACCGGCGGCGCGATGGAGAGGACCGGCCGCCATCATCAAGGTCATGGTGGTGCAATTCGGATTGGAGATGATCCCGTGGTGACCTTCGACCGCCCGGTCGTTGACACCGGCCACCACCAAGGGAACCTCGGGCTCCATCCGGAACGCCGACGAGTTGTCGATCACAACCGCGCCGGCTGCGGCAAACCCGGGGGCGAACTCCCGGGAGCGAGCCCCCCCGGCTGAGAACAAGGCGATGTCGATGCCGGAGGGGTCGGCCTGCGCCAAGTCCTCGACAACGACCTCACCCCATGCGGTCTCCGCCACCGTTCCCGCGGACCGGCCCGAGGCCATCAGACGCACCGACCCGAGCGGGAAGTCTCTCTGCTCGAGAATCGACAACATGGTCCGTCCCACGACGCCGGTAGCCCCGACCACGGCGACTACCCGATCGCTCATGCCCCCACCTCCTCGAAGGTGGTAGGTGGGTCGAAGGCGACGTGAAGGGCCTGCACCGCCGTCTCGACCTGGTCGGCCCTGATCACACACGAGATCCGGATGGTCGACGTCGAAATCATCTCGATGTTGATACCTGCTCCCGACATCGCCTCGAAGACCTTGGCGGCGACACCAGAATGAGTCTTCATGCCGGCCCCCACCAATGAAACCTTGGCGATGTCGGTGTCGACATCGACGGACTCGGCTCCGATCTCGATGGCGACCTGTTTGGAGATGCGTTCGCCCTCGACGACATGGATTCGCGGCACGGTGAAGCTGATGTCGGTGGTCCCGTCGTGTGACACATTCTGGACGATCATGTCGACGTTCACCCCGGCGTGGGCCAGGGCCCCGAACAGGGCTGCCGCGACTCCGGGCCGGTCGGGAACACGGTTCACTGTCAACTTCGCCTCCGAGCGATCGTGAGCAATGCCACTGACTATCGCCTGCTCCATCGTCGACTCACGCACCCAGGTGCCTTCGCCGTCGTGAAACGATGAGCGAACGTGGATCGGGATATCGAAGCGACGCCCGAACTCCACGGCACGGGACATGAGGACGCCGGCACCCCCCGCGGACAACTCCAGCATCTCGTCAAATGGGATCTCGGCCAGCTTGGTCGCATCGGGGACGATCTTCGGGTCGGCGGTGAAGACCCCGTCGACGTCGGTGTAGATCTCAACCGAGTCGGCTCCGAGAGCGGCTGCCAGAGCCACCGCAGTTGCGTCGGAGCCTCCGCGCCCCAGGGTCGTCACCTCTTTCGATTCAGGATCAACTCCCTGGAAGCCGGCGACGATGACGACCCTGCCCTGGGCCAGGCTGTCTCGGACCCTGGTGCCCTTGATGTCGAGAATCTTGGCCGAACCGTGCGATGAGTCGGTGAGAATCCCCGCCTGGGAGCCCGTGTAGCTCACCGCGGGTATCCCACGCGAATTGAGCGTGATTGCCAGAAGCGCCATCGAGATCCTCTCGCCGGCGCTGAGCAGCATGTCCAACTCCCGTGGCGAGGGGTTGTCGCTCAGTTCGGCCGCCAGGGCCTCGAGCTGATCGGTTGTCTCCCCCATTGCCGAGACAACGACCACGACGTCGTTTCCGTCTCGTCGGGTCGACTCCACCCGATCGGCAACTGCCTTTATGCGCGCCGAGTCGGCCAACGACGTCCCACCGAATTTCTGGACCACGATCGACATGGTTCGCACAGTTTGGAACGTTTTCGGCCAGAACCGAAACACCGCGGAGGCTGGCACCAGGGCGGTGCCTAAAGTCGCGGCGGCCATGACCGACAGAAGACGGCGTCAAAAGGAGCAGCGCGCCGCCAAGCGGAAGGCCGAAAAGAAGCAAACCGCACGGCGCGAGCTGGGTCGCCGGCTCGGCACGGCTTTGGTCTTCGGGGTCCTGGTGGTGGCGGTGCTAGCCATCGGCGCCTTCTTCGGCGATGACGAGGGCGACCTTCCCCGTGGGTACGAGGGTTTCCGAGAACAACCGACGGCATGCGAGGCAGAGCAGCCTCCACCCGAGGAGGTTGCCGAGTACACCGAGCCCGAGCAACAGGATGACGTCACTCCCACGGCCGTGGTCACGGCGACCCTTCAGACCTCCTGTGGGGAGATTGTCATCGAGCTCGATCCTGCCGGTTATCCCGAGACGGTCAACTCCTTCGTCTTCCTCGCCCGGGAAGGGTTCTACAACGGGCAGGTGTTCCATCGCATCGTCGCCGATTTCCGGTTGTTCACTGGTGACCCACTCGCCAACGGGGCCGGTGGGCCCGGATACCGGATTCCCGACGAGTTCCCGCCCGAAGACTTCGTCCTCACAACGGGAGTGGTGGCCATGGAGAACGTCGGGAAGGGCACCACCGGCAGCCAGTTTTTCATCGTCCTGGGCGAAGCAGCCGAGGTCCTCAACCCGCAGTTCAACGTCCTGGGCAGTGTGATCTCCGGACAGGAGGCACTCGATCGAATCCAGGACGTCGAAACAGCAAGACGGCCCGGTTCGGTTGAGGACAGCCTTCCCCTGGCAACCGTCTACCTCGAGAGTGTCACCATCGACGTAACCAGTTCTTGACGGTCGCACCCGCCATCATCGGGGCGTAGGAGACCAATGGCCGTAGACCTCCACTCCCATTCGACAGCGTCTGACGGTTCAGAGAAGCCAGCCGCCCTCATCGAGCAGGCGGTGGAGATCGGGCTCACCGCGCTCGCCCTCACCGACCACGACACCCAGGCCGGGATCCCCGACGCCAAAGCAGCGGCCAGTTCCGTCCCTCTGGAGCTGATACCGGGGACCGAGCTCTCCCTGGAGTACGACGAGGGCGGGATGCATCTGGTGGTCCTCTGGCTGGAACCGGGGCCCGGCCCCCTCCAGAACCGGCTCGAGGAGCTTCGTCAGGGCCGGGAGCAGCGCAACGAGAGCATGGCGCAACGTCTCACCGAGCTCGGGATGCCGCTCACAGCCGAAGAGATCCTCGAGGAAGGGGGATCGGGCAGCGTCGGGCGGCCCCACATCGCCGCCGTGATGATGCGCAAGGGATACGTCGAAACCATCGAAGAGGCCTTCGAGCTCTGGCTCACATCGGGACGGCCCGCCTACATAGGGCGGCCGCGACTGACGCCTGAGGACGCAATCCAGCTCGCTCGAGCCTCGGGTGGGGTTCCCATCCTCGCTCACCCCCACACCCTCGGGATCAATCGAGCCCACGAGATGGCGGATCTGCTGACACGACTCATTCCCGCCGGGCTCATCGGCCTGGAAGCGTTTTGTGCCGGCTACCGGCATCACGAAAGGGAGGGCTATGCGGATCTGGCGCGCCGGTTCGGGTTGGTCCCTGCCGGCGGCAGCGACTTTCACGGCGCCTACAAGCCGGGGTTGAGCCTGGGCACCGGATACGGGGATCTCGTCGTCCCTGATGTCCTGGTCGACGAGCTTCGCATCTACGCCGGAGCCACATGAGCCGGCCGCTGCGGATGGGATCCGCAGCCGCGGTCGTAGCCGGGAGCGTGCTCCTCTCCCGTCTTCTCGGGCTCGCCCGGGAGGCCCTCCTCGCATCCCTGATCGGGGTCAACGTCGAAGGAGACCTCTACCGCCAGGCCTTCACGATCCCCGACTTCCTCAACTACCTCCTGGCCGGTGCCTATCTCACCATCACTTTGATCCCGATCCTGAGCCGTCATCTGGAACAGGGCGACGAGGAGGGCGCCAATCGCGCCTTCAGCTCCGTCTTCCGATTCGTGATCCTCGCCATCGTGGGGCTGACAATCGTGATGTGGGCGGCGGCTGACCCCCTGGTGTCACTGATGTTCCCAGAGGCGGCCGATCATGACCGGCTCGTCGCCCTGACCAGGCTCGTCCTCCCCGCCCAGGTGTTCCTGGTCGCCGGCGCCCTGCTGATGGCAGTCCAATACACCCACCGCAGATTCGTCCTCCCGGCCCTGGCCCCGATCGTCTACAACGTCGGGATCATCTTGGGAGGTCTGGCCTCGGCCTTCTTCGGAGCGGCCGGCCCGGAGGGATTCCTCTGGGGTGCGGTGGCCGGGTCGGCGGTCGGCAACTTCGGGCTGCAATGGTTCGGGGCCAGGGCCACCGGGACCCGTCTGGTCCCGGTCCCGCGGGGCCAATCCTCGATCGGCGAGTACCTGCTCCTGGCCCTGCCCCTGATGGTGGGCCAGTCGATTGCGGTGCTCGACGAGCAGTTCGTTCGTTGGTTCGGACAGGTGGAGGAGGGAGCCACCTCCGCTCTCAGCTTCGCCAGACAGCTCAACATGGTTCCGGTCGGGGTCATAGCCCAGGCCGCCGGTGTGGCCGCATACCCCTTCCTGGCCCGTCTCGCCGCCCGGGGTGACACCGACGGGCTCACAGAGACCACGTCCAGAGCGGCGCGCAACACCGTCTTCGTAGCCGCCGCCGCCACTGCGGCTTTACTCGTCCTCGCCCGCCCCTTGGTGAGACTGCTTTATCAGTGGGGCGCATTCACCGCCGAGGACACCGAGTTGGTGGCCCGGCTCCTCATGATCTATGCCCTTTCGGTGCCGGCCTGGGGTTTGCACCAGATCTTGTCCCGTCATTTCTACGCCAAGCGAAAGATGTGGACCCCGGTCCTCATCGGGACCGTGGGCACTGTGATCGCGGTGCCCGTCTGGTCCGCCCTCTACAACCTCTCCGGGGTGGAAGGCTTCGCCATTGCATCGGTGGCCGTCATGAGCGGCTACGCCCTTGCCTTGTTGGCGGCCTGGGGCTCGGACTCGGGCTGGCCGGCGGTGCGGGAAGTGGGAATCTCCGCGCTTCGGGGCCTGGTGGCGGCCGGGGCGGCGGTGCTGCTCGCCCTACCTGTGGTCAACGCGGTGTTCGGCGAAGGAGAGCTGACAATCCTGAGTGGCCTGGGGGCGGCCGCCTTGGGCGGGTTGACCGCCCTCGCCGGTTTCCTTGTCGTGTCCTACCTGCTCAGAGCGCCCGAATTGAAGGAGATCATGAGACGGACCTGATTCACAGGCTCAGCCTTTATCGATGGGATCGAGGGTGACCATGGATTCCGGGTCTCAGGTCAGGAGCGATCGGGCTCCACCAGCTCGAGGGGGGTATCGGGCTCCTCGGGGAACTCAGCCCGCATCCAGGGCGGCATGCCACGGGCTCCGCCCGGGGGAAGGCGGCGAAGGGCGTCCTCCTCCCGGGTGATGTGATCGAGGACCACGGCGATGAGCGCCGCCTCGAATTCGCCGGCGCCACCTTTGATCCGAATTCCTTCAACCATCTGCAGGCTCCACTAGCTCGATCAAGGTACCACCAAGGTCGTCCGGGTGGACGAAGGCGACTTGTGCCCCCCTCCCGCCAATCCGAGGGGTCTCATCGATCAACCTTGCGCCCTGCCCCTTGAGGTGGTCCAACGCCGCCCCTATCGACGCGACGGTGTATGCGATGTGGTGCAGACCTTGACCCCGGCGCGCCAGGAACTTCCCAACCGGGGTGTCGGCCGCCCGGGGTTGGAGAAGTTGGACGAACGAGCCGCCGACGGGGATCATTGCCTCCTCCACACCTTGAGCCTCGACCACCTCGCGATACAGCGGGAACACGCCGTACCGAGTCTGGTAGCCCTCGATGGCCCGATCGAGGTCGGTGACCGCGATTCCGACATGGTCGAGATTCAGGAGTTTCATGACCTAGAGGCTATTGCCACCTCCCCCTTTGGTGCCACCCGCCTCCCGGTAGCATCAGGGCCTGGAGGTCAACGTGAGCAACAGTGTCATCACCGGGATCGCCCGCACCCCCATTGGCAAGTATGGCGGTGTCCTCTCCCCGGTCCGGGCGGTGGAACTCGGTGGGTATGCAATTGCTGCCGCCGTGGACCGATCGGGAGTGGATCCTGTGACCGTAGACGAGGTCCTCTTCGGCCACGTGCTCCAGGCAGGTGAAGGTCAGATCACCGCGCGTCAGGCGGCCGTGCGCGGTGGACTTCCCATGACGGTTCCTGCGGTGACCGTCAACAAGGTCTGTCTCTCCGGGATGTCCGCAATCGGGCTCGCCGACCGTGCCATCCGACTCGGTGAATCGAAGTTCATCGTCGCCGGTGGCATGGAGAGCATGACCAACGCCCCGCATGTGGTTCGGGAGCTGCGCTGGGGCGCACGGATCGGGGACGTCCCCCTAACCGATGTCATGCAGCACGACGGCCTTTTCTGCGCGTTCGATCGATGCACGATGGGAGAGTCCTCGGACCGCAAAAACGACCGGCTCGGGATCGGGCGCGCCGAACAAGACGATTGGTCTGCCCGCAGCCACCAACTTGCCGCCGAGGCGGCCCAAACCGGTGGATTCGCCGACGAGATCGTGCTCGTCGAGATCCCGCAGAGGAAGGGCGATCCGCTGCGTGTGGATTCCGACGAAGGGATCAGGGCGGATGCCACCGTCGCGTCGCTGGCCGCCCTCAACCCTGCCTTCGCCAGCGGAGGGACCATCACTGCGGGGAACGCCTCACAGATCTCGGATGGCGCCGCCGCCGTTGTGATCGCCGACCGGACCGCCGCCGAGGCCTCGGAAGCCCCCGTGCTCGGCGAGATCCTCGCCTATGGCCAGATTGGGGGCAACGACGCCACGTTGCACGAGCGTCCCGCCGAGGCCCTGCTGGTTGCATTGAAGAGGGCCGGGTTGGAGCCAACCGATCTCGACCTTGTTGAGATCAACGAGGCTTTCGCCGCAGTGGCGATCTGGGCGGCGCGGATGCTGGACATCCCGACTTCGAAAGTGAACGTCCACGGCGGAGCAGTGGCTCTCGGTCATCCGCTGGGGGCCACCGGGGCCCGGATCGTGGTGACCCTGGTCAACGCCCTTCGAGCCCGTGGCGGTGGAGTGGGAGCGGCGACCCTCTGCGGAGGCGGTGGGCAGGGAGATGCGATCGTGATCCGGGTCGACGCCTGATGTCCGAGCCGGTCGAGCACAACCTCGGAATGGATCTGGTTCGGGTCACCGAGACCGCTGCCATGGGAGCAGCCCGTTGGCTGGGGCGCGGTGACAAGGAGGCGGCCGACCAGGCGGCCGTTGACGGCATGCGTCTCCACCTCTCGACCCTCGACATCGACGGGTTGGTGGTGATCGGCGAGGGTGCCAAGGACGAGGCGCCGATGCTCTTCGACGGGGAGCGGGTGGGGACGGGCAAAGGCATGATCGTGGACGTGGCAGTGGACCCGGTCGACGGGACCACCCTCACCGCCTCGGGAATGCCCGGCGCGATCACGGTGATCGCCCTTTCGGCGGGGCGGGGTTCGATGTACACCTCCGGATCCCTGGTCTATATGGACAAGATCGCGGTCGGGCCCGAGGCGGCTGGAGCGGTGGATCTCGAAGCCCCGGTCGAAGAGAACCTGCGACAGGTGGCCAAAGCCAAGGGCAAGGACATCAACGACCTCCGAGCCCTGATCCTCGACCGCCCCCGAAACCAGCCCTACATCGATGGCGTGCGCCGGGCGGGCGGGCGGATCTCTCTGCTCCGCGACGGCGACGTTGCCGGAGCCATCTCGACTGCACGTGAGGACACCGCAGCCGACATCCTTCTAGGCATAGGCGGCTCTCCCGAGGCCGTGATTGCAGCTGCCGCCCTCACCTGCATGGGAGGAGAGATCCAGTGCAGGCTCTGGCCCCGTGACGACGAGGAACGGGCCCGCGCTCTCGACGAAGGGCTCGATGTCAGTCAGGTTCTCTCCACGCGCGACCTCATCGCTCCGGACAACGTCTTCTTCGCCGCCACGGGGGTCACCGGCGGCGAATTCCTCAGGGCTGTCGACTTCCGGGGTGACCAGGTCGTGACCCACTCGGTGATCATGCGCTCGAAGACAGGCTCGATCCGCTACATGGACGCCTATCACGATCTGGCCAGGCTTCGTGAGATCTCGGCGCTCACCTTGGACTGATCGGGATCCCAGCGTCAGCCGGATTCGAAGGTCGCAAGCTGAGAGTGACCTGTTCAGAGTTCCATGCGGCCGGCTAGGGCCCTGCCCAAGGTCAACTCGTCGGCGTAGTCGAGATCTCCACCTACCGGCAGGCCCGAGGCGAGACGTGTCACCTTCACCCCCAGCGGCTTCAGCTCTCGTGCGATGTACATGGCGGTGGCGTCCCCCTCGACGGTGGGGTTGGTGGCCAGGATCAACTCCGTGATGCCCTCGGGGCCGACCCGGGCCTTCAACTCCTCGATCCGGATCTGGCCCGGCCCGATGCCATTGATGGGAGACAGCGAGCCGCCTAGGACGTGGTATCGGCCCCGAAACTCCTGAGTTCGCTCCACGACAACCACATCCTGGGGGCGCTCGACGACGCACACCAGGCTGTTGTCGCGACGGGAGTCCCTACAGATCGAGCATTCCTCACCGGCGGCGACGTTGAAACAGCGGGCGCACAGGCTGACCTGCTGCCTCATGTCGACTATCGCTGTGGCGAGCCGCCGGGCATCCGCCTCCTCTACAGCAAGCAGATGAAAAGCAAGGCGCTGCGCAGTCTTCTGGCCTATGCCGGGGAGTCGGGCCAGCTCGTCGATGAGCCTCTGGACGGGTCCCTCGAACATCAACCGAGCAGGCCGCCGAGGTCAAGCCCACCGGTGAGCCCACCGAGCTCGTCGGACGCTGCTGCGGCGGCCGCTTCGAATCCCTGCCGAACCGCGGCCAGGACCAAGTCCTCGAGCATCTCGATGTCTTCGGGGTCCACCACGTCCGGCGAGATCGTGATCTCGACCAGCTCCTGAGCCCCGGTGACCGTGGCCCTCACCATGCCGCCACCGGCGCTGCCCACGAACGTCTTCTGCGCCAGTTCGGCCTGGGCCGCAGCCAGCTGGGCCTGCATTTGCTGGGCCTGCTTCATCAGCTGACGCATATCGGGCTGGCGGTTCATGGGTTGAGAGGGTAACGGCTAGGTCACTATTGCCGGCCGACCCGGGACCTACTCTTCGACTTCTTCGGCCCCCAACTCGTCCACCAGCAGACTGGTCGGATCGGTGGCACGCTCGGGCCGTTCCTCGAGCTCGGTGATATCGATCTCGTCGCTGTCGGTTGGCGAGCTCTGACGGGAACGGAAGCGAACCTTCACCTCGCCGCCAAGCAGGTCGCCGGCACGGGTGGCCACAATAGAAGCCACCACATCGTCCTCCTGGAGCGACTGGAGATGGAAATCGTGGGCGACCTCGAGGGTGATCGTGTCGCCTTCCACGGACACCGGCACCGCCTCACGGAAGAACGCCCAGCGCCGAGCACCAAGCACATCCCGCAAACTGCCGAACAACCCGGGCCACACCTTCTGCAGTTGCTCGAAGGAGACCTCGGAACCGTTGCCGGCCGTGGGAAGCGAAGCCGAGGTGTCCTCCGCCGCAGCCTCGCTGCCTTGATCGGCGACCACCGGGCCAGGAAGATGGCTCTCCGAGTCACTCCCTTCGGGGCCCAATGTGCGGGGACTGGTCGGTCGGCGCTCCAAGCGCTCGATCCTGCTCAGCAGGGCTGCGCTGTCGCTCGCTGTCTCCGGTCTCGTCAGCTTGATCAAGGCCAACTCGGTCATCAATCGCTCTTCACGTCCCTCGCGCAACCTGACCAGCGCCTCACCGAGAAGGTCGACAGCTCGAAGCACGTCACCCGAGGGCACCAGCTCGGCTGCCCTGCGCCAGGCTCCGTACACCTCAGGCGGCTCGTCGGCGATCTCGGCGAGATTGGGCGCGTAGTGGGCAAGAAAGGCACCGCGGAAGAACGCCACCGCCTCGGCTACGAATCGACGGAGATCAACACCATCGGCCGACAGTTCGGCCACCAACTCGAGTGCACTCTTCGCATCCTGGGCCGCGATCGCCTCGACGAGCCGCATGAACGCCTCAGAATCGGCCAACCCCAGAGCGCGACGCACCCCGGCGACCTCGACGGTCCCGGCCCCCAGCGCAGCAACCTGCTCGAGGAGGGACAAGGAATCCCGCACCGAACCCCCGGCGTGCCGGGCAATCGCGAGCAGGGCGGCGGCGTCGAACTGATAGCCCTCTCGCTCCGCGATCAGACTGAGATGACCTGCCAAGTCCTCGACCGGGACCGGGTGGAAATCGAAACGCTGGCTGCGGCTGCGGATGGTGTCGAGCAGCTTGTAGGGCTCGGTGGTGGCCAGCACGAAATGCACATGCTCAGGCGGCTCCTCAAGGGTCTTGAGCAGCGCATTTCCGGCCGCTTTGGAAAGCATGTGTGCCTCGTCGAGAACGAATACCCGCTTCGACGTGGCGGTGGAGGCCACGGTGGTCACACTCACCCTGATGTCACGAATGTCATCGATCGAATTGTGAGAGGCGGCGTCCAATTCCAAAACGTCGAGTGAGGTGCCATCGGTGATGGAGACGCAGCTGAGGCACTCGTTGCACGGGACACCGTGAGGCCCACGGTTGGTGCAATTGAGGGCCTTGGCCAGGATCCGCGCTGTGCTGGTCTTGCCGGTTCCTCGGGGCCCGGTGAACAGATAGGCATGGGCCACCCGGCCGTCGGCGATTTCCCGAGCCAGGGTGGTGGTGACGTGAGACTGGCCGATTACGTCGTCGAATGACTGGGGCCGGTACTTCCGATAAAGGGCCTGATACTCCACCGGGACTCACGGTACTTGGTACTTGGTCCTCGGGACTCCGACAAGAGGGATGTTCGCGAATCGAGGAGCCAACGTGCCCTGTTCGAGGATCAACAACGCCTTTCTCTTTTGTTATGGGCCTGATCCGTCGATACTTGGGCACGTGACCCAACCTCTCGTCCAAGAGACAACGACCGATTCGGTCGCGACTCCCGCGGTATGGGCCAAGGGCCTGGTCCGTAAGTTCGGCAAGACGGTGGCGGTCGACCACGTTGATCTCTCCATCAATCCCGGCGAGTTCTATGGCTTGCTCGGACAGAACGGCGCCGGCAAGACCACGACGATCAAGACCATCGTCGGTTTGCTTCGACCCAACGCGGGCTCGGTAGGGGTTGGTGAGTTCGACACCTGGCAATCGCCAACCGAGGTCAAGGCCCGGATCGGCGTCCTCCCCGAGGAGTTCAATCTGTACGAGCGTCTGACCGGAGCCGAGCTTCTCGATTTCACCGCGGCCATGCATGGCCTGAGTCGTGTCGAGGCGACCCGAAGACGCGACGAGTTGCTCGAGCTGCTCGACCTGATGGACGAAGGATCGAAGCTGATCGGCGATTACTCCAGGGGGATGCGAAAGAAGATCGCGCTGGGTGCAGCGATCATCCATCGGCCACCGGTCCTCTTCCTCGACGAACCCTTCGAAGGCGTCGATGCGGTCTCGGCACGTCTCATCAGGAGCCTTTTGCAGCGAGCGGCCCAGGGGGGAACCACCATCATCTTCTCCTCACATGAGATGCACCTCGTCGAGAAGCTCTGCACCCGGATCGGGATCATGATCCAAGGGCGTTTGACTATCGAGGACACACCTGAGGGCCTCTGTCGCTTGATGGGTGTCGACAACGTCGAGGATGCCTTCATCGCCGCGGTTGGAGGAAAGACACCAGGCGATTCGTCGTGGTACTCCGGCTAGCTCGGCTCAAGGCCCGACTCACCTGGAACGGGGTCCGAGCCGACGTTCAGCGCAGGTTCGGACTTCCGGTCGCGCTGATTCTGTTGACCTGGCTTGGGGTGTGGCTGGCCAACGCTCATCTGGAGAGCGCCCGCGCCCTCCAGGCCAGCCCCGAAGCCCTGGCCAACTACATGGGGTGGGGTGCTCTCTTCGCCTTTCTCGCCTGGGTGGCGTTGCCGGTAGTCATCTTCCCGCTCGACGAGAACCTCGATCCCCAACAGCTCGCCCTGCTCCCGATAACCCCCAACCAGATGGTCGGCGGTTTGGTTGCGGCCAGCTTCATCGCACCCTCCACGGTGATCCCGCTTCTCCTCATCGGATCCAACACCATGAGCCTGTCCGGGGGATGGTGGATGGCCTTGCCTGCTTCGCTGGTCTTCGTCGGCCTGCTGGCGGTCGGCAGTCAGTTGTTCTCAGGAGCCATCTCGGCGGTCCTGCGCACCAGACGTGGTCGAGACATAGCCACCTTCTTGATTCTCGGCATCGCCGCCGGAGCCTTCCTCCTCTACCGCTCGGCGAGCCAAATGGTCGCCAGCGAGGGCTTGACGACCGTCGCGTTGCGTCATCCGATCATGAACTGGTCGCTCCTGATCCCCCCCGTCGCAGCGCAGCGAGCGATGTTGGAGGCGGCTGACGGCAACCCGGTCTCGGCGCTGATCTCACTGACCGCGGCGATCGGGGGGCTTCTCGCCCTCATCGCGGTGTGGAAGAGACTTCTCGGCTGGCTTCTGACCACCCCGGAACAGCGGAACAAACCGGCTGCCCGCGCTCGGCGCAGCGGCATGGCATACGGACCGTGGGGAGTGGTGCCCACCCTTGCCCGAAAGGAATTCCGCTTCTACGTCAGGGACCCCCGGCAACGCTTGGTCTGGACGGGCACGGTCATCTTCGTCGGGCTCGCCATCGGCGGAGTTGTCATGAACGCCACCGGGCTCTTCGACTTCCGGGAAAGGGAGTGGGCGCCAATCGTCGCTCCGATCCTCGTCCTCTTCGTCGGCCTCCCGATTGCCCTCAATCTCTTTGGGTGGGAGCGCAATGCGGCCAGCTATCTGTTCGTCCTTCCTGCCAAGCCTCGACAGCTGCTGCTCGGGAAGAACCTCGCCGTGGCATCGGGCCTCGCCGTCGAGACCGCGGTGCTCACCATCGGGCTGGCCTTTTTCTCAGGCTACTGGCGTTGGATATGGCTCACCGTCCCCCTGTCGGTGGCAGCCATCGGTTGTCAGCTCGCCGTGGGCAACCTGGTCTCGGTCCTGGCCCCGCTTCGGCTTCCCCGCGAAGGGACCGATGTCTTCGCCCAATCGACCGAACAGGGTTGTCTCGCCATCGTCAGCCAAATCGTGTCCTTCTTTGCCATCGGTGTCCTCCTGATCCCCCCGGCATCGGTCACTGTCCTCACAGTCGACTTTGGTGAAGTGATCGACCCTTGGCTCACTGCCGGCCTGGCAGTGGTCTGGGGGCTGTTGTTCTACCTGCTCTCGCTGCTGCTCGCCGGGCGCCTCCTGAAACGCAGGATGCCCGAGGTTCTGGCCTGGGTCCAGATCACATGAGCGGGCGACTTCGATAACTGTCGAATCAGAACCCCACCTACCCTGGGCTCGTGATGAGCGGACTGATGCGCCGAACTCGCGTCGAACGCGAGCAGCTCGAGCATGAGTTGTTGGCGCCGGATGCCACCAAGTCTTCGGCTTCACGCGGACGCAGCGAGCCTGAAGAGGACGACGAGTTCCGAACCGCGTTCGAACGTGACCGCGATCGTGTCATCCACACCAAGGCCTTCCGTCGGCTCAAGCACAAGACACAGGTGTTCCTCAATCCCGACGGTGACCATTTCGTGACCAGGATGACCCACACCATCCAGGTGAACCAGGTGGGCCGCGCCATGGCCCGGGCCTTGGGCCTCAACGAAGACCTAACCGAAGCGATCTGCCTGGCCCACGACGTCGGGCACTCCCCGTTCGGCCACACCGGCGAAGAGGCGCTCACCCCTTTCGTCGACGGTCGATGGCTCCATTCCGAGCATGGTGTGCGCACCCTCGAGCTGCTCGAGCCCCAGAACCTCACCTACGAGGTGCTCGACGGCGTTCGGGCCCACTCCTGGAAGGTCGACCCACCCCCCGCCACGCCTGAAGGATGGCTCTGCCGTTACGCCGACCGGATCGCCTACCTCACCCATGATGTCGCAGACGCCCTCCGCGCCGGGATCCTCGAATATCACGATCTCCCGACGACGGCGCTGGTCCATCTCGGCGCCACCTCGAGAGAATGGATCGACTCGATGGTCACCTCGATGATCGAAACCAGCTATGCCGACGGAGAAGTGGCCATAGACCCTCATCTTCTCGAGGTGATGGACGAGCTCCGGGACTTCATGTTCGAGCGGGTCTACCTGCGACCGGAGTCGGAGGGCCAGAAGCAGAAGGCGATCAGCGTCATCGAGGACCTGGTGGTGCACTTCTCGAATCACCCCGAAGAAGTGCCTGATTCGTTCACGACCCCCACCGCAGACGCCTTGCACCGGGCCATCGACTACGTGGCGGGGATGACCGACCGATTCGCCCTCACCACCCACGACCGGCTGTTCCGCCCGACATTGCTCGACTGAAGCGAGTTTAACCTCTCCGGTCCGTGCTCTCGATCCAGGACATGCACAAGACTTTCGGCGACGTGGTCGCTCTCGATGGGTGCACACTCGGGGTGGCGCGGGGCACCATGCTCGGGTTCCTCGGTCCCAACGGCGCAGGCAAGACCACCGCCATGCGCTCGATCTTCGGCCTGATGCGGCCCGACTCGGGCGAGGTGACCTGGGACGGCCAGCCGATCGGTCTCGACCAGCGAAGGCACTTCGGCTACATGCCGGAGCAACGGGGCCTCTACCCGAAGATGAAGGTCCACGACCAGCTGACCTACCTGGGTCGATTGCGAGGCATGACCACCAAGGCTGCCGTCGCCGCGGCTGATCATTGGCTGGAGCGATTCGGGCTCGGTGATCGAGGCACCGACCCCCTCGAAGCCCTTTCTCACGGCAACCAGCAACGAGTGCAGCTGGCGGTAGCGCTGATCCACGACCCGGAGCTGCTGGTCCTCGATGAGCCTTTCAGCGGGCTCGACCCGATCGCCTCCGAGACGATGTCGGAAATCTTGCGTGAGCAAGCGACTTCAGGAAAGGCAGTGGTCTTCTCCTCCCATCAACTCGATCTGGTCGAGGACCTGTGTGAGGAGGTTGCGATAATCAACAAGGGCGTGATCGTGGTCGAAGGCACGGTGCGCGACCTGAAGGATGCCGCCCCGATCCGACACCTTGAGTTGGAAGTCGACGGGGATGCAACCGCCCTGCTGGAGTCACTGGACGGGATTCGAAGCATCGAATCCGACGGCGCCCGACATCATCTGGTCATCGAAGCCGGCACCGACGTCCGCGGCCTCCTGGTGAGAGCCCAGGACGCCGGCCGCATCCGCCATTTCAGCTACACCGCCCCCTCGCTGTCAGACCTGTTCCGGGAGGCAGTGAGATGAGCGACCTCGGAATCGTCTGGCAGATCGCGCGCCGGGAGCTGAGGGAGAGGGGCCGCTCCAAGGCCTATCTGATCACCAGCGCCGTGACCGCCATTCTCGTGGTGGGATTGATCCTGGTTCCGAGGCTCCTCGACGGTGGCACCGACGAGTACGAGGTGGGTTCGATCGGATCGGGCAACGAGGCGATCATCGAAGCCGCCGAACTCCTGGCAAACGCCAACGACGAGCCCGAGGCTGAGCCGTCGATTGCGATCGCCACAGTGGGCTTCTCCGACCGAGGGCTGGCCGAGGCAGCATTGGAGGAACGCGAGCTCGACGCCATCTTGATCGACGGGTCTGAGGTGATCGTCGAGAGCGTCGGCGGCTTCGGCGAGTCCAAGATCCTGAGCTATCTCCAGCGGGGGGCGGCCTCCGTCGAGTTGGAGGCCATCGTCGCCGCCGAGGGAGATGTCGCCGCCGACGTCATCGAGGTCATGACTTCCGATCCTCTCGAGACCGGCACGCTGAGCGGGCAGGAAGCCGGCGACGAATCGAGAGGGGCCATCGCCTACGCCGGGCTCCTCCTCCTATACGGGGCTGTGTTGTTGTACGGGACGTGGATCCTCTCCGGGGTCACCGAGGAGAAGACCAACCGGGTGGTTGAAGTCTTGCTTTCGAGCATCAAGCCCTGGCAACTGCTGGCCGGGAAGATCCTCGGCATCGGGATCTTGGGCATCGGACAGTTTGCGGGGACCATCCTCATTGCCGTCACCACGATTCAGCTCGCCGGGATCTTCGAGTTGCCCAGTCTCAACACCTTCGCCGTGGTGAACCTGATCGTTTGGTTCATCCTCGGGTTCCTCCTGTTCGCGGTGATGTTCGGCGCGGCCGGGTCACTGGTGAGCCGGATGGAAGACGCCCAGAACGTGGCGTTCCCGATGTCGATGACGGCGGTCGCCGGTTTCTTCGTGGCGCTGGCGACCCTGTCCGATCCTGACGGTGTGGCCGCGGTGGTTGGAACGTTCGTCCCCTTGACAGCGCCCTTCGTGGTGCCGGTCCGCGCCGCCCTCGACGCCATCCCTTGGTGGCAGTACGCGGCTGCTCTGATCCTCACGGTCGGAACCATCATCGGCCTCGTCTTCGTCGCCGGCCGGATCTACGCCGGCGGGCTGCTCCGTTACGGGGGCCGGGTCAAGGTCCGTGAGGCCTGGCGTTCCGCAGCCGAATAGCCGGGTTGGATCTCCGGTGGGTACCCCTCCGTAATTGGGAGCAAGAGGGGTCATATATGGCCCTGTGTGTCCCAATTACGAGGGCGTAACCTCCGCAGGTGGGCTACGAACACCTCGAGATCGAGCACACCGGGCACGTAGCCACCGTCTGGCTCAACCGGCCCGAGAAGCTCAATGCCATGTCCGAGGACATGTGGGTCGATCTTCCGGTGGCCATGGCCGATCTCGACGCCGATGACACGATCCGTGTGATGGTCCTCGCCGGGCGCGGGCCCTCGTTCACGGTCGGGATCGACATCGGGATGCTCTCCTCGCTCCAGCCGTCCGGGCTCTCCCACGCTCAGGCCAATCACCGTCTCTACAGCCAGATCAGACGGCTCCAACTCACCGCAAGTTGTCTCGCCAACTCACCAAAGCCGGTGATTGCCGCGGTGCACGGGCATTGTCTCGGGGCGGGAATGGACCTGATCACCGCCTGTGACATCCGTTACGGGTCCGCCGACTCGGTGTTCTCGATTCGGGAGACGCGGATGGCCATCGTCGCCGATGTGGGGACCCTGCAACGGCTCCCCGCCATCGTCGGATCGGGTCACACCGCGGAGTTGGCCTTCAGCGGCGCCGATATCGACGCGGCGCGGGCGTCCGAGATCGGCTTGCTCAACCGGGTGTTCCCCGACGCAGCAACCACCCAAGCGGCGGCGTTGGAGTTGGCGAGTGAGATTGCCTCCAACTCACCACTGGTGGTGCAAGGGATCAAGACGATTCTCTCCGCCAATGACGGCAGGTCGACAGCCGACGCTCTCGAATATGTGGCGCGTTGGAATGCCACTCACCTGATCTCCGGCGATCTGATGGAGGCGCTGGCGGCCTTCGTCGAGAAGAGACCGCCTGACTTCAAGGGCGACTGAGCCCGAACACGGGCCCTCTCCGTCCTGTTCACCGGATTCGTGTTCCTTTACATCCGCAAGCGAGCCGTCCTTCTCTAAGCGCCGGCCAGCGGATGGAATCGAGCCCCCGAAAGGGGGCTCGATTCGCTTTCGGAGTCCTTTCTCCGATGTCGCCATCAGACCGGATCGGCGTTCCGTGACCGTTACGGGCCGGCGACCGGAGAACGAGATGCTGGGTCACCATTCCCGTAAAGGGGCGGCGCCACAATGCGGGGCGATGGCCGAATACGACGCGGTAGTGGTGGGAGCCGGCCCCAATGGCCTGGCGGCCGCGGCCGAGATGACCCACGCCGGGAGACGTGTCCTCGTCGTAGAGCAGGCAGATGTCATCGGCGGGGGCACTCGAACCGAAGAGCTCACCCTTCCCGGATATCTCCACGACATCTGCTCTGCTATCCATCCTCTTGGGATCGCATCACCGTTCTTCCAGGAGGTGGGGCTCGATGTGGAGTGGATTCAGCCCGACATTCCCCTCTCCCACCCTCTCGGCGGGGGACACGCCGGCGCTTTGTTTCGTGATCTGGAGGAAACCGCCGCCCGGTTTGGTGGGGACGAAGGCCGCTATCTGCGGATCATGCGTCCATTGGTGGAGTCGGCAGACCAAGTGATCGAAGACTTCCTTGGCCCCTTGTCCCCCATCCCCAAGAACCCGTCGAGCTTCATCCGACTCGCCACCCGCGGAGCGCTTCCGGCTTCCATCATTGCCTCGGGTTTCTCCTCCCCGGAAGCGAGAGGAGTCTTCGCCGGTCTCGCCACTCATGCCATTGCACCCTTGAACTCACCGCTGACCGGCGGTGTTGCTCTCCTCTTCGGGGTCACGGGGCACGCGTACGGTTGGCCCCTGGTCGGAGGTGGATCGCAACGGATCGCCGATGCCCTGGCCAAGATCGTCACCGACGGTGGCGGGACAATCGAGACCGGAAGGTCGATTGCAACGCTGGACCAGCTTCCTGGTGGCCAGGTGATCATCCTCGACGTGATGCCTCGGGCCGCAATTCGGATTGGGGGGGCCAGGGTCGACATGCAACATCGACGGAGATTTGCCGCATGGAAGACCGGCCCTGGGGTCTTCAAGATGGACTGGGCCCTCGACGGGCCCATCCCTTGGCTGGACGATTGGAGCCCTCGGGCCGGGACCGTTCATGTCGGTGGAACATGGGAGGAAGTGGCGGCCGCCGAGGATCTGGTGCACGGCGGGAGTCACCCCGAAACACCTTTTGTGCTGGTAGCACAGCAGTCGTTGTTCGATCCGAGCCGTGCCCCCCATGGCAAGCAAACGGCATGGGGCTATTGCCACGTCCCGAATGGATCCGACCTTGACATGACCGCAGCTATCGAGGCGCAGATCGAGCAGTTCGCCCCCGGATTCAGGGACTTGATCCTCGAGCGTCACTCCATGAACGCAGCCCAGTTCGAGGACCACAATCCCAACTACATCGGTGGGGATATAGCCGGCGGGGGTTTCGGGCCGAGGAAGGTATTCCAGTTAGGTTCGACCGGGCCTTATCGCATCGGAGAAGGGCTCTACCTCTGCTCCTCGGCCACACCGCCCGGGGCCGGGGTCCACGGAATGTGTGGGTTCTACGCCGCCAGGGCTGCACTCGCTGGCTGATCGAAACCGGCTCTCCATCAGCCGGTACGCCAACGCCTCTGACTGGTCACCGAAGATCTCGATCGCCTCATCAATCAGAGACTCTGCACCCGGTCGGCCTCGGGATTTGGATCTCCGATCGGGGCTGAGGCGTTCGACCCATCTCGTCCGCTAAAGCCAGAGGCCCTAATTGCCGAAATAGGGCCTATGACCGCATCAACAGCCGAATTCTTCATTGACTGGGCCGCCCATCCCATCGGCAAGGTGACGAGGGCGCTCATCGCCGTGGTCGGTGTCATCGTGGCCACCCTGGTCCTGCTCCTCGCGACGCTTGGAGCCCAGAATGCCTGGATTCTCGTCCTGATCGGCGTCGCGCTTGCCGCCACGTCGATCCGTGCGGCGATGGAACCGAATGCCATCAGGCTCACCACGCTCGCCGTGGTGCTGATGGCGGTCCCCATCGCCGGACAAATCATGTGAAGTCTCCTGCGCACGGTCCCAACGACCCGACGCTGACCCACACGGCCACCGGCTAACGGTGGCCGTGTTTTGTCGTGGGCACCGGAAGACCGGCCCACAGCATGGGGGTGATCCCCCATAGGCGGACTGGACGGTACGGGTCATGATCGCGGCCGGGGACTTCAGGGAGACCACGTCCCTCGAAGCGACAATGGGGACCCCATGGGGGGATCGTCCAAGGTGATCCCCCCATGGTTCGACCCTTCTTGTGAATGATGACCGACATCGAGAATCGAGACCCGGGCCCCGGCAGAGGGGTAGCTTCGGCGGCGATGACCGCGCGATTCAGCCACCGGGGCAGCCCAGAGCTCGAGACGACGCTCCGCCGGATGGTGGTCATCTTCCGCTTCCTGGGATTGGTCTGGATGGCAATCCTGGTGGCGATCACGATTGCGGTCGATCCCCCGCCGACCCTCTGGATCGTTTGGGCGTCCCTGGGTCTAGCCCTCGGCTGGACCCTGCTCACCTGGTACATGTCGCGAGGGCATCCCCGAACGATGTCGTCAATGGGATGGCTGGTCCTCGATGCGATCGCCATGCTGGCCATCGGCGCAGCTTCGGTCGCCTCCGGGGCAGACGAGCTCTTCCACGGCGGTCTCCCGCTGTCGCTGGTCTTCACCGGTGCTCTGGTCGGCGGTCTACCCGGCTCCCTGCTGGCCGCGATGGCCCTCGGCGTCGAGCAATTTCTGGTTCACATAATCGCCGACCTCGGAGCGGTTCGAGCGGCGGGCAGTGTCATCTTCTTCGTGGTCGGCGCCATCGTCGGCTGGACCTTCGACAAGCTGCGTGACTACGACATCGCCCGCCAGGAAGCACAGGAGCGGCTGGCCGAGGAGCAGGCCGTCGTATTGCTCCACAGGCAAAGGGCTGCACTCGCCGACCGTATCCACGACTCGGTGCTGCAGACCCTGCACGCCATTCGGATGGGAGCCGACGACCCGGCGCAGTCCCGCTATCTCGCTCGTCGTCAGGAACGGGAGCTGCGTCGCAACATCGAGGAATGGCGCTCCGAGTATCCCAACAGCTTCCGGGCCTCCCTGCTCGCCGTTCGCGACGAGATAGAGGACACTCATCGTGTTGAGATCGAGGCGGTGATACGCGACGATGCCCAGCTCAGCACCAGTCTGGCGGCCGCGGTGGAAGCCGCCAGGGAGGCGCTGGCCAACGCCGCCAAGCACTCGGGCTCGCCCAACATTGCTCTCTACGCCGAGTTCTGCAACGGAGACGCCTATATCCACGTCCGGGACCGGGGCACGGGCTTTCTCGATGACAGGGCACGCGTCCGGGTCCACGAGCGCCTGGCCAAGCGAGTCGAGTCCGTCGGTGGCGTGGTCGACATCGACTCCGGGCGGGAATCCGGCACCGAGATCAAGATCACCGTCGAGGTTTGACATGGCTGACAGGCTGCGGATCCTGCTCGTCGACGACCACGACGTGGTGCGCGCCGGGATGCGTGCGATCCTCGATCACTCGTTCGACATCGTCGGCGAGGCGGACAACGTCGACAGCGCCATCGAGTTGACCAGGGAGCGCAATCCACAACTGGTGGTGCTCGATGTCAAACTCCCGGGGGGCGGCGGGGCATCGGTGATCGACGCCATCCGACCACACCAGCCGGATGTCCGGTTCATGGCGCTCACCGTCTCCACGTCACGCGAGGACGTGGCTCGGCTCATGGAGGCCGGTGTCGACGGTTACATAACCAAGACGACTCTGGGCACCGATCTCCCCGACCTGATCCATCAGACCTATGCCGGGGCCCGCCCGCTATCGCCTGATGTTGCGGGCTACCTGCTCGACATCGACGAGGACATCGTGGCCGGGGCCTCGATTTCCAGACTCACCCCGAGAGAACGGGAGGTGGTCAATCTCATCGCCCGGGGTTACACCTACCGGGAGACCGCCTCACGCATGGGAATCAGGGTCAAGACCCTGGAGAATCACATGGCTCACATCTTCGACAAGCTCAGCGTCGCCAGCCGGCACCAGCTGACCGCGCTGGCCTACGAAGAGGGCTACGTGCGGCCCGACGACGAGAGATGAGATGACGCATCCGGAGCCGACTTGCCCCCCGTTCTCGCGCGGAGATAACGGCCTATGCACCCAGATGTCCGCGCCAAAACGGGAGAACGCCGCCCCTCAGAACTGCAGCGCGGCCGAAGCCCAGTGCAGCCCGGCCCCGAACGCGGTCAGCACCACCAGGTCACCTTCTTTGATCCTCTGGGTCTCGACCGCCTCCCAGAGGGCGAATGGCACCGTTGCCGAGCCGGTGTTCCCGTATTCCTGGATGTTGACGTAGACCTGTTCCTCGCTCAGCCCCAGTCTGCGGCCGATCGCATCGATGATCCTCAGATTGGCCTGATGGGGTATGACCAGGCTCACCTCTGCGGTGGTCTTCCCGACTCGTGCCAAGAGCTCCTCGACCGAAGCACTCATCCGCCGCACTGCCTCGGTGAAGACCTTGGGGCCATCCATGACCAGGTGGTTGTGCTCACCGGCGGCGAGGCTGGCCGCGTTGAATGGGTTTCTGGTGCCCCCGGTGGCCAGGGTGAGGATCTCGGCTTGCGAGCCGTCGGTGCCCGACACCACATCGAGGAGCCTCGCTCGGCCGCCATCCGGGCCCAGCACCACCGCCCCGGCCGCATCACCGAAGAGGACCGCCGTCGCACGATCGGTCCAATCGAACAACCTCGTTATCAACTCGACACCGACGACCAGGACCTTGTGGGGCGTGAAGGCGATGCGGGCCCGGGCGATGTCAAGCGCCTGGACGAAACCGGCACAACCGCTGCCCCCCAGGTCATAGGCGGGGATGTGGTCGCAACCGAGACGATGCTGGAGCAAGGCGGCGGTGTCGGGGGTGTAGAGCTCGGGGGTGTCGGTGGCAATGATGATCTCCCCGATATCGGTCGGGATCAGACCGGCGTCTTTGATAGCCACCTCTGCGGCATTGGCGGCGAGAGTAAGCGTTGTCTCGTCGTCGGCCGCCACCCTTCGTCTCTTGATCCCGGTGCGCTGGGTGATCCACTCATCGGTGGTGTCGACCAAGGCGGCCCAATCCTGATTGGTCATCACCCGTTCCGGGACATACCCCCCGAAACCCAAGAGCTCTGCCATGGCCGCCCACACTAGGTCGGATACGCAGAGCTAGGACCAACCGCCTAGATTTCGCAAACCCGGTTTCGGAGACGGAGGGAGGACAACATGCCATGGACTCGCGAGTTACCACCGTGCGAACACCTCGAAATGGTCCGAGAGGTGGAGCCGGGTGGCACCGGTTGCGGCGAGTGCCTGGCCGTCGGGGACACCTGGGTCCATCTCCGCCTCTGTCTCAGCTGTGGCAACGTTGGGTGTTGTGATCAGTCGAAGAACACACACGCCCGTAAGCACGCCGGCGCCGCCGAACATCCGATCGTGCGCTCTTTCGAGGCCGGCGAAGCCTGGCGCTGGTGCTATCCCGATTCTCGATTTGTCTGAGATGTCGCCCGTTTCTGCTCCCCTGACCCGACCCGCATCCGATGGGACCGTCCTATGCCGAAACCGGTGATTCTCACTGTCGACGACGACCCGGAGGTGCTTCGCGCCGTGCAACGCGACCTGCGACGCCACTATGGCGAGGAGTTCCGCGTGGTTGCCGCCGATTCCGGGGCGGAGGCGCTGGAGGCCCTCAGGGATCTCAACCTTCGAAATGAGCCCGTCGCCTTGCTCTTGGTCGACCAGCGCATGCCGGAGATGACCGGGGTCCAGTTTTTGGCCCAGACCCTCGAGCGCCTCCCCGACACCAAACGGGCGTTGTTGACCGCTTATGCCGACACCGAGGCCGCCATCTCCGCCATCAACGAGGTTTCCCTCGACCACTACATCATGAAGCCGTGGGACCCACCCGAGGAAAAGCTCTATCCGGTTCTCGACGACCTGCTCGAGGACTGGTGGGATCATTTCACACCGCGTTTCGAGGGAATCAGCGTGATCGGGCACAGATGGGGACGTGCCACCCATGAGGTGAGAGCCTTCCTGGCCCGCAACCAGATCCCCTATCGCTCCCTCGATCTCGGGACCGACGAAGAGGCCGAAAGTCTCCTCAGCGACATCGGCGGGGACTCCACCCTGCTCCCCGTGGTACTGATGCCGGACGGGACGGTTCTGGTCCAACCCACCACAGCAGACGTCGCCAACCGGATCGGCCTCAAGACCCACCCCACCGAAAAGTCGTACGACCTTGTGATCGTGGGCGCCGGGCCCGCCGGTCTCGCTGCCGCCGTTTACGGGGCTTCAGAAGGACTCGCCACCCTTTTGGTGGAAAGCGATGCGCCCGGGGGCCAGGCGGGCCAGAGCTCCCGAATCGAGAACTACCTCGGGTTTCCCAAGGGACTCAGCGGAAGTGATCTCTCCAGAAGAGCCGTGACCCAAGCCACCCGGTTCGGGGCCGAGATCCTCACCCCTGCCGAGGTGGTGTCGGTCACCCGAAACGACCCGTTCCGCACCGTCGGGCTCAGGGACGGCACGGAGGTGAGCACCAAGGCCCTCCTCATCACCACCGGCGTCTCTTACACCAAACTCGACTCACCCGGGATCGAGGACCTGACCGGGGCCGGTGTCTATTACGGGACCTCCCGCATCGAAGGCGTCGCCCATCGCGGTGAGCCGATGTTCATCATTGGGGCGGGGAACTCCGCCGGTCAGGCTGCGATGTTTCTTTCCCGTTTTGGCTCGAGCGTGACGCTGCTGGTCCGTGGCGAGAGTCTTCAGGAGTTCATGTCTCAGTACCTGATCGACGCCATCTCGGCGGAGGACAACCTGTTCGTTCGCTACCGGGCCCAGCTGGTCGAGGCACGTGGCGACACCCATCTCGAGGAGCTGGTGTTGAAGGACCGCGACACCGACGAGACCGAAGTGGTCCCGGCCGGAGCACTGTTCATCTTCATTGGCCAATCGGCGCGAACCGACTGGCTCGGCGACGACGTGGATCGTGACGAACGAGGGTTCATCCTGTCCGGCGCCGAGTGCGGCCCGCATCCCAAGGGGTGGAACCTGCAGAGGTCACCTCTGCCGTTCGAGACTTCGGTCCCCGGCATCTTCGTCGCGGGCGACGTCCGTCACGGCTCGGTGAAGCGGGTCGCCTCGTCGACAGGGGAGGGGGCGATGGCGGTTCGCTTCATCCATGAGCACCTGGCCGACCTGTGAACACCATTTTCGAGCAACTCAAGAAGCTCCCCTACTTCGCAGACCTCCCCGAACGCCTGTTGCTGCGAGTGTGCATCGCATCCGAGCAACTCCATGCGGCTCCCGGCGAGGTCATCATCGAAGAGGGATCGAAGAGCGACGGTCTCTACGTCGTGACCGAGGGCGAGCTCGAGGTGACCAAGGTCAGCGGCGGCCGCTCGATCTCGCTGGCCCGGGTGGGCGCGGGCGAGGTCCTCGGTGAGATCTCGCTTCTGGACGATGTCCCCAGGATCGCCACCGTCGCCGCCATCACCGATGTGGAGTACATCAAGGTGCCATCCGACACTTTCATCGAGCTGCTGGACGACCCGAAGATGGTCTTGAGGATGTTGCGCACCGTCACCTCCCGTCTCCGGGAAACCGAGGGCCTGGTGCGGAGTGAGGAGCGGATGGCCGGGCTGGGCCGGATGGCGGCCGGCCTGATGCACGAGCTCAACAACCCGATGGCTGCTATCCGGCACGGGACCAATTCCGGTCGCGCCATCATCGAGGATCTGGGTGATACTGCCCGTCGTCTTTCGACAAAGGGAGTGGTCCTGCCTGAGGAGACGCCACCGGACCCGGTTCATGAGGAGATGAGCGCCTTGGCGAGGGCAGACGCCGAAGACGCCCTCGGGGAATGGCTTTCCGGGCTCGGGATCACGGATGCTTGGGAACTGGCACCCGCCCTCATCGATGCCGGCTGGCGGGAAGCAAACCTCGAACTACTTGGTCCCGACGACCCTGAGACCCGTGCGGATGTCCTGCGATGGCTCGGTCTCCGCCTGCTCGGGATCCAGGTCGCTTCCGAGGTGAAGATCGGCGCCGATCGCGTCTCCGAGCTGATACAGGCGGTCAAGGAGTTCTCCTATCTGGACCAGGGCTCGATACAAACCGTCGATCTCCGCACCTCGATCGACAACGCCCTCGTCCTACTCAAACACAGGTTGAAGACCGGGGTGAAGGTGATCAAAGAGTACGACCCGGATCTGCCCGAGATCGAGGCATTCGGAGCGGAGCTGAGCCAAGTGTGGACCAACTTGATCGACAACGCCATCTACGCCATGAATGGAGAGGGTGTGTTGACTGTCACGATCAGCCAGGACGGGGATGGGGTCCTGGTCACGATCGGCGACACCGGCACCGGCATCCCCGATGACGTCGCATCCCGGGTGTTCGATCCTTTCTTCACCACCAAGGAGCCCGGTCAGGGCACGGGCCTGGGTTTGGCCACCGTGCACTCGATCGTGGCCCGCCATGGTGGGAAGCTCGACTTCGTCACCGGCTCCGACGGGACTACCTTCCAGGCCCGCCTCCTGCCCAAACTGCCGACCGCGGCCCAGGGCTCGGACGGAAAGCCGGAACCGGGTTGAACCGAAGACCCCTCACGGGATCTTGACGCGGTAGCGCTCGAGAATCGCTGCCGTCGCCTCGTGAGGTAGGGCATGAGCGATGCGGTCAAACCTCCCGATTGTCGTCTCGGCCGCGAACAGCGCATTGACGATCGACTCCTCGGTGGCATCGACAACAGCATGGAACAGCGGGTCCATCGCCTCGTTGGGAAGAGTCGCCACCATCCGCACCTTGCCCGGTCGCTGCACGAGATGATTCGCGGTGGCGAAGGCGAAAAAGAGATCACCACTCGAGTCGTGCCCGTAACCACCGACACGGCCCACACCAACCGTCGCCCGTCGCGCCAGACGCCTGCATTGGCCGGGGAGCAGTGGAGCGTCGGTAGCGATGATGACGATAATCGAGCCGCCGCTGGGGGCCTCGTCCCAGGGTGACGGCACCTGCCCGCTGTCGATCAGGGCGCCGACCGGCACACCGTCGATGCGGAAATCTTCTCTGGCGCCGTAGTTCGCCTGAACCAGCACACCGAGCACATAGCTCATGTCGTCGATCTCGACCACTCTCGAGGAGGTGCCGATCCCGCTCTTGAACTCATGACAGATCGTCCCGGTTCCGCCACCCACACACCCCTCAGCCACCATCCCTCCCTTTGCCTCGGAGAGGGCGGTCCTGGCGTCTTCTTCCGTCAAAGCGTGCGCCTCGGCATGACTCAGCCATCCGTCATCGGTCTCACCAACAACGGGAAGGAGAAAATCCTCGGTAACCCCAGCACGAACCGACTCCTTGGCCAGGAAGTCCCGCACCAGGCCTACCTGATGGGTATTGGTGATCCCGATCGGCGAGCCGAGCATCCCCGACTCCTCGACCCAGGCCAATCCGGTCATCTCACCGTTGCCGTTGAGCACATGGGAGCCGGCGTAGACATAGTCGTTCCAGATCCCTCCCTCGCGGGGAACCACCATCGTGACGCCACTTCTGATCACATGCGGTTCGTCCCGGATCACAGTCGCATGTCCGACCAGGACATCGGGGACATCCGTGATGGCGTTGGATAAACCCGCGGGCAAACGCCCTATCCCGGAACTGATGTCGCGCAATCTGACCTTCAAGACACCGCCTTTCGAGTCGGACGCTACCTGTGGGCCTAACGTCCTGTTATCCATGATTCGGGTCGCCATCAGATGAGCTCCGTCTTTTCTCGGGGAGCGGGCAGCCTCCCGATCGCCGCGGCAGCCAGCGGATCGTGGGTGACCGACGCCGACGGAAAGCAGTATCTCGACGCCGCAGGAGGTGCGATCGTGGTCGGGATCGGGCACGGGGTCGTCGAGATCGCGGAGACCATCGCAGCTCAGACGGCCACTCTTGCCTACGTCCACGCTTCGACCTTCACCACCGAGCACTTGGAGAGGTATGCCTCCGAGCTGGCCGGCATTGTGCCGATGGACGATGCCCGGGTGTTCCCGGTTTCCGGCGGATCAGAGGCAATCGAGAGCGCCATGAAGATGGCCCGGACCTACCACCTGGCCAAGGGCCGGCCGGAACGCACCGTGATCATCGCCAGGGGCGCCTCCTATCACGGGAACACCCGAGGCGCACTCGATCTCTCCGGCAGGGAGCCGCTCCGCCGGCCCTACGAGCCGTGGCTGGGCCAGACCAGGCGAGTCCCGGGCGTGACCGAGTACCGATGTCCCAATCCGGGCCACCCGATCCGTTGCGCCGACTGGCATGCCGACCAGTTGGAGGCGGCTATCGAGGCCGAAGGGCCAGAACGGGTGGCGGCTTTCGTCGCCGAGCCGATCGGGGGGGCAGCAAGTGGGGCCGCGATCCCGCCCGACGGCTATTGGGACCTGGTCGCCGACATCTGCCGCCGCCACGACATCCTGATCATCGTCGACGAGGTGATGACCGGTTTCGGGAGGACCGGGGAATGGTTCGCCAGCGATCACTTCGGGCTCCGGCCCGACATCCTGGTGTCGGCCAAAGGCGCCTCCAGCGGCTACTGGCCCCTGGGTCTAGCCATCAGCTCTGGCGATGTCCACGACACCATCGTCGAGGGCGGCGGGCTGATCCACGGCTTCACCTGGTCCCACCACCCGGTTGGGGCAGCAGTAGGGCTGGCGGTCCTCGACCGGGTTCGCAAACTTCGGCTGGTCGACAGGGCGCGCGCCCAGGGCCAGCGCCTGCTACCGGCACTCCATTCGTCACTTGACGACCACCCCCGGGTTGGCGACATTCGTGGAACTGGGCTCCTCCTCTGTATCGAGTTGGTCGCCGACCGTGAGACCAAGGCACCTTTCCCCCGATCAGAGGAGGTCACAGAGAGCATGCTCATACGTGCCCGCGAGAACGGGCTCCTCCTCTATCCGTCCACGGGCAACGTCGACGGCACCAACGGCGACTACCTCCTCATCGGCCCCCCGCTGACAGTGACCGATGATGAGGTCGATCTGATCGTCGATCGCACAACCGCAACCCTGCGGGCACTCGAATGACTTTGACCGCCGTCTGGTCCGATGGATATCTGGCTCACGACGCCAACTGGCTGGTGTGGGTCGGGGTCAGGCTTCCGGGCGACGAGGAGGCGGATCGCGCCCTGATCCTCAAGGAAGCCCTGGAACAGGCGGGAGTCCCGACCATCCAGGCCGTGGAGCACGATCGGAGCCACATCGAGGCGGTGCACGACCCGGGGATGATCGATTACCTGGAGACCGCCCATGACCTATGGGTAGAAGCGGGTTACCCCGAGGAGCCGGGCGTGGACAGGGTTGTTCCTTACGTCTTTCCTCATCCTGCCGCGGTTCGATACCAGTCGGAGATCTTGCCCACGAGCCGGGCGGCGATGGCTGGGGTCTATTGCATGGACACCGCGACGGTGATCGGGCCCGGGACATATCGAGGGGCACGCGCCGCGATCGACGGGGCCCTCACCGCGGCCGGCCTCGTGCGCGAGGGGGCCAGCGCGGCATACGCGCCGGTCCGCCCTCCTGGGCACCACGCCGGGACGTCGTACTTCGGCGGTTCTTGCTATCTGAACAATGCGGCGGTCGCCACAGAATGGCTGGTGAGAAACGACACTGGTCGGGTCGCCATCATCGACGTCGACGCCCATCATGGCAACGGCACCCAGGAGATCTTCTACGAGCGCAACGATGTGCTCTACGCCTCGGTGCACGTCGATCCGGACGCGGGCTGGTTTCCTCATTTCTGCGGTTTTGAGCAAGAGACCGGGGCGGGCCCGGGACGCGGGTGGAACCTGAATCTTCCCTTGCAGCCCGGAAGTGGAGACTCGGAGTTCCTTGCCGCTCTCGAGCGTTGTTGTGAGGAGGCCACACGCTTCAACGCAGACGCTGTCGTCGTGTCCATGGGCGTCGACGCGGGGGCCGCGGACCCCGAAAGCCCGCTCCAGGTGACCAACGACGGGTTCGCCGCCGCCGGTCAGAGGATCGCCGCCCTCGGGTTGCCGACGGTCCTGATCCAGGAGGGCGGGTATCACCTTGAATCACTGGGGCAGGATGCCATGGCTATCTTGGCCGCCTTCCAGCGACCCAAAGGCGACTGACGGGATGTGGGTGGGAAAGGACGCCCATCGAGGGACTCCCAGCGAGAGCCTTCTCCATCGAACCGAGTCGCCGCGATGGCGTCTCGAGGACGTTTGGGCGACAGCGAGGCCCTACAACCCCTCGGTCTCCCCGAACGGATCTTCTGTGGCTTTCATCATCGACCTGGAAGGGACCACAGATCTGTGGCTGGTGGATCTGGAGGGAGGACTCACCCCACTGACCACGGACCGGGCTCTCACCGCCTACTGGGACGACGCTGCCCCGGTGTGGGCCCCGGACAACGACCATCTCGCCTTCAACAGCGGAGGATGGGTCCATGTGGTCAGCGCCGTCTCCGGGATCGGCCGGAAGCTAATCGAAGGATCTGCCGGCGTCTGGCTCGACGAGCAGAGCCTCCTGGTGATAGTCGAGCGCGACGAGCACTCATGGCTGGCTGTCGTGGACCTCGACAACCCCCAGCCCCGGACCCTCGGCCCGGTTGATGGTGACGTCCTCGACCCGCAACTCCTCGACGACGGAAGGATCCTGGCGACTTTTCTCCCCAAGGACGACCTCAATCGATCAGACATCATCCTCATCGGGGACGATGGGACCTGGGTGACCCTGGTTGGCCATCCAGACCGGCGTGCTGACTCTTCGCGGCCGTTCGGCGATCGGTTTGCCTACGTCTTCGAGGACGAGGATCGGTTCTCGCTCTACGTCGCCGATCTCGATGGAGGCGAGCCCCGGCGTCTCGCCGCGGGAGATGTCGATTTCGGCGCACCGGCATGGCTGCCCGATGGCCGCGGCCTCATCGCCAAGGCCACCAATCGGGGCCAGACCGACCTCTTGAACGTAGATCTCGATGGAGCCGTCACCGTTCTGGCTACGGGTGGCGCATGGGGCGCACCTCACCCGGTGTCTTCAGGAGTGGTGGCCACTCATGAGTCCTGGGGGTCGCCACCACGTCTGAAGCTCCTCACGCCGAGCGGCGACGAACGGTGGCTGGTCGACGGTGCTCCGTTAGCTATTGGCCGGGCCGCACACGTCATCCCGGAGCGGGTCACCTACAGATCCCTGGACGGGTTGGAGATCGAAGGGTTCCTGTTCAGACCGCGTGACACATCCGAACCGGTTCCTGCGGTGGTTTACGCCCATGGCGGGCCCACCGATCATTACGGAGACGAGTGGGACGGGCAGGCCCAGCATTTCATCGAGAAGGGGTACGCCTGGCTCGCCATCAACTTCCGCGGGTCTACCTCGTACGGCTTGGAGTTCGAGCGCGCCAACCACGGCGATTGCGGGGTCGGCGACGCCGCAGACTGCGTCGCAGCCGGTCAATTCCTCAGCAGCCTGGATTGGGTCGACTCGGATCGCATCTCCATCTTCGGCGCCAGCTACGGGGCCTATCTGACGCTCGCCGCGCTCGTTCACCCCGACAATCCCTTCGTCTGCGGGGTCGCCAAGTACGGCGACTTCAACATGGTGACGTCTTGGGAGCAGACCGATCGGGTCGGCCGTGACGAATTTCTAAGATTGTCCGGCCATCCCGACGAAAACCCCGAGGCCTATCGAGTCGGGTCCCCGATCCACAGCGTGCCCAACCTCGAAGCGCCGATCTTCATCGCCCAGGGGGAAAAGGACCCGAGGGTGCACCTGAAGCAGGCAGAGGAGTTGGTGGAGGCTCTCGAAAGCCACGACAAGACGTACGAGTACGTCACCTATCCCACCGAGGCTCATGGGCTCCTACGACGGGAACCTCAACTCCATTTCTATCGCCGGATGGAGAGATTCCTCGACTGGCACACCAGGTAGGCCCTTTCGGTCCTGATAGACGATCAGCGTCTGGTTCTCTCAAGGCGAAGGTCGAAACAACCGATTTTCCTGCCATGGCGACCCGCGCCCCAAAAGGGACTCGACCGTCTCGTTGGTGGATCACGTTGGCCGCGATCTTCGTGGTCTTGTCTGTCGCCGCGGCCGTCGCCGCCTTGGTGCATCAGTCAAACGCCAGCCGGCCCATCGGCGAAGGTCAGCTGTTCTTCTCCGAGGCCCAGTTGGGGATGGAGCAGGTCGATGAGGCGCTCGCCTCCGGGATGGCACCTGACGATGCGGTGCGTCATCTCAGGAACGACCTTCACATCGAAGGTGTTGCCCTCCTCGACTCCGAGGGCACCATCACCGCCGCCACCTCCAACCCACTGGTGGGAGTCAAGGTCGACAACCCGGTGCTTCAATACGCGTTGGATTCAGGGCGATTCGCGGCGGTAGCCGCACCGATCGACCAGGACCTGGAGATCGACGGGGTCCCCGAGTGGCGAAGCGGGGATGCTCTGTATCTGGCGCTCCTCCCTGGTGCGCCGGGCAGCCCATCGCTGCTTCTCTACTACGACATCTCAGAGTTGCTGGCGCGACGGGCCGGAGACTCCGGGGTCCAGACTCTGACGATCCAACTGGCGGGGGTCGCCGCCCTATTCGCGATTGCCGGACTCGCTGTCATCATCGGACGCTCCCGCTCGATCCAGCGATACCGGGAGATGGCGCTCGAAGCCGAGTTTCTGCGCAAGGACTCCGAGTCGCTCCAGGTCCACAACGCCGAGCTCGAGGTGGCGCGTCGCAACGCCGAGGCCGCCCTTGCCCTGGCCGAGGAGAAGAACCGGATCCGGGCCGAGTTCGTCCTCATGATCAACCATGAGTTGCGAACACCCCTCACCAGTGTCGTAACCGGCGCCGAGCTGCTTCTGATGACCGATCCCGAGGAGGCCGATCGCTACGAGATCCTTGAGGCCTTGGTCCATGACGGCAGACGGCTGCAAACAATGATCGACCAGCTCCTTGCCGTGGCGAGAGTAGAGAACCGAGGACTTTCGTTCGCACCTCAGCCGGTGAAGTTCTCCAAGGTGTGCGACGCCGTGGCACTTGCTCACTCCAGAGTGGTATCGAGTCATTCGCCCGACTGCCACCCCGCGGATAGCGACCCGACCGTGCTGACCGATCTCCAGACATTGAGGAATCTCGCCTCTTCCCTGGCCGACAACGCGTTCACCCACGGGGCCCGCAACGTCAGGATCCACTGCAGCACGAACGAGGTACACGAGCCCCATTTCATCGTCGGCACTGTCCCCGAGTCGGCCGTCTACATCTCGATCAGTGACGACGGCCCCGGGATTCGCCCGGAGTTCCTACCCCGCGCCTTCGAGAAGTTCGAGAAGGACAGTCGAAGCTCCGGAACCGGGCTTGGCCTCTATATGGCACGGCTCATGGCCGAGGCGATGGGCGCCTCGCTCCTGGTGTGGACCTCTTCCGAGGGAACCACTTTCACCATCGCCCTGCCGCGGGCCAGGGTCACCTCCGAGCTGGGGGCGGCATGAGAAAGCTCATCATCCTCGTGGCCATCCTCGCCGTGTCCGCCTGCCAGGAACCGGCGGCCACCTCCACCGACATCGAGCTTCACGAGTTCGGGATCGAGCCCTCGATCACGAGTTTCGAAGCAGGGACCGTGACCCTGAACGTTGAGAACATTGGTGAGTACGGGCACACCCTGGTCATCACCGACACCGGGGGCCATGTCCTTTTCGCAGGCAGCGTCATCGGTCCGGGCGAAACCTCACAGGTGTCGGTCGATCTGGCGGCGGGTGAGTATTCCTTCACTTGCCGGATCGTCTCTCAGGACGACGAGGGGAACGTCATCGACCACTACGAGCAGGGGATGTTGGCCGAAGTGGTGGTCGGCGCCGGCTGAGCTTGGCCGGGGGGCGCACACGGAGCCCCGTCGATCGGTACCTTCGGGGTGTGACCTCCCCGCCCCGCGTCGCCCTCGGACTGTTCCGCCCCATAGCTCACAACTATGAGCGCTGGGCAGCGATCCTGAGCCTCGGGCAGGACGGGAGATGGCGCCGGGCCCTGGTGGGTGGGCTCGGGGTCGATCGCGGCTCGCTGATCCTCGACGTGGCCGCCGGCACCGGCTCGATCACCAGATCACTCTTGACGAGAGGCCATCAGGTGGTCGCACTCGACCAGAGCGAGGCGATGCTCAGCCGACTCGTCGCGCCCGAGGCACATCGTCTGCTGGCAACGGCAGAAAGTCTCCCAATCCGGAGTGAGGCTGTCGATGCGCTGACAGCTGGATACCTGCTCCGATATGTCGAGGAGCTCCCGACTGCCATGCGGGAATTGTCGCGTGTCGTGCGACTGGGGGGAACGGTTGCGATGCTCGAGTTCGGGCGACCGAGGGGTGTATGGCGCCCGCTCTGGTGGCTCTATACCCGATTCGCCCTGCCCGCGATTGGCGTCGTCATCGGCAGCGGTTGGAGTGAGGTGGGCAGGTTCTTGGGCCCTAGCATCGAGAGATTCTGGACGAGATCCTCCCCTGAGGATCTGGCCCGGCTGTGGGAGGAGGCCGGTCTGGCCCAGGTGCGGTGGCAGTCGATGTCCCTGGGTGGAGGCTTTCTCATATGGGGTGTCAAGAAGTGAGCGGGTCACGTGCTTTCTATGCCCGATCCGGTTCGACCCGGGGTGACCTCATCACCCTGCTTCATCCTCCTTACACCGCCTGGCACCTCTCCTACGTGGCCATCGGCGCCGGGTTGGCCCCGCACCTCGACTGGAGGATCCTGGCCGGAACCCTCCTCGCCTTCTTCTTCGGCCTGGGGGTCGGGGCCCACGCCCTCGACGAAGTGCACGACCGCCCCCTCCGCACCGGTCTCGGCGACGGGACCTTGTGGGCACTCGGTGTCGGGGGCGTCCTTGCCGGGGGCCTGCTCGGAGTCCTGGGTGCCTTCGTCATCTCCCCGGTCCTCCTGGTGTGGGTAGTGATTGGACTGGGGCTGGTGGCTGGCTACGCGTTGGAATGGTCGCCGATCCTTCATTCGGATTGGGGGTTCAGCGTGGCCTGGGGTGCTTTTCCCCTTCTCGTCGGCTTCTGGGCACAGACCGAGGCTCTCTCCCTATCCGCGATTCTCGTCGCAGCTGTCACCACGGTCCTGAGCCGCGTCCAGCGGGAGTTGAGCACGCCGGCGCGGCGGATCAGGAGGACCGATGATCTGATCCAGGTCTCGGGTTGGACCCGCGACGAGTTGTTGTCGACCTGGGAGAGAGCGCTTCGCCTCATGTCGCTGGCGATGCCGCTGCTTGCCCTGGCATTGCTGACAGCTCACATCTGAGAAAGCTGTCTTCGGGCGCTGGCTCTGGAATCCTGAATTTCATACAGTCGAAACGGACCAGGTAGATTCGCCCCCCGTTGTGAGCAACGAGGTCCACGGAATCACTGTTTCGGACCGAAGGCGGCCTGGGGCCGTCGCCTCACCTCACTGACCAGCGTCGCCAACTGAAAGGACCAACCGACGATGCCCATCGTCCTCGCTGCCGAGGGTGGCTTCCAGGAGTTCACGCTCGGCTCTACCGAGTGGTGGTGGCTCGGCTTCGCTATGGCGGCCTCCCTCCTCGCCATCGTCGTTGGGTTCTTTCTGTCCCGTGGCGTGCTTCGTGCCGACCAGGGAACGGAGAGAATGCGGGAGATCGCGGGCGCCATCCAGGAAGGGGCCATGGCGTATCTGAAACGACAGTTCAGGACGATTGCTCTGATCCTGATTCCTCTCGTGGTTGTCGTCTTCCTCACCTCGACAGAGGTGCTCAAACCGGACGGCTCCGAGGCCCTCTCCTTGTTCGAATCGGGGAGCGCGCGCACCCTGGCCTTCATCGCCGGATGCGTCATGTCGGGTCTGACCGGCTTCATCGGGATGCGGCTCGCGGTGCAAGGGAATGTGCGGACCGCTGCCGCAGCTCGAAGTGGTTCGCTTCCCGCGGCACTCGAGATCGCATTTCGCACCGGAGGGGTGGCCGGGATGTTCACCGTGGGTCTTGGCCTGCTCGGTGCCACCGCCATCATCATGATCTTCCAGAACACGTCATCGGCGATCCTGATCGGATTCGGATTCGGAGGGTCACTGCTCGCGTTGTTCATGAGGGTCGGTGGGGGAATCTTCACCAAAGCAGCCGACGTCGGCGCCGATCTGGTAGGGAAGATCGAACAGGGAATCCCTGAGGATGACGCCCGCAACCCGGCGACCATCGCCGACAACGTTGGCGACAACGTGGGCGACTGCGCCGGGATGGCCGCCGACCTGTTCGAGAGCTACGAGGTGACGCTGGTCGCTTCGATCATCCTCGGGGTCGCCGCCTTTGCCTCCATCGGCGCCGATCCGGTCCTCGGCTTGATCTTTCCCGTGATCGTCCGGGCGATAGGGGTCCTCGCTTCGATCGTCGGGGTGTTCCGGGTTCGGGCCACCGAAACCGACACCTCTGCGCTGGCCCCTATCAACCGAGGTTTTCTCACTGCCGGGATCCTGACCGTGCTCGGCACGGCGGCAGTGGCCCTGTTCTACGTGGGCAATGACAACGGTGGCGAGGGATGGCGGATCCTCGGCGCAGTCGTCGCTGGCTTGGTGCTGGCTCAGGTGGTGAGCCGGCTCACCGAGTACTTCACCTCGACCGAGGACAAGCCAGTGCAGGAGATCGCCGAAGCCACCCAGACCGGACCAGCGACCACCGTCCTTTCGGGCATCTCTGCCGGTCTCGAATCATCGGTGTGGGCCATCGTCGCCATCGCCGGTGCCATCGCCGTCGCCATCGGGCTCGGTGACGGCAACATCCAGTTCTCGCTCTACCTGGTGGCCCTTACCGGAATGGGGATGCTGGCAACCACGGGCGTCATCGTCTCCGAGGACACCTTCGGCCCGGTTGCGGACAACGCGGCCGGGATCGCCGAGATGTCCGGCGAGTTCCACGGTGATGCCCAGAAGGTGATGGTGAGCCTGGACGCCGTCGGCAACACCACCAAGGCGGTAACCAAGGGATTCGCCATCGGCTCGGCTGTCATCGCTGCCGTGGCCCTGTTCGCTTCGTTCATCGAGACCATCGCCGCCGAGCTCGGGCTCGGTATCGAGGGCGCCGAGATCTTCTCCGCACCCGAGACTTCGATCAACGTGGCCAACCCAACCACGTTCATCGGTCTCCTCATTGGCGGCTCGGTGGCGTTCATGTTCTCGGCGCTGGCGATCCGGGCAGTCGGTCGGACCGCCGGAGTAGTGGTCGAAGAGGTCCGCCGCCAATTCGCCGACGGTCAGATCATGGCGGGTCTGCGCCGTCCCGACTACGGGCCGGTGATCGACATCTGCACCAAGGCCTCGTTGCGGGAGCTGGCCACCCCGGCGCTGCTGGCGGTCCTCACCCCGGTGATCGTCGGCTTCGGCATCAACTACTTGGCTCTTGGCGGCTTCCTGGCCGCTGCGATCCTCACCGGCCAGTTGATGGCCAACTTCCTGTCCAACGCGGGAGGCGCCTGGGACAACGCCAAGAAGTACATCGAGGACGGCCACTACGGAGGCAAGGGCTCGGAGAGCCACAAGGCGGCAGTGATCGGCGACACCGTCGGTGACCCCTTCAAGGACACTGCGGGCCCGGCACTCAACCCCCTGATCAAGGTGATGAACCTGGTGTCTCTACTGGTTCTCCCCGCGGTGATCGCGCTGCGTGACAACACCACTACTCGGTTGGTCATCGCCGGTGTCTCGCTCGTGGTCCTTCTGATCGCCATCGCCTACTCGAAGCGGGAGGCGTCGGTGGGCGGGACCAAGAGGGACACGGTGTCAGCCGAGGCATGAAGACCGTCTGACATCCCCCCACGTAATTGGGACGTATAGGGGTCATATCCGGCCCTGTGGCTCCCAATTACGGCGTGCCGTCAGCCTTCGGCTGCGGTCTCCAGAGCCGACGCCAGCTCGACCGGGCGCGCCAAGAACGGCGAGTGCCCGCCGCTCAACTCGATCGCTGTGACCCCGAGACGGTCGCGGGCGGTGGCCCGACTCCATTCCGGGTCGAGCGCTCGGTCCTGGCCGCACACGATGTAGGCCGAAGAAACGTCGGGCCAGGCCCGAAGCGGTGATGCCTCGTCGAAAACGCCATACGACTGGGGCCGCAGAAGTTGTTGAGCCCAGGATGCGAGCTCATCAGACACGTCGTGGAAGAACAGCTCACGGGCGGTGGCGGCGCCGATGGTCCACACCCGGTTCCCCAAATCGTGAAACTCCACGTTGGTGAGCCGATAGGTCTCGAGCGGCTCCGAGGCCCGCAACTGGTTGAGGCTCCTCCCGGGCGAGGGGACGAAGGCCGACAGAAAAACCAGTCGGGAGATCGGCCTGCTCTCGGCTACCAGGGGGATGATCGCCCCACCCATCGAATGCCCGACCACCACAGGGGACTCGAGGCCTTCGGCGGCCTGAAGGATCGAATCCCGATAGGCGAGCAGGCCCGCATCCGGGTCATCAATCGGGAGGTCCACCGTCACCACCCGCTGGCCTCGTTGTGTGAGCTCGTTCGCCACCAGGTCCCAGCACCAGGCACCGTGATAGGCCCCATGAACGAGGACGAAATCCACGAAATCGACCCTACACCCGGGCTATGGGCCATCCTGTGCCGATGCCTCGACCCCTCTCCGAATTCACCACTCTCACCTTTGATTGCTACGGCACGCTCATCGACTGGGAATCAGGCATCTGGGAGGCGCTACAACCGCTCCTCGAGCGCAACGCTGCCATCGGCCTCGCTCGTTCCCTGGCCCTCGAAGTCTTCGCCCGTTCCGAGAGCCGGCAGGAGTCGGCCACCCCCGGGCTCGCTTATCCGAACATCCTCGCCCAGGTCCACCGGGATCTGGCCGAGCATCTTCAGCTCGAGACAGACCTCGAGATGGATCGGCGTTTCGGGGCGTCGGTCCCGCTCTGGCCGGCTTTCCCCGACAGCTCCGACGCCCTGAGGGACCTCGGCACCCAGTTCCGGCTGGTGATCCTCTCCAACGTCGATCGAGCGGGCTTCGCCGCCTCCAACAAGAGATTGGAAGGGGCTTTCGATGCGGTTTACACCGCCGAGGACATTGGCTCATACAAACCCGATCACCGCAATTTCGAGTACATGCTGGATCATCTGGCATCCGAGTTTGGGGTCGGGCCCGAGGAGGTGCTCCACGTCGCACAGAGTCTCTATCACGACCATGTCCCGGCACAGAGCCTCGGCATGGCGACGGCGTGGATCGATCGCCAGCGTCTCTCCGAAGGCGGTGACTGGGGAGCCACGGCCAGGGTCGACCATCTTCCGGTGACCGACTACCGGTTCTTCTCGATGGCGGAATTGGCCGACGCCGCGCTGCGCCAATCTCAGTGAGCCCGGATGACCCGGATACGATGCCGGTGGTGGCCAACGCCCTGATCCGCCCGATCCCTGACACCTTCGATCAGGCGCTGATGCGTCATGGACGCCCGAGGATCGACGTCGGCCTGGCCCGGGCTCAGCACGACACCTACCGCCAACAGCTCGAAGCTGCCGGCTACGCCATCGAGGAAGTGCCGACAGATCCTCAGTATCCCGATTGTGTCTTCATCGAGGACACCGCGGTGATCATTGGATCGACGGCAGTCATCACCAGACCGGGCGCGGCGTCCCGTCGCGGCGAGACCGGTCCGGTGGCTATGGCGCTTCGGGAGCATTTCGCCCTGGTCGAAGTCGAGGCACCGGGCACCATCGACGGGGGCGACGTCTTCATCACGAACGATGTCGTCTATGTGGGACGTTCGGAACGGACCAACCAGGAAGGGATCGCCCAGTTGCGATCGGTGGCGACGGCTCATGGTCTAGATCTGGTTGCCGTGGGCGTCCACGACGCTCTCCACCTCAAGTCGGTGGTGCTCCCGGTGGACGACGAGACCCTGGTGGTGACACCGAATGCCGTCGACGAGACGGCCCTGGTGGGGTTTCGTCTCGTCTTCGAGGCCGGCTCCGAGCGGCACCGATTTAGCGCGCTCCCCCTGCGCGACGGTCGTCTCCTGGTGACTTCCGGCGCACCGGAGACAGCCGCCGCCCTCGAGGCCACCGGCCATGACGTGGTCCCCATCGACGTGTCCCAAATCCAGGCGGCCGACGGCGGTCTGACCTGTATGTCGATCCTGTTCTGAGCGTTGGCGCGGCCGATCGCCCAACCTGTCAACCCGAATACCATGAGAGCCTCATCGTCGGCAGGAGACCCCATTTCAACTGAACCAGTGCTCGAAGTAGTGGAGCTGGGGTTTCCCTGGTACGGGTTGGACCCATTCATCTTCACCGTCCACCACGTAGACCACTATCCCGAGGGCAACGAAGCACTGGGACCGGCACAACCGCTCCACGGACGTCAGATCGGCGCCGACTTCTCCTATCTGGGTGGCTGGAGCATGTACCACGGCGACATCGTCCCCGGATTCCCCCAGCACCCCCATCGCGGCTTCGAAACTGTCACCGTAGTGAGGCGGGGCTATGTCGATCACTCCGATTCCCTGGGCGCCACCGCGCGGTATGGGCAAGGGGACGTGCAATGGTTGACCACGGGAAGCGGGATCATGCACTCGGAGATGTTCCCTCTCATCGATCCCGACGGCCCGAACCCACTCGAGTTGTTCCAGATCTGGCTCAATCTCCCGCCGCAATCGAAGATGGTGCCCGCCTACTTCGGGATGCTGTGGGAGGAGGAGATACCGACGATCACACCCGCCCCCGGAGTCGGCGTCGACGTCATCGCCGGCTCCTTCGATGACTCCATTCCACCGTCGCCGCCACCGGACTCCTGGGCTTCCCGGGACGACTCCCATCTCGCCATCTGGCTGATCAGACTCGAGCCAGGTGCCGTCTGGGAAATGCCATCGGCGCCCTCGGGGTTGAATCGGATGCTCCATTGCTTCCACGGGGACGACGTCCAGATCGGCTCCACCCGGTTCGAAGCGAGGATCGGGGTAAGGCTCGACCCGGAGACCCCAACCGAAATCGTCAACAACGGCGGGCCGGCTGAGTTTCTACTCCTTCAAGGCCAGCCGATCGGCGCCCCGGTGTTCCAGATGGGACCGTTCGTGATGAACTCGGCGGAGGAGTTGCGGACCGCGGTCGAGGATTACCACCGCACCCAGTTCGGTGGCTGGCCCTGGTCGACAAGGAGCCCGGTGCACGACCGTTCTGAGGGACGGTTCGCCCTCCACGCGGATGGCCGGGTGGAACGACGCGACATGCAACCCGTCCGGTAGTCGTTCCCCTAATTGGGACGTACAGGGGTCATATACGGACCTGACGATCCCAATTACGCAGGCGATCCGCTCCCGAGCCGGCTCAGGACCCAATCGACCGTCTTTGTGACCGCCAACCGAGCTTCTGGCGACTCAGTCATCTTGTTCTGGAAGCTGTGGGGCATGCCCTCGTAGAGGTCGAGCTTCACTTCCGCCCCTCCGGCATCGATCGCTTGGTAATGACGAATGAAGTTGCTGAGAAAGATCTCCCTGGTCCCACCCTGAATCAAGGTCGGGGGAAATCCCTTCGAATAGTCGCCGTAGACCGGAGAGACATATGGGCCTTTCTGGTCGAGCGGATCGGCATAAGCGGCGGCAGCCGGCATCAGATGCAGGTCGTAGAGATAGCTCCCATCGACCCCATCTAGCGTCTGATAAGTGTCACCGGTATCGGTTATGTCCGACCACGGGGACCACATCACCACCGCCGCCGGAGTGCCCAGACCGAGATCACGCATCTTCAGCACCGACCCTGCAGCAAGCGAGCCGCCCGCGGAGTCCCCGTAGATGGCAAGTTGGCCGTAGGAGGAGCCCTCCGCAACCAGGCCTTGGAACACCGCGATCACCTGATCGGTGATCTCCTGCCACCGGGCAAAGGGGGCGATGGTGTAATCCACCGAAACCACCCGAAGGCCAGATGCACGGACCACGCGGGCAGCGTTTCCGATCGTGGACCGCGCGGTGAAGGCGACATGGACCCCGCCATGGGTGTAGAGCAGGGCTCGGCCGTCCTCGACCCAGCCCTCAGGACGAATATCGAGTACCGGGATTCCACCGATCTCGGCCTCCAAAACCTCGATCCCGGGTCCGGGATCCCCGAATCCTGCGGCCAGCCGCTCTGCCTCAAGTACACGATTGCGCTCCCGCCAAGACTCAAAGTCGTCAGGCGGCGGCAGCTGGGGAAGGTCGGCCGGATCGGGCAGCGACTCGAAGTAGTCGGCCCAATCTGGGGAAACCGTCTCCGGGACGCTGGAATAGCCGACATTGTCGCTCATAGGTCATCCCGTTCCTCGGTGACGAGATTCCCGAGCCGGATGGGCCACAAGCCCCCAGCAGTGTTCAAGCTGAACAGAAGGGCCAGAATCCGGTAACGCCTCACGAGAGCATCTCCTGTGGACAAGCGCCGACAAATCTAATTCGGCAATAGCTGAGAGACTCCGGTTCGATTACCTCGGCATCCATGTCACACAAGACAGGCCCTCGTTCGATTGGACTGCAATGAGCATCGACGTCGATGAATCTGCCGGGCCACCTGTCTGGTCACCGCCCGAGCCGTTCGATCACTTCATGCCGAGGATGCGACATCGGGTTCTCCGCCTCGCCTACGTCACCTCGGGGAGCCGGGCCACGGCCGAAGACCTGGCTCAAGAGGCCTTTCTGGCGGCGTGGCGGGACTGGGAGCGGGTGGCCCGGATGGAGAACCCCGAAGGCTGGATACTCCGGGTGGTCGCCAACAAGTCGGTGTCTCATGTCCGGCGGCGGGTCGCAGAGGTCAAGGCAGTCGCCAGGCACGGTCCCGGTCTGGAGACCTACTGGCCGCAGTTGTCCGCCGAAACCGAGTGGTTGTGGCATCAGGTTCGCCGGCTGCCACGTCGCCAGCTCCAGGTCATCGCCCTTCACTACCTGGAGGAGATGACGGTGCTCGAGATCGCTGACGTCCTCGGCTGCTCGAAAGAATCCGTGCACACCCACATGCGACGGGCCCGGTCGACGCTGGCCGTCTGGATAGGGACTGGAGAATCATCATGAACGACCTCGACACCATCCTCCGCGAGGCCTCGGCCGAGACCCGCTCCGCGTTCTCACCCGTGAGCGAGCCCGAAGTAAGACCGGCTCGAGCCCGATCGCCGCGAGGCCTGACCGCGGCGCTGGCGGGGGCGGCGGTGGTGCTCGGCCTCGGGTTGCCTGCGCTCCTGTTGCAGCCCGGGGGCCAATCGCCTCCTCCCCTCGGAAGCGAGGTCACCACTACCAGCCTCGCCAGCTCCTCGACGGTTGCCCTCGATCCCTCGTGGCTGGTGCCGACAGTCGCCGACGTCGAAGCCATCATCGCCGATGCCGAGGCGGCCGGGGCGCCCGACGTTCTCTCGCCGGGATGGCGTCCACCCCTGGTCAGCGAAGGGCTGTGGTGTCTGTATAGGGACTCCCCGGGAGCCGCCACCGTGGCCTCCAACGGGCCACTCGACCTCGACCACCCGCTGACGGTCGACGACCTTCTAGCCGAGTGCGCCCCGGGCAACAACGACGGCCTGAGCGACACCACACCGATCCCCACCGAGTTCACGGTCTGCCGCGGGACCTTCGAGGAGTCTGTCTATAAGACGATGTGGACGAGCGACGGGTCGGAGATCGTGGAGCGCGCCACGGCGCCCGTGGCCGGGTTCCCGGTGGTGCTGGGGTGGGCGTCGGACTGCACTTCGGAAGATCTCGCAACCAATCCCGTCGTACGTCTATCTGCAGATCTCGAACTCGGGGCGGTCAACAAGATTCGCTCGATCGAGATCGCCCTCCGCGGCCATGAGCTCCACGGTACCTGCCCGGCACAGGATGCCGAGACCCTTGCGAGGTCGGTGCACCAAGAGTTTGGCACGAGCTGGACCCTGCTCCAGCGTCCAGGCACAGCATGGTGCGGTCTCTGGATCGATCCGGAGTGGGCGGTGATCAGCTTCGGCGGTGAAACAGCCGCCGCCGAGGAGCGTTTAGGGTCCGAGGATGGATCGAGCACCAGTCCCCAGACAAGCCCTCCGACGGCGCCAACTGGGTGACCGGAGTGGCATCGAGGTGACACAGGTCGGAATCGGCTTGTGGGCCGTGCCGCAAGGCGATTGGGGACCGGGGGAGGACCAGGACAGTCTCGATGCCATCGAGGCTGCTTTGGAGGGCGGGGTCAACTTCTTCGACACCGCCGACGTCTACGGCGCCGGTCATTCCGAGGAGCTCCTGGGCCAGGCGATGCGGGGCCGCCGCGCCGGTTTTGTGGTTGCCACCAAGATCGGCTGGACCGGCTTCGACGACGTTGCCTCCCGATCCCAATACGACACGGTCGACAAGCTGGTGACCGGGGTGGATGGCTCGCTGCGACGTCTCGACACCGACCACATCGACCTGATCCAATGCCACATCCCCACCGAGGAGCCCAACACCGACGTGTTCATCGAGGGGTTCAAACGGCTGAAAGAGGAGGGAAAGGTGCGGGCCTGGGGCGTCAGCACCAGTGACCTGGCGCATCTGGTGCGATTCAATGCCGATGGCGACTGTGACGCCCTCCAAATCGACTATTCGATCCTCAACCGGATACCGGAGCGGGAAGTACTCCCCTATTGCCAGCAGAACGGGATAGGAGTCATCGTGCGCGGCCCGCTGGCGATGGGTCTGCTCACCGACAAGTTCTCGACCGACGACACCTTCCCCCAAGGTGATTTTCGGCGAGCCTGGATCGAGGATCCGGCGCAGCGCGAGCAGTTCCTGGCCGACCTCGCGACCGTGATCAGGCTTCGTGAGGTGGTTCCCGAAGAGGAGACGATGTCCCAGTTAGCCCTCCGTTTCGTGACCACCAATCCCGCGGTCACCACGGTGATCCCCGGCGCCCGCAACCGTCGCCAGGCCGAGTCGAACACCGCGGCCGGTCGTCGGCTGCCGCTGTCGGCCCGGGAAAGGGCCGCCGTCGATGCGATCGTTCCCATGGGTGGTGGCCGCAAGATCTGGCCCGCCTAGCGAGGGAATGGTCGCTCCCGATGGAAAGGGGCGGGAACCTTGGTTTCCCGCCCCTTTCCCTGGACCTGTTGCCCTTGCCCTACCCCCCGCTGGGCAGCGAGGGCTCCCTGGTGGTGGGAGCCGAACCGGTGAACTCCGGGTAGGCGAGGACACCCATCTCCGGGATGTCGACGCCGCCGAGCTCCTCCTCCTCGGACACTCTGATGCCGCCCTTGGTGATGACGTCCTGGAGCTTGAAGAAGAGATAGGCAAGCCCGAACATCACGGTCCAGATCGTGACCACCCCCGCCAGCTGGGCCAGGAACTGACCGGTTCCGCCGTAGATCAACCCAAGCATCTCGACCGGCTCACCGGCGCTGTCCACGGCCAGGTTCCAGCCGTTGCCGTAACTGCCATCGGGGAAGATGCCCACCGCCAGCACACCGAAAGTCCCGGCGACTCCGTGCACTGAGATGGCGCCGACCACGTCGTCGATTCCGCGTCTTTCGAAGAACAGAATCGATTCCACCACCAGCACCCCGGCAACAATGCCGATGACCGCAGCCCAACCCGGCGTGACGAAGGCGCAGGGGGCGGTGATCGCCACCAAGCCGGCCAGCATCCCGTTCATCATCATCCCGGGGTCGGGCTTTTTGCCCCTGAAGTACATGCAATACAGCATCGAGAAGACCGCCCCGAAGGCGGCGGCGATCGCGGTGTTGGCCGCCACCGTGGCGAACTGGACATCGGTAGCAGCGAAGGTGGAAGCGGCGTTGAACCCGAACCACCCGAAGAGCAGGATGAAAGTCCCCAGGGCTGCCATCGGGATGTGATGGCCGGGGATGGTGTTCGCAGTCCCGTCTGCCTTGAACTTGCCGATCCGGGGCCCGAGAACGAGGGCGCCCGCCAGCGCTGCCGCCCCACCCATGGCATGCACCACGCCGGATCCGGCGAAATCGGCGTAGCCGACACCCCATTCCATCGAGCTCCACAGCCGGTTGAGCCAGCCTCCGCCCCAGGTCCAGGCCCCGAACAGTGGGTAGTAGATCGCCCCACAGAAAAGACCCCAGCCGACGAAGCTCCGCCATTTCCAACGTTCTGCCATGGAACCGGTGGGGATGGTCGCCGTGGTGTCCATGAATGCCGCCATGTAGATGAAGAACCCCAGAACGGCCGGGGTGATTGCTTCACCAGCGAGCAGGAACCCACCCTTCCAGAGGAAGGTCCAGTCCCCCGACCCGATCAGGGCGCCACCCAATGCGGTGTCGTACCCGAAGTCGAACCCGGGGAGCACATAGGAGAAGCCACCGAACATGAAGGCGTAACCGACCAAGAAGTAGGCGACGAACCCCAGGCCGAAGATGGCGAAGTTGGTGGAAACGACGTGCGCCGCATGCTTGGCCCGGGAGAACCCGGTCTCCACCAGGGCGAAGCCGGCCTGCATGAAGATGACCAGCACCGCACCGATCACGATCCACAGCAGGTTCAACTGCTGTCCCATGGCGGCAACGGGGTCGGTCTCCTGCGCCAGGGCCGGTGCCGCGGCGCCGAGAACCAGCAGGCCGACGAAGCTGGCGACGATCGACAGCCTCCTGGCCCGGTGTTTCGGTCTCATCGAATGTCCTCCCTTATCTGGTTGAGATGGTCTCGGCAATCGTAAGAAAGGGCTGTTAACCGTCTTGAAACGCAGTATTACGAGTTTTGATCGGTCAGATGACAGCTTTCTTACAAGCTGGTGACTGGCTGCGCCGCCCCAGGCGTGCGAGGGAACGGCAGTTGATCGAGCAGATAGCCGCGGGATCGGATGGTTCGGACCGTGAGACCGACCGTGGGCAGCCGCTGACGCAAACGCAACATATGAGCATCGAGGGCATTGCGACGGGGGTCGGGCCGACCCTCTCCGACCTGTGGCCAGCCGGATTCGATCAGGGCCTGCCGAGTGACCACGGCTCCCGGTCGTTCGAGGAGGCTGGCCACCAGACGAGCCTCGAGCGGAGAAAGGGAAACCCAGCCGCTTCCAAAGCGCAGGATGCCACCTTCATCTAGCTGAGGAGTCGTGGACTCCTCGTCGGCACCGTCGGTCCCGATTTGCCGGGATCGGCTTCGCAAAGCCTCGAGACGGGCTTCGAGGTCGACGGCTGAGGCCGGAACCCTGATCCAGTCCTCGATGGGGCTGGTGCTCACAGGGGGCGGGCCGGATTCGACCAGCAATAGGTGGGGTTGACGAGTTGCCAACAGCGAAGCACGTTTCTCCTCTTCACCGGGCCATCGGATCAGGGCCACATCCACGCCGGGAAGGTACCCAGCGTCTTGTTTCACCTGTGTTTCCCGTATGTGAAGCCTCCGCGACAGCCAGATGCTGACCCGTATCGGGGCCGGTATCCATGAGAACTGTCACAGGTGCTTCCTAGCATCGCCAGATGACCGATCTGCCAGTCGAAGTGATTCGCAGCAACAAGCGCAAGCGGACCGTGCAGGCCTATCTCGCTGATGGCAAGCTCCGGGTCCTGGTTCCGGCCGGTCTTCCCCCGGATGAGGAGTCCAGGCTCATCGAGAGCATGATCAGCAAGGCCACCCGCAAGCTGTCGTCGGCGGGG
>DATDPT010000022.1:0-38038 GCA_035292605.1 Acidimicrobiia bacterium
TCGATGTGGCCCATGCGCTCCCGGCGCACCTTGGATCTGGTGACCTCTACGCCGCAACGCTCGCAGATGATCCCCTTGTAACGGATCCGCTTGTACTTGCCGCAGTAGCACTCCCAGTCCCGTTGCGGGCCGAAGATCCGCTCGTCGAAGAGCCCTTCCTTCTCGGGGCGCAATGTGCGGTAGTTGATCGTCTCCGGCTTCTTGACCTCTCCGTATGACCAGGCGCGAATCTGATCACTCGAAGCCAGACCGATCTTCAGTTCGTCGAATAGCTGCTGCACCATCTACTGGTCATCCGTCCTTCGTTGTCTAAGTACCAAATACCAAATACGTCTCAGTCCGAGTCGGGGCGCTCGGGCCTGCTCAAGTCGATGCCGAGGGTCTCTACCGATCGATAGCTCTCCTCTTCGAGCTCGCGGAGCTCGACCTCCTCACCGGCGGCCAGCATCTCCACGTTGAGGCAAAGGCTCTGCATCTCCTTGACCAGGACCCGGAACGACTCCGGGATGCCCGGCTCGGGGATGTTGTCTCCCTTGACGATCGCCTCGTAGACCTTGACCCGGCCCTGCACATCGTCGGACTTGATGGTGAGCAGTTCCTGGAGGGCGTAGGCGGCGCCATAGGCCTCGAGGGCCCACACCTCCATCTCCCCGAACCGCTGGCCGCCAAACTGGGCCTTACCGCCCAAGGGCTGCTGGGTGATCATGCTGTAGGGGCCGGTGGAACGGGCGTGGATCTTCTCGTCGACGAGGTGGACCAGCTTCAGCATGTAGATGAAACCAACAGTGACCGGGGTGTCGAAGGGCTCACCGCTGCGGCCGTCGTAGAGGACTGCCTTCCCGTCGTCGGCGACCAGGCGCTCACCGTCACGATTGGTCAGGGCGCTCTTGATCACCTGCATGATCTCGTCCTCTCGGGCGCCGTCGAAGACGGGGGTCGCCACCTTGGTCCACGGCTCGGCGCCGATGAAGGCCGGGCTCTCTCCCTTGAACGGCGCCCACCCTTGGGCGGCAGCCCAACCGAGATGAGTCTCGAGGACCTGACCCAGGTTCATCCGGGACGGGACTCCCAGAGGAGACAGGATGATGTCAACCGGGGTCCCATCGGCCATGAACGGCATCTCCTCCTCGGCGAGGACCTTGGAGATGACGCCCTTGTTGCCGTGACGGCCGGCGAGCTTGTCGCCTTCGGAGATCTTGCGCTGCTGGGCGACATAGATCCGCACCAGCTCGTTGACGCCGGGCGGGAGGTCATAACCCTCGGCTCGCTTGAAGACCTTGACCGCGATCACCTTGCCGGTCTCGCCGTGCGGGACCTTGAGCGAGGTGTCACGAACCTCACGAGCCTTCTCGCCGAAGATCGCTCGTAGCAGGCGCTCCTCAGGTGTCAGCTCGGTTTCGCCCTTGGGCGTCACCTTGCCCACCAGATAGTCGCCTGGGCCCACCTCGGCGCCGACCCGGATGATCCCCTCTTCGTCGAGATTGGCAAGGACCTCCTCGGGGACGTTGGGGATGTCCCGGGTGATCTCCTCGGCCCCGAGCTTGGTGTCACGGGCGTCGATCTCATGCTCCTCGATGTGGATCGAAGTGAGGACATCGTCCTTGACCAGACGCTCGGAGATGATGATGGCGTCCTCGAAGTTGTGGCCCTGCCAGGGCATGAAAGCGACCAGCAGGTTCCGACCCAGAGCCAACTCACCGGCTTCGGTGGACGGCCCATCGGCGAGGACGTCATTGACCTTGACCTTGTCTCCCTCGCGAACCAGGGGCTTGTGGTTCATACAGGTGCCCTGGTTGGAGCGCTTGAACTTGTCGAGGACGAAGGTGTGCTTCTTGTTGGTGTCCTTCTCCTTGACCACGATCTCTTCTCCGGTGACCTCGATGACTTCACCGTCGACGGTCGACGTGATCATGTCCCCCGAATCCTGAGCGGCGCGGCGCTCTACGCCGGTGCCCACCAGTGGGGCGTCGGCGGTGAGAAGAGGCACTGCCTGTCGCTGCATGTTCGATCCCATCAAGGCCCGGTTCGCATCGTCATGCTCGAGAAAGGGGATCAACGAAGTTGAGACCGAGACGATCTGCTTCGGAGACACGTCCATGTAGTCGACCTCGGAAGGAGGCACGTACTCGACCTCGCCACCGGCGCGGCGGACCAGGACCCGCGGGTTCTTGAAGGCGCCGTCATCCTTGAGCGGAGCGTTGGCCTGCGCGATGACGTAGCGCTCCTCCTCGATGGCCGTCAGGTACTCGACCTGCGCGGTCACCTTCCCGCTGATCACCTTGCGATACGGCGTCTCGATGAATCCGAACTGGTTGACCCGGGCGTACGAAGCCAAGGATCCGATGAGGCCGATGTTGGGGCCCTCCGGGGTCTCGATCGGGCACATCCGCCCGTAGTGAGACGGGTGGACGTCACGAACCTCGAACCCGGCCCGCTCCCTGGAGAGACCGCCGGGGCCGAGCGCCGAGAGACGGCGCCGATGGGTCAGCCCGGCAAGAGGGTTGGGCTGGTCCATGAACTGGCTGAGCTGACTGGTTCCGAAGAACTCCTTGATGGCAGCGGTGACCGGGCGAATGTTGATCAGGCTCTGAGGTGTGATCGCATCGGGGTCCTGGGTGGTCATCCGCTCCCGGACCACGCGCTCGAGACGGGTGAGCCCGACCCGCACCTGGTTCTGCACCAGCTCACCGACGGTGCGGATACGCCGGTTGCCGAAGTGGTCGATGTCGTCGGTGAGGACCTTGACCTCGGTTCCCTTGTGGGTGACCATCGTCTTCTCCCCGGCGTGGAGGGCAACTAGATACTTGATGGCGTCGATGATGTCCTCGTCACGGAGCAGCTGGAGCCCTTCGGCCCGGTAGTCGGACGGAGACTCCTCGCGGTACTTCTGACTGATCTTGTAACGACCCACCCGGGTCAGGTCGTAGCGCTTGGGGTTGCGGAACAGGGTTTGGATCAGGCCGCGGGCCGACTCGACGGTCGTCGGCTCACCCGGTCGCAGTTTGCGATACAGGTCGAGGAGAGCGTCTTCCTTATCGGCTGCGGTGTCCTTCTCGATAGTGTTCTTGATCGACTCGGCATGATCGAATATCTCGAGGATCTCCTCGTCGGTCTCGGCGATGCCCAGAGCCTTGAGGAAGGCGGAGACGTACTGACGGCGTTTCCGATCGACACGCACCCCGATGGTGTCCTTCTTGTCGGTGTCGAACTCGAGCCAAGCACCGCGTCCCGGGATGATCTTGCCGGAGTGGATCAGCTTGTCCGATGTCTTGTCGGCTGTGACGTCGAAATAGATCCCTGGTGACCGCACCAACTGGGAGACGATGACCCGCTCGGTCCCGTTGATGATGAACACGCCCTTCTCGGTCATGATCGGGAAATCGCCGAGGAAGACTTGCTGCTCCTTGATCTCACCGGTGGAGCGGTTCATGAACCGGGCGGTGACGAACAACGGCTGGGCATAGTTGGCGTCGCGCTCCTTGGCGTCCTCGAGACTCATCTGAGGCTCGCCGAAGCGATGATCGGTCAGTTCCAGGGCGAGAGAGCCGGTGAAGTCCTCGATGGGACTGATCTCTTCGAAGATCTCACGGAAGCCCTCGTCGAGGAACCAACGGAAAGATTCATGTTGAACTGCAAGAAGATCGGGTAGGGGGAGAACTTCGGGGATCTTCCCGAACGAGAAGCGCTCAGCCACGCGCGAAGCCAAGAGGTGCCTCCTTGGAGATACGAGTTAGGGAGAGATGGGGGTGACGCAGACAAGGCATGCTAACAGACGCGTCAGCATGCCTCCAATCGGAGTCTTAACTTTTCGAGCAGGCCCGGTTGTTGGCCTGGCTCGGACCCTAGGGTCGTACGTCATCATATCGCGGCGTTTCAAAACGCGTCAAGGGTCTCTGGATGATCTGGCCGCTGAAAGCAGCGGCACACCGCAATGAACCGGCGTTCAAACCAGGACCCCTTAGCATCTCGGAGTCTTGGCCAAGCACTCCTCTCCCCGCTCCGCCATCGTCTGGGTCTCGATCGCGGTGGCCCTCGCCGCCTTCGCCTCGGTCGGGCTCGGCTGGTCCCAACATGTGGCTGCCGCGGGCACGGTGGTCGCCGGCAATGTCCGTTACGCCGGGCTCCCCGTCGAGGGGATGCCTGCCGAGGACTTGGCACCGTTGATCGCCGAGCGCGCAATCGACCTCCTCAGCCGCGAGATCACGCTCACTGTCGACCAGAAAGAGGTCAGGGTCCTGCTGGGCCGGCTCGGATTCCGCTACGACAGCCTCGACACCGAACAGAACATCGTCGACGCCCGCCACAGCGGCCAGCCTTGGGACCAGTTCGCGGCCTGGGTCGCCGGGCCTCTCGTCGAGCATGCGGTCGAGGAGACATGGTCGTTCGATCCCGAGGTGGCGGCGGCGACCCTCGCCACGTTGGGGGGCTTGAGACCCGCTCCTTCGGTTGAGCCCGTGCTCACCAGCGAGGGCAGGGATTGGATCGAGGTGGTTCCGGGAGAAGTGGGCTCGGTTGTCGACCTCGACTCTTTGGTGAACGGTTTGGCGAGAATCGACTTTCTCGATCCACCGGACGAGCTGGAAACGGTCCTCATCGACGAGCAGCCCGCGATCACCGATGTGGTCGCGCAGGGCCTGGCCGACGACCTCAACGAGTTGACGAGGGCCGGGGCGGTCGTGTCGATCAATGGGCACAGCCGTCTGCTCACGGCCAAGGACCTGAGAGACCGTCTGATCGTGACGGTCGGCGATCAAGGGCTCGAGGCGAGCTTCAACCAGGCGAGTCTCGAAGAATTGCTCGAGTCCAAGTTCCCGCAGCCGGTCAGCGAGTTCATAGCCCCGGTCTTCGATATCGCCGACAGCCAGATTCGAGTGATGAGCCCCGGCGTGCCATATCAGATATGTTGCAGCGCCGACTCTGCTCTCGAGGTCGCCGAGGGGGTTCTCGAAGGATCAAAGGAGCCCTTCGAACTGACACCAAAGCGGGCTGATGACCCGGTCACAATGGCCTGGGCCAGCGGATCGATGATCGTGGAGCTGGTTGGCGAGTTCACCACCAATCACCCGTGTTGTGAGGCGCGGGTGACCAACATCCAGCGGATGGCCGACCTGGTTCGCGGTGTCTACATCCTTCCCGGTGAGAGCTTCTCAATGAACGAGTTCGTCGGACCGAGGACCAGGGCCGGGGGCTTCGTCAGCGCAGGCGCCGTGCGCCAGGGTTACATGGTGCAGGAGGTGGGAGGCGGGGTGTCTCAGTTCGTCACCACAACCTTCAATGCCGCCTACTTCGCCGGGCTCGATTTCGACGAGTACCGCAGTCACACCATCTACTTCTCCCGTTACCCGTATGGGCGGGAGGCGACGATCGGGATCCCGTACCCGGACCTGATCCTGAACAACACCACCGGCTACCCGATCCTCATCTGGACCTCGTACACGGACAGCTCGATCACGGTGAGCCTCTACTCGACCAAACAAGTCGAGGTCGAAGAGCTCGGTCAACGAAGATCGCGTGCCGGGGCGTGCACCCATGTCGAAACCGATCGCCAGCGCACTTATCCCGACGGGCGCATTGTGGTCGACACCGTGGTCGCCGATTATCGACCCGGTGAAGGCCTCGACTGCAGCGGTCGCCCGACTCCTCGACCTACCACCTGACGGTCGGGGCGGGTCTCACCCCATCGAGGCGAGGCCACCCACCACCGGGTCGTCACCGAAGCCGAGGATGTTGGCCAGCACCAAGGCGACACCGAACAGGATCGCCGCCAGGATCAGACCCAGCAGCCACGGCGGCAGCCGACCCTTCAAGTGTTCCCGGCCGGACTTGTCGCTTTCCATACCGGCATTGTGGCGTGCCCGACGCCCGACGTGTGCAGCGGGCCTAGTTCCCTTCTGGCCGCGGAATCGAGGCACGGAGGGGTCAGTGTCAACGGATCCCTGTGTCGTAACTCACGTCCGAGAGGTCGAGCGTCTGGTCCTCCCGAAGAGTTGCGGTGATTGGGTCCGGGGCGAGCATGAGACCCTCCACAGCCGCAAAGTTGATCGTGACGGGACCAGGAGGCACGACGAGGCGAAAACTCCCGTCTTCAGCTGAGCGAGCCCGGATCTCGGCTCCGTCCGGGAGCGTCGCCACGATCTCGGCGTCAGGCACGACCCGAGGGGCACATTCCGGGTCGGGCGGGTCGGTCTCAACCGGACAGGTGGGCCCGGCGACGAGCCTTCCCGTGATGGTCGCACTGCTGTCGACTGGGACATCAGGAGCACAGGCGCCGAGAATTATCAGCAAGATGACCCCGGCTAGGACACGTCTCATTCCTATTGGACGTCCTGGGGCCCAATCCCGTTCCAGGGTGTGACCAGGCGTGGCTCGAGTCTTCATAGGATTCGGACATGACGGCCCTCCCCTGGAACCTGCTGCCCGACACCGCCGCGGTCGATGGCGACGGGCATCTGGTGATCGGTGGTTGCGACACGGTCCGGTTGGCGGCGGAGCACGGGACTCCGTTGTTCGTGTACGACGAGGCCCATATCCGGAACCGATGTCGCGAGGCAGTCGCCGCTTTCGGCCCCGGCGCCGTGTACGCATCGAAGGCCTTCCTGTGCCGGGCCATGGCCCGGCTCGCCCATGAGGAGGGCATGGCCATCGATGTCTCCACCGGGGGGGAGCTGCATGTCTGTCTCGAGGCCGGGGTGCCCGCCGAGCGCCTCGTATTCCACGGCAACAACAAATCGCGCAACGAGTTGCGACGGGCCCTCGAGGTCGGGGTCGGCCGCATCATCGTCGACAGCTTCGACGAGTTGGACCGTCTGCAATCGCTTCATGAGCCAGGGCGGCGGCCGCCCCGCATCCTGGTCAGGGTGACCCCGGGAGTCGAGGCCCACACCCACAGATTCGTCTCGACCGGTCAGGACGACTCGAAGTTCGGCTTCACGGTCTCCAGCGGCGCCGCTACGCGGGCCATCGAGGAGGCGTCGAGCTCGTCGGCGGTCGATCTGGTCGGGATCCATGCCCACATCGGATCCCAGGTGTTTCGGGTCGAGTCCTTTGCCGAGGCGCTGCGGGTCGTCGCTGACTTCGCCAAGCCCTTCGACCTCCCCGAGCTCTCCATCGGAGGAGGCCTTGGCGTGGCGTATGTGGAAGGAGAGTCCGCCCCGTCGATAACCGAATGGGCGCAGGCGATGAAGGATGCGGCACAAGCGCTGGGAGTCACCGCGCAGCTATCCGCGGAGCCAGGGCGGGCGATCGTGGCCCAAGCCGCGATCACGCTCTACACCGTGGGCACGATCAAGCAATTGCCCGGGATCCGAACCTATGTCGCCGTCGACGGCGGGATGAGCGACAACCCCCGACCGATCCTCTACGGCTCAGGCTACGAGACCTTTGTCCCGGCCCGGGTCAACGACCACCGTCCCAGGGTGATCCGTCTCGTCGGCAAGCACTGCGAGTCCGGTGACGTGTTGGTGCTCGAAGGACGGGTCCCGGAAGCTCTCGAGGTGGGTGACTTCATCGCAACCCCGGTGACCGGAGCCTACGGGCATTCGATGGGCTCCAACTACAACAAGGTGCTCCGCCCGGCAGTCGTTTTCGTGTCCGACGGCGAGGCGCGACTCGTGGTGCGAAGAGAGAGCTTCGACGATCTGCTCGTCACCGATCTCGGATGAGCTCGCGCACCTGGGCCTACCTACGATCTGGCTGTGTCAAATGAGCCGTCTGATTTCGACCGTCTCATCGGCCCCGATCGGCGTCGATTGCCGGCTCCTCGCGGTCTGGCCCGGGTGGTGGCTCTGATCGCGATCGGAGTCGTGATCGGACTGGTCGTTCTCTACCCCAAGGACAGCTCTGAGATCGACCTGACAGACTTCGGATTCGCCGACGACGTGGTGCCGGCGACGGTCTCATCCGTCGCAACCGCGGAATGCGCCGACTTCCCCGACCTGGACTGCCTCGTAGTCGAGTTCTCCGAGGCCGAAGGCGAGTTGCTCCTCACCCAGGGTTTCCCCGGCGACGGCTCGCCACAACCCAAGTTCGAGGTCGGTGATCAGGTTTATCTCTCGGTGGTTGAGAATGGGGACGGGTCCAACTCGTACCAGTTCGCCGACCGGAATCGCGTGGTGCTCATCGCATTGGTGGCCCTGCTCTTCGCCGGGGCGGTGGTAGCCCTGGGTCGGATGCGAGGCGTGGCGGCGCTGCTCGGCCTTGCGATCAGTCTCCTGATCCTGCTCGGTTTCATCGTTCCCGCGATCGTCGCCGGAAAGGACGCGGTCTTCGTCGCCCTTGTGGGAGGAAGCGCCATCGTGCTGGTGGCCCTCTACCTCGCCCACGGCTACACACCTCTGACCCATGTCGCCGCGGTTGGGGCCTTCGCCGCTCTCGCCCTGACCACCGCCCTCTCCTGGGGGGTGGTGGCACTGGCCCAGTTCTCGGGTCTCGCCAGCGAGGAGTCGTTCTACCTGCTCCTCATCCCCGGCTTCGACCTCTCGGGGCTTCTCCTCGCAGGCGTGGTCCTTGGCGCGATCGGGGCTCTCGACGACGTGACAGTCACTCAAGCGTCGGCGGTGTGGGAGGTTCGCCAGGCCAACCCGGCCCTGGGCCGTGGGGATTTGTTCGCCTCCGGTCTCCGGGTGGGCAGAGACCACATCGCCTCCACGGTCAACACCTTGCTCCTGGCGTATGCCGGTGCGGCCATGCCGCTTCTGATCCTGTTCAGCCTGTCGCAGCAGCCTCTCGGCTCGATCGCAAGCTCCGAGGTGGTGGCAGTGGAGATCGTCAGGACCCTGGTGGGGTCGATTGGCCTGGTGGCGGCGGTGCCCATCACCACCTGGTTGGCGGCCCGGCAGGCCGCCGAGGGCACAACGTGAAGCGCCCTGTGATCGGCTGGAGGGAGTGGGTCCAAATCCCCGAGCTTGGCGTCTTCGAGATCAAAGCCAAGGTGGACACCGGTGCTGCGACATCGTCGCTGCATGCCTTCAGGCTGGAGCGCTTCGAGAAGGACGGTCTCTCCTTCGTTCGTTTCGAGATCCATCCCAGACAGCGCTCTAATCGCCCCTCGATCGAATGCGAGGCCCCCATCGTCAGGGATACGGCGGTCCGCAACCCTGGTGGTCGGACCGAACTGAGACCGGTCATCGCCTCGACACTGGTGATCGCCGGCCAGCCGGTCGAGGCTCTGATCAACCTGACGGGGCGTGACGAGATGGGCTACAGGATGCTCCTCGGTCGACGCACTCTGAGAAACAGGTTTGTGGTAGACCCCGGCAGGAGTTATCTCGGGCCACGCCCCAAACGAAGCGAGGAACCCGCGTGAAAATCGCCATCCTCTCCCGACGATCCAGCCTCTATTCGACCAGCCGGCTCCGTGACGCCGCAGTGGAGCGCGGCCACGAGGTCAGTATCGTCGACTACCTCCGCTGCTACATGGACATCACGGCTCGCCGCCCCAAGGTGCTGTACAGGGGGGAAGCACTCAATCCTGAGGCGGTGATCCCGCGGATCGGTGCCACCTACACCTATTACGGCGCCGCCGTAGTCCGTCAGTTCGAGATGGCCGGCATCTACTCGGTGAACGAGTCGCAAGCGATCAGCCGGTCCCGGGACAAGTTGCAGTCTCTCCAGTTGCTGTCGCGGGCGGGTGTCGGGCTCCCGACGACGGGGTTCGCCCACGCCACTCAGGACATCGGCGGACTGCTGAAGGTGGCAGGCGGCCCGCCTGTGGTGGTCAAGCTCCTCGAGGGCACCCAGGGTCTCGGTGTGGTACTGGCTGAGACCACCAAGGCGGCCGAGTCGGTGATCGGGGCGTTCCGTCAACTCGACGCCAACATCCTGGTCCAGGAGTACATCAAAGAAGCGGGGGGAGCGGACATCAGGGCGTTCGTGGTCGGGGGGAGGGTCGTGGCCGCCATGAAGCGACAAGCCCCGCCCGGGGAGTTCCGGAGCAACCTGCATCGGGGCGGGACCGCCGAAGCGATCAAGTTGAGCCCGATCCAGCGGTCCATGGCAATCCGCGCCGCCAAGACGATGGAGCTCAACGTCGCCGGGGTGGACCTGATCCAATCCTCTGAGGGGCCACTGGTGATCGAGGTCAACTCCTCTCCCGGCCTGGAGGGCATCGAGATCGCCAGCGGCGTCGACGTGGCGGGAGAGATAATCGAGTTCATCGAGAACAACGCAGGACTGGAAACACCACGTGGTCGCTCGCGGGCCTGAAATCCGCAACGACCCGATCAAAGTCGGCAATCGGGTGGTAGCGCCGGGGCGAACGGCGCGGATCGAGCTCCCCTTTGCCAAGGTGCCCACCGGTTCGCAGGAATCCCTGCCGGTCGCCGTGGTCAACGGGAGAGGGCCCGGCCCCCACGTATGGCTCTCCGCTGCCATCCATGGCGACGAGCTCAATGGGGTGGAGATAGTGCGCAAGGTGTTGCGCCTTCTCGATGCCAAGACCCTCCGAGGAGCTGTGATCGCCGTGCCGATCGTCAACCCGCTCGGGTTCATCATCGAATCGCGTTACCTGCCCGACCGGCGCGACCTCAACCGGGCCTTCCCCGGTTCCCCGCGGGGATCCACCGCATCCCGCCTCGCCCATTTGTTCATGCGGGAGGTGGTGAGCCAGTGCTCGGTGGGGATCGACCTGCACACTGCCACCAATCACCGCATCAACCTCCCCCAGATACGTGCCGACACCAACAACGCCGCGACGCTACGCCTCGCCCGGGCGTTTGGAGCCCCCTTCATCATCCACGCCCGGCATCGCGACGGATCCCTGCGGCAGGCGGCAACCGAGTTGGGGGCCACGGTCCTGGTCTACGAAGCGGGTCAGGCCCACCGGTTCGACGATGAAGCCATCGAGACCGGTGTGATGGGTGTGATGCGCACCCTGAAGTCACTGCGCATGATCGATGTTCGGCTTCCCAGGGTTGGGCAGACCCGGGTGATGCGGCGCACCCGCTGGGTGCGAGCCCGTCGTGGCGGCCTGGCCAACATCTCGGTCGACCTCGGAGACGAAGTGAAGAGAGGAGACGTGGTTGCCACCATCTCGGATGCCTTCTCCACCCGGCCTACCGGAGCCATCGCCCCATCTGGCGGTTTCGTGGTGGCCCGAACCCTGCGCCCGCTGGTGAACTCAGGGGACGCTCTGGTCCATATCGCCTCGGAGCAGGGCCCCTACCTCGACGAACCTGCAGAACGCCGCCGCTAAGCGGGGCAGCTAATGGCGGCGGACTTTGGCCTCGACCCACCTTTCAGCCAGTAACGAAGCAACGTTCGGGATGCCTCGAAGTCTCGGCGAAACAGACGCCGGTCCGGCGCAGCTTCCGCCGCGCAACACGCCCAACCCAGGGGTGTCGGCGATCAGGACGCTTTCTCTATCTCCTCGAGCCAGCGACGTCGGACCGAGCGGCGCTCCTTGGGGGTGTGCCCACCCCAGATGCCTTCGCTCTGGTTGGTCTCGATCGACCAGGTGAGACACTCGTCCGCCACCGGGCAGCCGGCACACACCGCCTTGGCCCGTGCGATCCCCACCAGATCCTCGGGGTCGGGGAAGAAGGACACCTCATCGACCACGTCGATACAGGCGGCCCCTTCCCTCCAGGGAGAGAACTTCACATCGAACATCGGTAGATCCATCATTTGTCGAATCACGTAAACGCTTCGTCAACCTCATTCGTTCCCGAAGGACGAAGGGTTGAAACTTCAACCTGGCGATGGTGAAGCTTACGGTGTAATTCCAACCCGTCAAACGTGGCTACCGGCCTGTTGCGCCGGGGCCGAGACGACCAAGCTCCGCCCGTGCCACCGAGCGCCGGTGCACCTCGTCGGGGCCGTCGGCGATCTGAAGCCACCGACCCATCGAGTAGAGGCCGGCAATGGGAAAGTCTTCGGTGAAACCGGCGGCTCCGAACAACTGAATCGCCCGATCGGCAACGTACGTGAGGACAGCCGGCGCCACCACCTTGATCGCGGCGATCTCGGAGCGAGCGGCCTTGGCCCCCGCGTTGTCGATCATCCAGGCGGTCTTCAACACCAGCAGCCGGGCTTGTTCGATCCTGATCCGGGCCTCGGCGATCCACTCTTGGATCACACCCTGTTCCGCGAGCGGCCGCCCAAAGGCGGTCCGAGCCTGAGATCTTTGGACCATCAGGTCGAGACAACGCTCGGCGGCGCCGATCGCCCTCATGCAATGGTGGACTCGCCCCGGTCCGAGACGGGCCTGGGCAATGGCGAATCCCCCACCCCGCTCGCCCAGGAGATTGGTGGCGGGGACCCGCACCCCGTCGAACAAGATCTGGGGATGGCCGCCTCGGTCCTGATAGCCGAACACCGTCGGCTCACGCTCGATGACCACACCGGAGGCGTCCAGCGGGACGATCACCATCGACTGACGGCGATGGGATTCGGCTTGGGGATCGGTAACCCCCATGACAATCGACATCTTGCATCGGGGCGAGGCCGCCCCCGAGCTGAACCATTTCCGCCCGGTGATCACCAGATGATCACCATCAGAGACGATGTGGGCCCTGATGTTGGTCGCATCCGAGCTGGCGACATCGGGCTCGGTCATCGAGAAGCAGGATCGAATCTCGCCTTCCAGGAGTGGCTGGAGCCAGACCTCCTTCTGCTCAGGTGTGCCGAACATGTGGAGGATCTCCATGTTCCCGGTGTCGGGGGCGGAGCAGTTGATCGCCTCCGGTGCGATCTGAGGGCTGCGGCCGGTGATCTCGGCGAGCGGCGCATACTCCAGGTTGGAGAGGCCGCCGCCAACTTCAACATCGGGAAGGAACAGGTTCCAGAGACCGCGACTTCTGGCCTCTCGTTTCAGATCCTCGAGGATCTTCGGGTGATGGTGGGGGTCACCCGATGACGCCATCTGCTCCCAATAGACGGTCTCAGACGGGTAGACGTGCTCTTCCATGAACTCCGAGAGACGGGTCTGCAGCTCCTGGACCCGGGGCGAGTGGGAGAAATCCATGGACACGTTCGAAGTTACCCGTCGACTTCTTCGGGCTCCGGGTCCGGTGGAGGGCGGTCGAAGCTCATCGGTGGGATCGGGACCTGGGGCCGTCGGGGACGGCCCTTCGTCAGCTCTCCGAACAACAACCAGCCGGCGAGAAGCGCCACGAAGGTGAGCCCGAAGTAGAGAGCAGCGGTCAGACCGGCGGCGGCCGTGATCATGAAGACGACATTGGCGATGGTCTCACCGCGACGTGGCGCGAACTTCTCGAGGAGCGAAGAGAAGAGATGGCCGCCGTCCAAGGGACGTATCGGCAGCCAGTTGAGCAAACCCCAGAACAGATTGACGTAGACGAGGTTGTTGACCACGAATCCGGCCAGCCCGAAATAGGGCCCGGTGAGCGAGGCGACGAGCCATACCAGGCCTCCAAACACCACCCCCACCCCTGAGCCGGCGGCCGCGACCACAGCCCGCCTCCCGGGCCCGAACTCCTTTTCGGGGACAGTCCATGAGGTCAGCCCGCCGATTGCGTTCAGCTCGATCTCCACCTCGGAGCCGAAGGCGCGAGCGGTGAGGGCATGACCCATCTCATGAAGGAGGATCGAGACAAAGACCACGGCAATCCATGCGAAGACCAGCGAGACACGGGCCGCGGACAGACCCAGCAAGGCTGCGATCAAGAGAAAGGAGGGCCGGACCGTGACCGGGATCTTGAGAAGCCGAAACGAAATCACCCACCCATATTGGCCCAAGCGCGGATCTGGCGCGCAACTCGTTTGGTTACCCTCGGCTCATGCATGAGGACCTCCGGGCGGCCGTCGCCGCCGATCTGCCACGTCTGAAGGATCTTCTCGCCGACTTGGTGCGTCTGCCTTCGGTTAGCGCTCCCGGATATGACCAGGGCAAGGTCAGGGCAGCCGCAGACAAGATCGTCGCCATCATCGAGGATGCAGGTTTCGACAACTCACAGCTTCTCGAGGTGGAGGGAGGCAATCCGGCGGTGTTCGGCGAGCTGGCGGCACCTGACGGCGCCCCGACGATCCTCCTCTACGCCCACTATGACGTCCAGCCTCCCGGACCGGCCGACGACTGGGAAAGTCCACCCTTCGACCCGGTCGAGAAGGATGGCCGGGTCTACGGTCGCGGTTCGGCGGACGACAAGTCGGGGGTCGTGATGCACCTCGGTGCGGTAGCCGCATTTGACGGACGACCGCCGGTCGGGGTGCAGATCTTCATCGAGGGCGAAGAGGAGGCAGGCTCCGCCAGCCTGGCGGGGATCCTCGAGAAGTACTCGCATCTTCTCAAACCCGATGTGATCGTGATCGGTGACGGCGGGATGTGGACCGTCGATGTGCCGGCCTATTTGACATCGCTTCGGGGAATCGTCTCCACCACCGTCGAGCTGAGGACACTCGAAGCCCCGGTCCATTCCGGCGAGTACGGGGGTGTCTACCCCGACGCTCTGATTGCGATGGCTCGCCTCCTCTCCACCCTCCACGACGACGCGGGACATGTCGCCATCCCGGGTCTGGTTAGTGAAGAGACTGACGGCCCCATCATTCCGGAGGAGAGGGCCCGCACCCTCATCGGTGTCGTCGAGGGAGTGACCCAGATCGGGTCAGGCTCCATCGCCTCCCGTCTCTGGTCACGCCCCGCGATATCGGTGCTGGCCCTCGATGCCCCACCGGTCAGTGAGGCGATCAATCAGCTGGTTCCGGTGAGCAGGGCCAAGGTGAGCATGCGGATCGCCCCCGGCGAAGACACCATGGCCGCCCTCGCCACGCTCAAGAACCACCTCACCGAGAACGCCCCTTGGGGCACCAAGGTCGAATTCCTGCACCAGGAAGCGGGAGGTGGATCGGTCATCGAAACCGACAACTATGCGACCGATGCCTGGTCCGCCGGCTACCGAGAGGCGTTCGGAAACGATCCGGTGAACATGGGAGCAGGAGGGTCGATCCCTTTCATCGCCACCTTCGCCGAGCTCTACCCTGATTCTCCCATCCTGGTGATCGGGTGCGCCGACCCCACCAGCGCCTACCACGCCCCGAATGAGAGCGTGGATCTAGGCGTGCTCGAGAAGTCGGTTTTGGCCGAGGCCATCGCGTTCAGGCTGTTGGGGTCGAGCGGAGGTTGACAAGACCCAGCCCGAGAATCGAGATGAGGGCGATCCCCATTCCTAAAGCAGCGAAGAGAAAGGCGGCGAGCGGGCTGATAATCGTCCACAGCAACCCGGCGATCCCGGATGCGACCAGGTTCCCGAAGCTCTGAATAGCAGCCAAGAGCCCGAACGCCGAACCACGAAGATCATCCGGCGCCGCGTCGGCGACCGCACCATTCTCCGCCGTCTCGACCAATCCGATGGTCAACCCAGCGATGACAAAAGCCAACGTGGTGGCCGCTGGCGCCGCGGCGAACCCAAAGAGCAGGTAGGCAACGAGACCCGAGAGGAACCCGAGGATGAGGACCGGGGGATAGCCCCATCGGTCGGCCGCTCTCCCAGCAGGGATCGATACCGCGCTGGCGACGATGTTGTGCACTGCATAGAGCAGCAGCACCGTCGTGGTTGCGTCTTCCAGCCCGGCTTCGGGGGTGAATAGCTCGGTGGCCCGCAGAATCAGGAGCGTGGTGGCGAGGTTGCCGGCCTCAAAGGCTGCGACCGGCACCCACAGTCGTCCCAGTCGACCGCGAAGGAGTGGCCTGACCCGAATCCGCAATGATCGACGTTGCTGCTCAACAGGGCGTTCGATATGGCGGATTGCATAGACGATGGATCCGGCAGCAGCCAGGCCAAAAACCCCTGACACCAAGATCGCCCCCCTGATCCCGATGCCAGCCACCAGAGCGAGCGCGAGGAGTGGACCGCCGACGGCGCCGAGATTGTCCATCATCCGCTCGAAGCCGTAGGCGCGCCCATAGGTCCCGGGCGACGTCACATCAGCCAGCAGGGCGTTGCGGGCCGGGCCCCGGATGCCCCGCGCGAGCCAGGCGCCGACGCGAAGGACCGCCACCTGCCACACGGTCATCGCAAGCCCGATCAGAGATGTGAGCACCGCAGTTGCGGCGTATCCCCCGACGGCAACTGCGCGACGTCGGTGCGGGTCATCGGCTAGGACCCCGCCGCCGAATTTGGCGGCTCCAGCCACCCCGTCGGCAACCCCCTCGATCAGGCCCAGGGCGGCCGCCGGAGCACCCAGCGTCGATGTCAGCAACGAGGGAAGAAGCGCGGTGGGAACCTCGTGACCCAGATCCGACAACAGACTGGCGAGGCCGATCCCACGAACGCCTGGGGTCAACCAGCTCTCTGCTGCGGGCTTCAACCGCCCTCCTCCGCGCCGGTGAAGCCATTCTGTCGCCATGCCTCATAGACCACCACCGCCGCCGAGTTGGCGACATTGAGTGATCGAACGCCCGGCACCATCGGGATCCGAAGCCGCTCGGTGATCCAGGGCAGAGCCTGCACCTCATCGGGCAGACCAACCGATTCGGGTCCGAACAGGAAGGCGTCGCCGGGTTGGTACGAAGGGTCGGTGTGCAGACGTTCTCCATCGACAGTGAGTGCAAACACCCGCGACGGGTTTGATGTATCTCGCCACGTTTCGAGATCCGAATAGACACTCACCGAAGCCCGGTCCCGATAGTCCATCCCGGCACGTCTCAGCTTGGCGTCATCCAAGGTGAACCCCAATGGCTCGATGAGATGGAGCCGGCACCCGGTCACCGCGGCAAGCCGCATCGCGTTACCGGTGTTGGGAGGGATCTCCGGGTGATAGAAGACGATCTCGAACACGGTCAACGCAGGTCGAAGAGGCGAAGGGCGGTGTCCTCGGCGTCCCGAAGCCCGTCGTAATCCACCTCGATGGTCTCGATCCCCCGGGCCAGGGCCAGGACCCGAGCCTGGGGCGAGATGATCTGAGCCGCCAGGATCCCACGCACCGGCGAGAGACGCGGGTCATTCCCCAATCGCTCCAGATATCTGGCGAGTTGCTCGACACCGTCGATATCGCCTCTTCTCTTGATCTCGATCGCCACAGTCGACCCGGATTGATCGGTGCACAGGAGGTCGACGGGACCGATGTCCGTCGGATACTCGCGCCGGATCAAAGTCAGACCGTCCTCCAGGACCCAAGGTCGGTCGGCGAGCAGGGTCTGCAGATGCGCCTCGACCCCGTCCTTGCGGAGGCCAGGATCATCGCCGAGGGTGTGAGTGACGTCTTCCAGGATCTCGTGGATGAGGATCGTCAGCTTCTCCCCTCTGTTGTTGGTCACCTCCCAGCGGTCATCGAATGTCTCGAGAAGATTGGGGGCCACCATCCAGTTCAGAGGCTTGGAGGCGTTGCCATCGGAATGGATGGCCAGTGTCCCATCGGCCTTGACCATGATGAGGCGAATCGCCTCGGGGAGATGTGCGGTCAGGCGACCCGAGTAGTCGACGGTGCAACGGGCGATGACCAGCCTCACAAGAGGATGAGGGTACCGGCCTTCCGGATGCGACCGGCGACGAGGACGGGGGGAAAGGTGGCGACAGCGATGGTGGCCCCGGTGACGGCGGCCAGGGGGACCCGGGTGAAGGGACGCATCGATCGGCAACCTGGGCGACTGCTATTTTGGTCTCCAGGACCACAAAGCAATGACACAGATCGCAGTTGGCACGCACAAGGGCGCATACGTGGTGGAGGGGAGCGGCCACCATTGGTCGGTCGAAGGCCCGCTGTTCCCGGGCTGGAAGGTGACCACATTCGGCCGCGCCCCGGATGGGACTCACCTCGCCGCAGTCGGGAGCAACTGGTTCGGGGTCGGGATCCACGCCAGCGCCGACTTCCACGAATGGGAACAAACCGACACACCGCCCGCCTGGCCCGAAGGCGAGGGGAGGAAGATGGACCAGGTTTGGTCGATTCATGATGATGGTGCCCGCCTCTGGGCCGGTGTGTCCGAAGCCGGGCTATTCACATCCGACGACCAGGGCCGGACCTGGGCTCCCGTCGCCGGGCTGAACGAGCACCCGACCCGGTCCGAGTGGATGCTGGGGTTCGGCGGCCTCTGCGCCCATCGCATACTGACGGCAGGCCAACAGGCTTGGGTTGGGATCTCGGCGGTTGGGGTCTTCCGTTCCGACGACGGGGCCCGCACCTGGAGCCTCAAGAACGACGGGGTGCCACCCGTTGGCGTGGCCGAGGATGCCCCCCGCCCCGAATTCGGTTATTGCGTGCACGGGCTGGCGCAGGATCCCGAGCACCCCCGGCGAATCTGGCGTCAGGATCACGCCGGGGTGTTTCGGACCGACGATGGTGGAGACAATTGGGAGCGGATCGAGAACGGCCTTCCTTCGGGCTTCGGATTCGTGATGTGGAGAGACGACGGCAGCGCCAGACTCTTCTGCATCCCGCTCGCATCGGACGAGAACCGGGTGCCTGTGGGCGGGGAGCTGCGCGCCTATTCCTCGGATGACGACGGCGAGAGCTGGGCCGTGGCTGGGGCCGGCTGGTCGGAGGCACCCCAATACACCGCTGTCCTGCGAGGGGCATTCGACGGCGACAACCAGGGGATCTTTTGCTTCGGCACCACCGGGGGAAAGTTGTGGCTCACCCCTGACAACGGAGCCAGCTGGCAGGAGTTGGCGCCGAGTTTTCCTCGAATCGACGCGATCCGATTGCTCGCATGACCGTGATGGTGCGGTTGCCCCGCATCCTGACCCAAGCCGTCCGGGACGGATTGCGTCATGAGCTGACAGGCGGCAACGTGGGACAGGTCCTCGACCGTCTCTTCCAAGCTGAGCCCGGCCTCCGCAATCATCTGATCGACGAGGATGGCCAGATCCGCACCCATGTCCTGGTCTTCGTCGACGGTGAACGCGCCGACCTCCAGACCCCAGTCCCCGAAGGCGGCGAGGTCCAGGTGCTACAAGCCGTCAGTGGCGGGTGACCGAGAAAACGGCTCGGCCCTCGTCGGGCGGCTGAAAACGAACCAAAGGGCAAAGACGCCGACTGCTCCGAGGACGATCCTGAGCACGACGTTGTCCAGCAGAACCAGAGCGGAGAAGGTCAAGGACAACGTGATGGCAATCGCAGCCAGCCATTTCATCCGAATGGTGAGGCCGCCCGCTCGGTAGCCCTTGATCATCTTCCCGTATACCGGGTGATTGACCAGCCACCCGTGGAGTCTGTCAGAGGACATCGAGAAGAAGAAGGCGGCCAGGATCACGAAGTCGAAGGTCGGGATCCCGGGAATGAAGCTGATCGTTACGAATCCAAGACAGATGAACCCGAGAACCAGATAGATCCCGCGCAGGACACGGCTGCGCGGCTTGCGCGACGCGACAGGTTGGTCGACGCTTGGCGTCACCCTGCCAACCTATTGCGGTCGGTTCCTGACGGCGAGTCGGAAAAACCGTTCACCGTTCACTGTCAGACAGGGGGTCTCTGCCACCCGGCTACCCTCTGGCGTAGACGTAAACGTAGATCGTAAGGACGAAAAAGTGCCCATCGTCACCCCAGAGAAGTACCGCAAGATGTTCCAGGCTGCCCGGGATGGTGGCTACGCCTTTCCCGCAATCAACGTCGCCGCTTCAACGACCCTCCTGGCTGCGCTGGAAGGATTCGCCGAGGCGGGGTCCGACGGGATCATCCAGGTCTCCCATGGCGCCGCGGAATTCGCTTCTGGTCAGTCCAACAAGAACATGCCGACCGGAGCCCGGGCCCTGGCCGAGTTCGCTCACGTGGTCGCCGAGCAGTATCCGGTCAACATCGCCCTCCATACCGACCACTGCCCGCCCGACCGGGTGGACGGGTTCATCCGCCCCCTGCTCGATGTCAGCCGGCAACGGAAGGCCGCCGGTCTGGGCCCCCTGTTCCAGTCGCACATGCTGGATGCTTCGGTGCTGCCCATGGAGGAGAACCTGGCTCTGGCCGCCGAGTTGCTGGCGCTTTGCGCCGAGGTGGACGTGATCCTCGAATTGGAGATCGGAATCGTGGGTGGTGTCGAGGACGCCAGCGACAACGAGAACATCGACCGAGGCAAGATGTACACCTCGCCCGCAGACATGGTCCGGGTCACCGAGGTCCTTGGCGCGTCTGAGGGCGGCCGTTATCTGCTGGCCGCTGTTTTCGGCAACGTGCATGGCGTCTACAAGCCAGGGGCGGTCAAGCTGAACCCCGTGATCCTCAAGGATGGCCAGGAGGCGGTTGAGGCCAGATTCGGCGAATCGGCCCGTCACTATCTGGTCTTCCACGGCGGCAGCGGTTCGACTCTTGAGGAGATACGGGAAACCCTCGGATATGGGGTCGTGAAGATGAACATCGACACCGACTGCCAGTACGCCTACACCCGCCCCATCGTCGATCATGTCATGACCAACTACGCCGGCGTCCTCAAAGTCGATGGCGACGTGGGCGACAAGAAGGCCTACGACCCTCGGTCCTACATGAAAAAGGCAGAGACAGGGATGGCGGCCCGGGTGGTCGAGGCGTGCAACCAACTCCAGTCGGTGGGCAAGACGATCGGCTGATTTGGATAGCAGGCACAAGACCTGGGCCACGTCGAAGCGTTTGATTCCGACCCGCTTCGTGCGCCCATTCGTTCGGTTCACCAGAATCGAGGCTTCCTCCGGGCTCGTCCTTCTCGGTGCCGCCCTGGTCGCGATCATCTGGGCGAACTCCCCCATATCCGACCTGTATGAGAGAACCCTCGAGACTCGACTCAACGTCGATCTCGGGAGGTTTGTTTTCGATCAGAGCGTCCATGAGATCATCAATGACGGTCTCATGGCCGTCTTTTTTTTCGTGGTTGGGCTGGAGATCAAGAGGGAGTTGGTGCTCGGTGAGCTTCGGGACCGGAAGGCCGCCACGCTCCCGATCATTGCGGCGCTGGGTGGGATGGTCGGGCCGGCCGCCATCTATCTCCTCCTCAACGCCGGCGCCGGAGGGGAGGCGATCCGGGGTTGGGGGATCCCGATGGCCACCGACATTGCGTTCGCGGTCGGTGTCGTCGCTCTGCTCGGGTCGAGGATTCCAGGCCCGGCCAAGTTGTTCCTGCTCGCCCTGGCCATCGCCGACGACATCGGAGCGATCGCAGTCATCGCCATCTTCTACACGTCGGGTGTCGACCTGGGGTTTCTGGCAATGGCGGTGGGTGCGCTCGCCGCCGTCTGGCTGGCGCAACGTGTCGGGATCCGTTCCTTCACCTTCTACGTGCCGGTCGCGGTGCTCGCTTGGTTCTTCACATACGAAGCAGGTGTGCACGCCACCCTGGCCGGTGTTGCGCTCGGGTTCCTTACCCCCGCACACCCCATGTACAAGCCGGCTGACTTCGACTCCAGGGCCCGAAGCATCCTCGACCGATACCCGATCGAGCCCGAAGAGATCGAAGGACAAGAGCACGCAGACCACGACGCGCTGCTTCTCAGCAAGGTGGCCGCCGAGTCGGTGTCTCCTCTCAACCGTGTGGAGAACCGGTTGCTCCCTTGGAGCTCCTTCTTGATCGTGCCCTTGTTCGCATTGGCGAACGCGGGCGTCGATCTCAGGGGAACCTCCATCGTTGAAGCTCTGACCTCTCCGATCGGGCTCGGTGTGGCTTTGGGGCTCGTTGTCGGCAAGATTGCAGGCATCTCACTCTTTGCCTTCGCCGGTGTCCGGCTCGGCCTGGGGCGCCTTCCAGACGGCGCCGGGTGGCTGCACCTCGTCGGCCTTGCCGCTGTCGCCGGCATCGGCTTCACCGTCTCACTCTTCGTCGCCGAGCTTGCATTCAGCGACAAGGTGTTGATAGACACCGCGAAGGTCGGGATATTCGCCGGGTCCCTAGCGGCGGGCTTGATCGGAGCATTGCTGCTGATCCGGGCCAAGGCGCCCGCATCTTGAGCACGCCACCAGAATCGATCACATGTGTCGAATGTGGTGGGACGGCCCACCTCATCTCCTTCCTACCGCCCGACGAGGACCTCGAACCGGGGACAGCCCTCGCCTACCGATGCGCAGAATGCATGGACCGCTTCGACGTGGTTTGGGAGGAGCTCGATGACGAGCCAGCGACCGAGTGACGAGACACTTGCTGCGCACCGCACCATCGAGATCACAACTGTGGGGCGGCGGACGGGCCAGCCGCGCCGAATGGAGATCTGGTGGTTCTACGTCGAGGGGCGCTTCTTCATCACCGGGACACCGGGCGCCCGGGACTGGTACGCCAATGTCAACCGGAGTCCGGAGCTAATCGTCCATGTGGCGGGGTGGGACTTGCCGGCAATGGCCCACCCGATAAAGGACCTCGAGACCCGATCCATGATCTTCGATTCCGAGCTCACCAGGTGGTACTCGGACAACGCTCAGCGACAACGGCTGATCGATGACGCCCCCATGATCGAAGTGGTCTTCTAGATGCGGCCGACTCGCTCCTACCTCCGACGCGGCAGCTCGGGGCGACCGGTGTCTGTTCGCCCGAGACTGTTCCAGCGCGGCGAGATAGTGCAATGGTCGTCGCCCGGCGAGGTTTGATGAGTGAGTGCTCACTCAGTTAGACTTCACCAGTGACTGCCAAGCCATCCAGGGCTCATCCCCTGGCTCCCGACGACCGGCGACGGGCCATCATCGAGGCCGTGATCCCACTCCTCACCGAGCATGGATCGGCGGTGACCACCAAGCAGATGGCAGAAGCGGCGGGCATTGCCGAGGGCACCATCTTTCGCGTTTTCCCTGACAAACACGCTCTAATCCACGAGGCGGTCAGGTTCAGCATGGATCCGGCCCCGGTTCAGAAAGGGCTGTCGGAGATCTATGCCTCCGCCCCCATCGAGGTCCAGCTGGCCGAGGCCGCCCGCATCATCCTCGAAAGCTTCGAGGGGGTCATTGCATTGATCACCGCACTTCGCACCACACCGTCGAGCGACTCGCCCCCACCTCCCAGCCCGCCGGCGTTCGTGGCCGAGGCCAACGCTGCGATCAACCAGTCCCTAACCGAGTTGTTCGAACGTCATCGCGATCGACTTCGGATCGAGCCCTCGCGGGCGGCGGCCGCCTTCCGGGGCCTCATCTTCGCCGGCGGCCATCCCATGATGAGCCGTGGCGAGAGGCTCAGCGTCCAAGAGATCGTCGATGTGCTTCTGTCCGGGATCGCCGATCCCGTCGTGGAGAAGGCGATCTGATGTTGTTGCGAATCGTCAGGGAGTACCTGAGGCCGTATAAGAGGTGGCTGACGGTCGTGGTGGTCCTCCAGCTGGTGGGAACCATCGCCTCGTTGTACCTCCCCAGCCTGAACGCGGACATCATCGACAACGGAGTGGTGACCGGGGACACCGACTACATCATCCGGATCGGAGCGTGGATGCTGGGAGTGTCCCTGCTCCAGGTTGTCTGCTCGATCGTGGCGGTCTACTTCGGGGCCCGCACCGCGATGGGATTCGGCCGTGACCTGAGGTCGTCGATCTTTCATCGGGTGGCGGACTTCTCCAGTCGCGAGGTTGCCGCATTCGGGGCTCCTTCGCTCATCACTCGCAATACCAACGACGTCCAGCAGGTGCAGACGCTGGTCTTGATGGCCCTCACCATGATGGTCATGGCTCCGATCATGATGGTGGGTGGCGTGATAATGGCACTCCGCCAGGATGTCGGCCTCTCTTGGCTGGTCGTGGTCGCCGTTCCGCTCTTGGGGGTGATCGTTGGCTTCATCATCTCCCGGATGGTCCCCTCGTACCGGTTGATGCAGAGGCGCATCGACACCGTCAACCGGGTGCTGCGCGAGCAAACCTCGGGTATCCGTGTCCTCCGCGCTTTTGTCCGGGAACCGTTCGAGGCCGCGCGATTCGGGCGGGCCAACCGAGAGCTGACCGACGTCTCCATCACTGTGGGCCGGTGGATGGCCGCCATGTTCCCTGCCGTGATCCTGGTGCTGAACGCAGCGAGCGTCGCCGTTCTTTGGTTCGGGGGCATCCGGGTCGACGCCGGAGCCATGGAGATCGGCTCCCTGACCGCCTTCCTGGCCTATCTGGTCCAGATCCTGATGTCGGTCATGATGGCCACCTTCATGCTGGTGATGGTGCCCAGGGCAACCGTCTCCGCCGACCGCATCGGGGAGGTCCTCGACACCGAATCCTCGGTGGTGCCTCCCGCTTCAGGCGTGACCGAGGTCGAAGGGCGAGGTGAGCTGGAGCTGCGCGGCGTTGGCTTCAGCTATCCGGGGGCAAGCCACCCGGTGCTCCACGATGTGACCTTCTCGGCCCGCCCGGGCCAGACCACAGCCATCGTCGGCTCGACTGGGGTCGGCAAGACCACCCTGGTGAGTCTCATCCCCCGCCTCTTCGACGCCACGGAGGGAAGTGTCCTGGTCGATGGCGTCGATGTCCGAGAGCTCGATCCCGACACCCTTTGGTCCAAGGTCGGTTTGATCCCCCAAAAGCCCTATCTGTTCTCGGGGACGGTGGCCTCGAATCTCCGCTACGGAAAACCCGACGCCAGTGAAGAGGAGATGTGGGCAGCGCTCGAGATTGCCCAGGCCCGGGACTTCGTCGAGGAGATGCCGGGTGGCCTCGAGGCGCCGATCTCCCAGGGCGGCACCAATGTCTCCGGGGGGCAACGCCAGCGGCTCGCCATCGCCCGTGCACTGATACGCCGGCCCGAGCTATACCTCTTCGACGACTCTTTCTCGGCCCTCGACCTCGCCACCGATGCCAGGCTGCGACGGGCACTGAAGCCGACCACTGCCGATGCCACCGTGGTGATCGTGGCCCAGCGCGTCTCCACCATTGCCGACGCCGATCAGATCCTGGTGCTGGAGGAGGGGGTAGTCGTCGGCCTTGGCACCCATCACTCCTTGTTGGCAACCTGCCCGACGTACGTGGAGATCGTCGAGTCGCAGCTGAGGGCCGAGGTGGCCTCGTGAGCGATCGCACCATGAAGGAGACCGAACGGATCCAGGGTCAGCCCGGGCCGGGCCGGGGCCCTTTTGGTGGCGGGATGATCGGTCAGAAGTCCTCCGCCTTCGGCCCTTCCGCTCAGCGGTTGATGAGTCGCCTGCGCCCGCAGCTGCCCAAGGTCATCGCGGTGTTCGCAGCCGGGATCGTGAGCGTGGCCCTCTCGGCGGTCGGCCCCAAAGTCCTGGGAAAGGCCACCGACCTGATCTTCGCCGGGGCAATCGGGAGACGTCTCCCTCCCGGTGTCACCAAGGCAGAAGCCATCGAGGCAGCCCGCGCCCAGGGACAGGGCCGATTCGCCGACCTGCTCTCGGGAATGGACGTGGTGCCGGGGCAAGGAATCGACTTCGGAGCCGTTGGTCAGGTGCTGCTGATCGTGCTTGCCCTCTACGCCGGTTCCGCATTGCTGGGATACCTCCAGGGTTTTCTCCTTAACGACGTGGTGCAGCGGACGGTGTTCCGTCTGCGCTCCGATGTCGAAGACAAGCTGAACCGGCTTCCGCTGCGCTATTTCGACCGCCAGCCGCGCGGAGAGTTGTTGAGTCGGGTCACCAACGACATCGACAACGTCTCACAGAGCCTGCAACAGACGATGAGCCAGCTGCTGACTTCATTGCTGACCATCGTGTTCGTGGTCGGGATGATGTTGTACATCTCGCCGACTCTGGCGTTGATCGCGCTGGTCACCATCCCGATCACCATGCTCATCGCGGGACTGGTCATGCGTAAGTCGCAGCGACAATTCGTCACCCAGTGGCGTCGCACCGGCACCCTCAACTCCCAGATCGAAGAGTCGTTCACCGGGCATTCGCTGGTCAAGGTGTTCGGCCGTCAGAAGGAGGTGCAGGCCTCTTTCGAGGTGGAGAACGATGGCTTGTTCGAGGCCAGCTTCAGAGCCCAATTCCTGTCCGGGCTGATCATGCCGATCATGATGTTCATCGGGAACCTCAACTACGTCGTCATCGCCGTGATCGGAGGGCTCCGCGTCGCTGGCGGAACGATGAGCCTCGGCGACGTCCAGGCGTTCATCCAGTACTCACGCCAATTCACCCAGCCGGTGACCCAGGTCGCCTCCATGGTCAACCTCCTGCAGTCGGGCGTCGCCTCGGCCGAGCGGGTGTTCGAGCTCCTCGATGCTGATGAGGAGGTGGCGGATGACCATCACCCCCGTATGGTCGGGGAGCGACACGGCCGTGTCGTGTTCGAAGACGTCTCCTTCAGGTACGAAGAGGACCGCCCGCTCATCGATGACCTGAGCCTGAGTGTCGAGCCCGGGCACACAGTCGCCATCGTCGGCCCGACCGGGGCCGGCAAGACGACGTTGGTGAACCTGATTATGCGGTTCTACGAGCTCGACCAGGGCCGGATCACTCTCGACGGGATAGATGTCGCCCGTCTCCGCCGGTCGGACCTCCGCTCCGAGATCGGCATGGTCCTCCAGGACACCTGGCTCTTCCACGGAACGATTCGAGAGAACATCGCCTACGGGCGACCCGAAGCAACCGAGGCCGAGATCGTCGAAGCGGCTCGGGCCACCTTTGTCGACCGATTCGTGCACAGCCTCGCCGACGGTTACGACACTGTGATCGATGACGAAGGCGCCAACGTGAGCACCGGGGAGAAGCAACTGATAACCATCGCCAGGGCGTTCCTGGCCGACCCGGCGTTGCTGATCCTCGACGAGGCCACCAGCTCGGTCGATACTCGAACCGAGCTCTTGCTCCAGCACGCGATGGCGGCCCTGCGAACCGACCGGACCAGCTTCGTGATAGCCCACCGACTCTCGACGATCCGCGACGCCGACCTGATCCTGGTGATGGAGGAGGGCCGGATCGTGGAGCAGGGCACCCACGCCGAGCTCATCGCCCTCGACGGGGCTTATGCCGCTCTCTACAACTCCCAGTTCACGGGGTCAGATCAGCCACCAGAGCCGGCGATCAAGGTGGGCTGACGCCCCTTACCTGAGGTACGTAGCGCCACATATGGCGCTACGTGAACAGAGAAGGTGGACGCGGATGAACCGCCAGCTTTCTCTGGCGGCCTGGCGCCATATACGGCGCCAGGAACCTCAGGTAGCTTTTAGTCCCTCCAGCGGTGCACTCGGATCGCCTCGGGGTCCAGCCCCACCCGGCGACAGAAGGCCTCGAAGACCTCGCGGGGAACACCGCGCCATTCCAGGTCGTCGAGGGTCTCCGCAATCGGGACATCGAGCCGGAGCGTGGTGAGCTCTCGATAGAGGTACACCTCCTGTACGTACTCGCGGAGAGTCGCCGCCAGCTTGTCGGCGCCACGCACCGTCACTTCCCACTCGGCGGCCTCCACGGGGATCAGCTCCAGGCGGGGATAACGGGAGAGCACGGTCGCAGCCGACTTTGCTCCCCATCCAGGAAGCCCGGGGACGCCATCGGCGGTGTCTCCAACCAAGGCCAGGTAGTCCGGAATCGACTCGGGATGGATCCCGAACTTCTCGACAACCGCCGCTTCGTCGAGGATCTTCTGCTCACGACGGTTGTAGGTGACGATCCGATCGCCTATCACCAGCTGGCACAGATCCTTGTCGGGAGTGACGATGACGACCTGCTCCACATCCTCCACCCACCGGATTGCTGCGCTGGCAAGGGCGTCGTCCGCCTCGTGCTCGATGTTGCCCCAGACCACGACTCCGATCGCACGTAGCGCTTCCTCTGCCAGGGGGAACTGCACCAGCAACTCGGCGTCCATCCCTGCCGAAGTCTTGTAGCCGCCGAACATCTCGTTGCGAAAGGACTCGATGACCGTGTCAAAGCTGGCGGCGAGATGGGTGACACCCGGCTCGCGGAGCAGGGAGAGAGTCGACTCGATTATCCCGAGCGTGGCCCGAATATCGGAGCCGTCACTCGCCAGGACCGACTCCTTGCGACCGAAGTGGGCCCGGAACAACTCGTAGGTACCATCGAGGAGGTGGAGACGCACGACTCAGATCCTAAGCCCGATGAGGACGTCGACCCCTGGGACACGGTCACCTCGGAGTTCGGGTCGTTGAGTGACCGGCTCAAGGACACCTATCGCCGGGTTGCAGCCGACCGCGGACCGTCCGAAGACGAGATCAAGGGAGCTTTTTCGACCCTGATCGGGGCCTGGGGTCAGGTCGCCGAGTCGGTTACGAGCGCCCTGCGCGACCCCGAGGCGCGAGAGCATCTGAAGAAGGCGGCGAGCTCGTTCGCCGCCGCCCTCGGCGCCACGATCAGCGATCTCGGAGAAGAGATAAAGAACCAGTCCGACGAAGAGGAATAGCAGGCGTCTGGAATGGGACCGTGTCTGATCCCCTGATCTCGGTCGGAGAGCTGGTCGAGAGACTCCATGAGGTGGTCCTCTTCGATCTTCGGTGGTCGCTCACCGACTCCAGCCAAGGCAAAGGGACCTATGCCGCAGGACACATCCCTGGGGCCGTCTTCGTCGATCTCAACACCGACCTCTCGGCTCCGGAAGGAGATGGCCGCCATCCTCTGCCCCTAGCCGTCGAATTCACCCGCACTCTCGGACGCCTCGGAGCCGGCCCTGACGACGAGATCGTCGTGTATGACGACATGGGAGGCGCCGTCGCCGCCCGGATGTGGTGGATGCTGCGCTCGATCGGGCACGAAAGGTCACGCCTTCTCGATGGCGGCCTGGGCGCCTGGATCGATGCCGGTCTCCCGGTGACCGACGACGTCTCGCCGACACGATCGATCGAATACCCGACGGTGCGAGAGTTCACCGGGGTAGTGACCTCGGACGGGTTGGCCGGGCGCCATCTCGTCGATGCCAGGGCGCCCGAGCGCTACCGGGGCGACGTGGAACCGGTCGACCCCAAGGCCGGGCACATCCCTGGTGCTGTCAACATGCCTGCCGGCGGGAATCTCGGCCCGGAGGGCCGTTTTCTCGACCGCACAGACCTGGTGGAGCGGTACCGGGAGACACCGGCCGACACCGTCGTCTCCTGTGGCAGCGGGGTGACCGCTTGTCATGTAGCGCTGGGACTCGTCGCGGCCGGCCATCCGATGCCAGACGTCTACATCGGGTCGTTCTCGGACTGGTCCCGTCGTGACCTACCGGTGGCCACGGGCGATCTGCCTTGATCAGCCGAAGGGCTTTGGAGGCCATCGAATCGTCGGACACCGACGAGCTGCTGCGAGTGGTCGACGGCCTCTGTTCGATTCAGGCCTGGGACGACTTGGTGGAGTTGCGCTCGAGGTGTCGGGAGGCGGTGGAAAGGGCAAAACAAGTTTGGGGCGTCGAAGAGCACATCCGCTATCGCCTGACCCTGGAGGCGCCACCCGTCTACGCCGGGCCAGCCATCTCCGAGGGCCAATCCCGCTTTGCCCTCGGGCCTCTTGCAGAAGTCGCTGCGAGCACCAAGACCTGGTTGGAGATGGAGCCCTACCTCGAAATCGGCCCCGAGCGTCGGACGCTCGCCGCCGAGCGCGTCGTTCGGGGCGAGCACGTGAAAGAGCCGACTCTCGACCTGCCCGGCTCGTTGCAGGGCTGGGAGCCGCGCTATCCGGTGGCCACCTACAAGCGGGACAAGGTCGAGGCACCTTCTCCTGCCCCATCGCATCTCTCCGAAGCTCAGCTGCCCGCAGACTTCGAGGTGATCGAGGATCCGCAATCCGAGGCCGCCCTCGCCGACCTGGTCCAGCCCTGGACGGACGAGTCGAACGGGCGTTGCCAGACCACCGTCGTGGCCGGTGATCATCTGGCTGCCATCCGCGCCCTGGGGGCGACTCTCTGTCGTGACGCGGACATCGGTGCCGCCGCCGGGCTGGCTTGGATGGGGTGGGCCGCAGCCTCGGGCGGCGCCCACGGCAGAAGACGGGGAGCTGCCGCCGGGCGCCGTCTGGCATGGTGGGCTACGTCGGTCATGGCCGATTTCCCTTGGCCTTGCGCACCTGATGATCTCGGGTCAGGCGCGTCGCGGTTTGGCTGGTTTTGGTTCGACGACGGGAGCCCGGGCACCGGGTGGGCCCTCCGTCTTGCCATCGAAGATCCGGACAGCGGGCTTTCCTGGGCCATCTCGGCGGTCGACCTGGTGTGACCCTCTCGTAATTGGGTGGCACAGGGCCGTATATGACCCCTACACGTCCCAATTACGAAGAGGGGGTCCACCCCCCTACCACTTAGGAGAGCGTGATCACCCCACCACGGTCTCGATGGTGTGCCATCCGGTGGCGCCATCCGGGTCCGGAGGGCGGATCTCGTCGGTTTGCAGATTCCCGTCCCCGTCCGTGGCCCGCACCCGGAGCACATGGGAGCCGACGGTGGCGTCCCAGTCGATGGACCACTGCCGCCAACTGTTGTCCGACAAGGGTTCGGATAGCTCTGCCTCCAACCACTCCGCGCTCTCACCCAGTTGGACCTCGACCTTGGAGATCCCCCGGTCCGGCGCCCAGGCGACACCGGCGACCTGGCGCGGCCCGGCTGGGACTTGTGCTCCGGGCGGTGGGGTGTCGATCCGGCTTTGAGTCTTCACTGGCGCCTCCTTCGACCAGCCCCTCGGCACCCAGTAGGCGTCGAAGTCGTCCCACCGGGTGAGCTCGATCTCAGAGATCCATTTCGTCGCCGACACGTATCCATAGAGACCGGCCACCACCAGCCGAGCGGGAAAGCCGTGCTCGAACGGGAGCGGTTCTTCGTTCATCCCCACCGCCAAAAGCGCGTCGCGGCCGTCGTACGCGGCCTCGACTGGAAATCCGACCGTGAAATCATCGACCGATCGTCCGACGATCTGCTCCGCCTCGGCTTGAACCCCGGCTCGATCCAGGATCTCGGTGAGGGGGACGCCGAGCCACTTGGCATTCCCGACCAGGTCCCCACCCACCCGGTTGGAGACACAGGACAAGGTGACGTAACGCTCCACCATCCTCAGGTCGAGGATGTCGGCGTAGGTGATGGAGTAGGGACGATCGACCATGCCCTTGACGGTGAGAGTCCATTCCGGCAAGTCCACTCTGGGCACTGAGAACGCTGCGTCGATCCGATAGAACACATCGTTGGGCGTTATCACTGGGCTCAGACCCGAAACCCCGAGCTCCGCCGCAGGAGGCACCGGGCCGACAGCCTGGGCGGGCCCCGGCAGCACAACCTCGGCCCGTCCGGCGACTGCCCGTTTGGCTCTCTCCAGGAGGACCCGGCCGGCTCCCGCGGACAGCGCGGCCAACCCGAGCACAGCGCTCACCCCGATGATGAAGGAACGACGTGACGCGTCGCGTGCCAGGTCGGCACCGCCGCCGGTAGCCGCCGAGGGAGACAAGCCGAGCAGCCATTGCAGCGAGAGCAGTCCGGTGATCGCAGCCAGACCTCCCGCGACCATCCCCATCCCCAGGCTCACGGCCGGGTCGCGACTTCCAGCGAGAGCGCCAAGGACGCCGAACCCTATGAACACCAACATTGCGACCCCGAACCGCCTCCTGGCGACCGTTCCCACCACTGCACCCACGAGGACCACCACCAGGGTCATGCCGATGAGGAGGGCGAGCTTGTCGGAGGTGCCAAAAACCGAGATTGCCCAGTCCTTGATCGATTTGGGCACCACGTCGATCACCCAGTTGCCAACGCCTTGGATCAGTGAGGGAACACCGGAGAAGATGCCGGCCGCCAACTCGGAGACACCGAGGGCAACGGCGGCAGCCGCCGCCCCGGCCAGACCATCCCGAGCTCGTGTCGATGCCACTGGCTACAACTTAGAGGACACCTCGGCAAATGGAGCTAAAGCAGAACGAACGATCAATAAGGTGAAAGAGATGGATCTCACCACCGGCGACGACGGATTGACCCGTTGTTGGTGGGCGGCGGAGCCCGAGCTCTATCGGACCTATCACGACACAGAGTGGGGACTTCCGGTCACCGAGGACCGGAGGTTGTTCGAGAAGATCTGCCTCGAAGGCTTCCAAGCCGGTCTCTCCTGGCTCACCATCCTCCGCAAGCGCCCCAACTTCCGAGCCGGATTCGCCGATTTCGAGATCCGCGATGTGGCCGCGTTCGGCGAGGACGACGTATCCCGGCTCCTCGACGACAGCGGCATCGTGCGTCACCAGGGCAAGATCCGTTCCACGATCAACAACGCTCAGCGGGCCCTGGAGCTCATCGAGGCCAAAGGAACCCTCGCCACCTACTTCTGGGAATGGGCCGATCCGATCGACCAGCCACCCACCGGCCTAGCGGCGAGCAGCGACACCTCGAGCGCCATCTCGAAAGACCTCAAAGGCCGTGGATGGTCCTTCGTCGGCCCGACCACCATCTATGCCTTCATGCAGGCGATGGGGTTGGTCAACGACCACCTCGATGGTTGTCACGTTCGGGAGACCTGCGCCGAGGGGCGCCGGCTGCTATTGAATCACGGCCTATAGATTCGCGATCATGATCGATCGCCCAGCCTTCACCATCGGCATCGAAGAGGAGTACCTCGTCGTCGAGAGGGAGTCACGTGATCTCATCAAGAGCCCCCCGCCCGAGATGTGGGACTCGTTGCGGGAAGTGCTCGGCCCGCAGGTGACTCCTGAGTTCCTCAAAGCCCAGATCGAGGTGGGGACCAAGGTATGCACCCGGGTCCAAGACGCTCGCGAGGACCTGGCCAATCTGAGACGGGACCTGTCGAATGTGGTGGGCGAGTATGGAGCGGCGATCATCGCCGCCTCCACCCATCCTTTCGCCAACTGGGCGGAGCAGGAGACCACCGAGCAGCCCCGTTACACCAACCTGGCGGCCGACTACCAGCAGGTGGCCCGACAACTCGTCATCTGTGGGATGCATGTCCATGTCGGGATCGAGGATCCCCATCTCCGGATCGACCTGATGAACCAGGTCAAGTACATGCTCCCTCACCTTCTGGCCTTGACCACCTCCTCGCCCTTCTGGGCCGGAAGCCCAACCGGGCTCCTCGCCTATCGGCTGATCATCTTCAGGAACCTCCCGCGGACCGGGCTTCCCCAGGATTTCGTCTCATGGGGCGAGTATGAGCGAACAGTCGAACTGATGATCGATGCCGGTCTCATCGACAGCCCGAGCAGCCTGTGGTGGGACATTCGACCCTCCGGCCGCTACCCCACCCTCGAGATGAGGGTGAGCGACGTCTGCACCCGTCTCGACGATGCGATCACGGTGGCCGCCATCTACGTCTGCCTCTTGTCGATGTTGTTTCGGCTGAGAAGGCAGAACCAGAGATGGCGCACCTATCCGCCATTCCTGATCGCAGAGAACATGTGGCGGGCCCAGCGCTATGGGACCGAGGGATCGCTCGTCGATTTCGGCAAGGGTGAGTTGGTCCAATTCCCTGATCTGGTCGAGGAGATCATCGAGGTATTGGCCCAGGACTCCGTGGAGCTCGGGGTCCGCGACGAGGTCCGGCACGCCCGCACCATCGTCCAGCAAGGAACCAGTGCCCACCGCCAGCTGGCTATCTACGAGGCCGCGCTCGCCTCGGGAGCAAGCAACGACGAGGCGTTGCGGGCCGTGGTGGACGGTTTGATCGAGGACACCCTCTTTGGCATCTGAGGGCTGGTACCGTCGCGACGCCCCATCCGGAAGAAGAGAACTTTGGCCCGTCCGATCCGCATCGCCGTGCAAATGCAACCACAACACGCCGAGTACCCCCAGATCAGGGCAGCAGTAGCCAAAGCCGACGAGCTGGGAACAGACATCGTCTTCAACTGGGACCACTTCTTCCCGTTGAGCGGTGATCCCGAGGGCAAGCACTTCGAATGCTGGACCATGCTGGCTTCGTGGGCCGAGATAACTGAGCGAGTGGAAATCGGCGCCCTCGTCACCTGCAACAGCTACCGCAACCCGGACCTCTTGGCCGATATGGCGCGCACCGTGGATCACGTCTCGGATGGCCGGCTCATCCTCGGGATAGGGGCGGGATGGTTCGAGAAGGACTATGACGAATACGGGTACCAATTCGGGACCCCGGGATCCAGGCTCGCCGACCTCAAGGCAGCCCTCCCAAGGATCGAGAAACGATGGGCTCGGCTGAATCCGCCACCCACCCGCAAGATCCCGGTCATGATCGGTGGGGGTGGCGAGAGAAAGACACTTCGGTACACGGCCGAGCACGCCGACATGTGGCATGGCTTCGGGCAGGCCGAGATCATCCGGCACAAGAACCAGGTCCTCGACGATTGGTGCCGTCAGGTGGGCCGGGACCCGTCCGAAATAGAGCGGTCATGTAGCGCCAACATGCATCGGCTTGAATCCGGTGACGCGTTCCTCGAAGCCGGTGCCAACCTGATCACCCTGGAACTCGACGGCCGATCGGGTTACGACCTGGAGCCGGTGGTGGATTGGCTGGCCTGGCGAGACGAGAAGAACCGCAGCTGAGGGGTCGGAGTCAGACCTCGGCGCCAATCAACTGACGGTCGGCTTCGGCCGTTGCGAACTCCTGGGTCCGGTCCAGCCACCAGATAACCACCACGCCCCCAATGCCCGCGGCGAGCCCGCTGAGCTGGTTCCAGGTGAACCCCCCGACTACGGCATCGCCCATCCCGAAGCGCAGGCCATCGAGCAGGAAGCGCTGGAACCCATACCAGGCGACCCAAAGGAAGAAGAGCTGGCCGTAGTGGAGTCGGAAACGGCGGTAGACCAGGTAGAGGACCCCGATGAGGATGGCCGCTCCGATCAGGTCGTAGAGCGCCACGTGGTGATAGATCCCACAGAATCCGTCGGGGCCAACCGTCGCCTCCGTGCACTCCAGGAGATCGTGCTGGGGAGCCACGTCGTAACCGGGCCGAATCCCGTAACCCCACCATACGGTGGTGGCCCGGCCCAAATGCTCGACGATGGCGAGATCTCCGAGCCTTCCCACCACGGTCCCCAAGGCCAGACCGAAAGATGAGGCGTCGAGCGTGGCCAGGACCGGCATCCCCAGCTGACGCATCCGCCACCCGCCGGCGAGGATGCCTCCCAGGAACCCACCCATGATCGAGAAGTTCCCGGCGACGGGGTTCAGAGCGTCGAGCAAGGGGACTCCATCCAAGATCTGAGCGGGGGCGGTGAAATAGCGGGCGCCGAGGAGGGCCCCGATCAGACCCCAGGTCAGACATGACTGGTATTTCACCGTGTCGAAGCCGCGTCTCCCCAGCTGCCGTGTGGCGAGCCAGGCGCCGGCCACGAACCCGAGAGCGGCGAAGACCCCGTGCAGTGAGAAATTGAGGGGGCCCAGGTCCCAGATCGGGATCGGTGGGTAGGTGATCACGGCGAGCATGTTTGGGAGAGTACCTAGACCAATCCACAAGCTCGCCGTGGGGCGGTAGCACCGGCCGGCAATAGGGAAGCCCCCCTCCCCGGCTCCGCCGGTACTCCCCCCATCGCCTGCGGCGCCCCCCTCCCGGCTTCGCCGGCGCTCCCCCCAACGCTCACTTCGTTCACTGGGGGGAGAGATGCTCACTCCGTTCGCTGGGGAGAGACAAGTAGAGTCCCGGACCGTGAGCGACCTGCTGCCGACCGTGGCTGCCGCCTTGAACACCCCTGAGAGCCTGATCAGACGATCGGCGGCGGCCCGGGCCGCCGCCAACGGCACGACGATCGACGATGTCCTGGCCGCATGGGCCGGTGGCGCTCCCGTTGCCGTGTCGAGTCCGGCGGCGCCCTCCGAACCGGGCCCCGAACCGGTCGCAACTGAACCCGCACCGACACCTGAGCCCGTGGCCACGGCCTCCGTGATCGGGGCTCCAAGCCAAGTTGTCGTGGCGGTCGAGCCCGAGCCGGAGCCGGAGCCGCTCGAGCCGGTCCCGCTCAGCAAGAGGATTCGAAGCGCCACCAGGGTCGGGGCGTGGACCGGCTTGGTTCTGGGTCTCACCGGCTTCCTCATCGCCACCACCTGGTGGGCGGAGAACGCCACCGTCACCGGTGAGGGCCCCTACACCCCGGTGATCCAGGCCAACTCGACCTCGGTCATCACCGGTGTGGCCTTGGTGAGCATCGTGTTCGGCGCCATCGCTGCCGGGCTTTCCCGCGCCTCTGCTGCATGGGCCAACCCCGGAATGCAACTCAGTAACTCCCCGGCTTCAACCGGCTGGTTGGGCGCTCTGATCGGCCTGCTCCTCGGTATCGGAGCCGCGGCTCTGTTGACCAGTGGTTTCGGCACCCCAGTCGAGGGAGTCGAAGGGATGATCCACCTCCCGGTGCTCCCGACGCTTGCGGTGACGCTGCTCGGTGGGGCGGTGCTCGGCGGGATCACGGCTGCCGCCACCCAGGTCGTGGCGGTTCCCGTGGCCGTGGCCGACGACGCCGATGAGATCGCCGAGTTGAAGGCTCGCCTGGGCGGAGCCCTGACCATTCCAGCCCTGGGCTTGCTCATCCTCGTGTTACTGGTGCTCCCCTTTGCCTGGGCTCTGATCGAGTCGAGTCACCTGACCTCAGGCGGAGCGGCGGTGGTGGCGATAGTCACCGCCCTCGGAATCCTTGGGTTCGCCTCGCTCGCCGGAACCCGGCCCAACGTCAAGGTCAGTCTCGGCGAGGCCATGATCGCCCTGATCGGGATCGCGACCGTTCTTCTCATCGTCTTCGCAGTGCTACTCGCACGCAGCTCGGGAGAGGGACAGGAGGAGCGGGCCGGCGAGGAGGCCGTCGTCGTCCAGATGCTGGGCTAGCAGTTCCCTCGCCGCCGACGTGTGGCGCTAGGTCGAGTTCACGGACCCGGAGAGATCGCCATGGGCGAGGGCATCGCGCACCGATTCCGCGATCTCGCGAGCCACCAATTCCTGGGCTTCCACAGTCGACGCCCCGAGATGCGGCGTGAGCACCACGTTGGGCAGGTTGAGGAGCGGGCTGTCCGGGGGGAGTGGCTCGAACTCGAAGACATCGAGGGCCGCGCCGGCCAGACGACCTCGGATCAACGCTCGGCCCAGAGCCTCCTCATCGATCACGCCTCCTCGCGAGACGTTGACAACGAACGCGCCGGGCTTCATTCGTGACAGGGCCCTCTCATCGATCAGGTGGAAGGTCTCATCGGTGAGGGGGACGTGGAGGGAGATGATGTCCCCATGGTTGAGGACCTCATCGAGCCCGGTGAGGGCCAGGCCGATGTCGTTGGCGCGCTCGGCCGTCAGGTACGGGTCGTAGGCGAGGATCTTCATCCCGAAGGCCCGGCATCTGCCGGCCACCTCACTCCCGATCCGACCGGCGCCCACCAGGCCCAGTGTCCTGTCCTTGAGCTGGAGACCCCTGAGCCGCGAGCGGTCCCATTTCCCGGCCCGCATCGAACGATCCGCCTCCGCCACCCGTCGGACAACCGAGAGGATCAAAGCCATCGTGAGCTCGGCCGCGGCCACGGTGTTGCCCGCAGGGGAATTGAGTACGGCGATACCGCGCTCGGTCGCCGCCGGAAGGTCGATGTTGTCCACCCCGACCCCGGCTCGTCCCACCACTTTGAGGCGTGGGCCCTTGGCCAGCAATTCCCTGGTCACCCTGGTGGCGCTTCTAACCACCAAACCGTCGGCCTCGGCCAGCGCCGCCTGGAACGCATCGGTCGCGGAGTCGTCGACCCGGGTCACCTGAAACCGCCCATCTTCGAGGAGGGGGGCGAGACCAGACTCGGAGACGTGATCGGTCACGACGACTCTGAAGTCTGCATTCATTGGATCACGGCCTCCAGGTCGTCGAGAAGGAGGTTCAACTCGTCGACGGTGCGGTCGCCCATGTGCCCGATCCGGATGGTGCTCTCCTTCAGCTTTCCGTAGCCCGAGCCGATCACCCAGTTCCTCTCCTTCATGCCGGCCACGACTGCAGGGCCAGCGATGCGCTCGGGAAGACTGATACAAGTCACCGTCGGAGAACGATGACCATCGGGGGCAAAGGGCGCCAACCCCATCGCGGCCATCTCACCAACCCATTCCAGGGTGCGCTCCCTCATCGCGGTGTGGCGCTTCCAGCGGGGCTCGATGCCCTCGGCCAGAATCCTCGTCAGCTGCACCCGCAATGCGTACATCAACGAGATCGCAGGGGTGGCCGGCGTCTGCAAGACCTCGAGGCTGCGGGTCAACGCCAACAGATCGAAGTAGACACCTTTGCCCGACAGCGAAGCGGAGCGCTCGATGAGCGCCTCCGAGGCAACCCCAAAGGCGAGCCCAGGCGGAAGGGCCATTGCCTTCTGCGAGCCGGTGAGCACCCAATCGAGAAGCCAGTCGTCGGTGCGGACCTCGGTTCCGCAGACACCGGTGACCGAATCCACCAGTAGAAAGGCACGT
>DATDPT010000023.1:0-2877 GCA_035292605.1 Acidimicrobiia bacterium
TCAAGGAGAGAGCGCTTTGTCCAAGTTTCTCAGTGAAGAGTGGGCCTCGGAGGTGACCGCCGCCCTCGGCCAACACCCGGGGTTCAAGAACGCCATCGGATCCGCCGAGCTCGGTATCCAGTTCGTCGTGAGCGACGGCCCCGACGGCGATGTCGAGTATCACCTGAAATCAAGTGGTGGCGATTCCGTTTTGGCGATCGGGGCCCTGGAGGGCGCCGACGTCACCGTGCGACAAAGCTACGAGACCGCCGGGGCCATCTCCAAGGGTGAGCTCAACACCCAGACCGCTTTCATGACCGGCAAGGTCAAGGTCTCGGGCAACCTGGCCAAGCTGATGATGCACCAATCGGCGATCCAGCAATGGAACGCGGCGACGACCGACCTCGAAGTCGAATACTGACCACCTGGAAAGGCTGACTAGTCATATCGGGGATCGACACGACCTCGAGTCTTTCCCCCTTCCCAACACGAGACACCGACATATAATCCTCGCACATAGACCACGGCGGGGAGGAAGCTCTGGTCATCTGGGGGCTATGGCTCGAGAGGTCATGGCCGGGGCGAGCGCTGGGAGTGCCATGAGCGAGCGGCAGGATCCGCTAAGGGGCGTCAACGAACCACAACGAAGTAAGAGCGAGCGCGGCGCGGCGCTGGTTGAAGCCGCCCTCGTGATCCCCATCCTGCTACTCCTAGTTCTCGGTGTGGTGGACTTCGGTTTCATGGTCAATCGTGGGACGTTGATCAACAACGCAGCCAGAGAAGGGGCCCGTGAGGCGATATTCGGGAGCTCCGAGAGCGAGATCGAGGCACGTGTTCGCGAGGCGGCGTCGACCCTCGACCAATCGGATCTCACGGTCACTGTGACATGCAAAGAGTCGGACGGAACGGCGTGCCCGGGCGCCAACTACGACACGGAGTGGGAACCGGGGGGATCGGCGATCGTCACCCTTGAGTACGCCTACCACTACATCACTCCAATCACCAATATCGTCGGCCTCGGAGACACCCAGAACCTAACCGCCCAGGTCGAGATGAGAATCGAGGGGTGACTCACAGAATGAGGTCACTAGTAAAGCGTTTCCAGGAGTCGAGCGAGCGAGGCGTAAGCGCCATCTTCATCGCACTGTCGATGATCATGATCATGGGATTCGTCGCCCTCGGGATCGACATCTCCTTACACACTCACGAACGTCAGGAGCTATGGGACACCTTGGACGCTGCCTCGTTGGCCGGCGCCCAATTCCTACCCGACGGCTCAGCCGCCTACCAAGCTGCTCTCGACTATGCCGTGGCCAACTGGCCGGGCCTCAGCCCTGATATCGACTTCTGGTGCGTAGTAGGAGTCAACGGCTCGGGAAACCCCGAGGCGTCGCATATCCCAGCAATGTGCGATCCCGGCCCGGGGCCGTACACCGCCGCCAACTATCCGGGGCTGGACTGCAACGGCAAAATGTGTCTCATCCCGTGTAACCCGTTGTCACCCGAGTTGGATACCTGCAACACGATGAGGGTGAGGGCCGAGGCCGATGTCGACTACGCGTTCGCACCCGTTTTGGGGATCAATCAGGGATCCACCGGAGTGCTCGCCTCGGCTTCCTGCAAGGGTCCTTGTGGAGCGGAGATAAGTGTGCCCGGGGACATCGCTCTGGTCCTCGATCGCACCGGGAGCATGAACCCCCCAGACGTGAGCGCGCTGAAGAGCGCCTCCCTGGCATTCCTGGAAGGGCTCAGCCCCAGCAGCCATCAGGTCGCGCTGGGGACCATCGGCCGCACCAGGGTGAACGCCCCCTCCTCCTGCCCAACTGAGCCCAGCACCAGCCAGGGCTCGGGGCCATGGGTTCCGATCCCTCTCAGCGACGACTACGACCTCACCGACAACGACCCGCCCGGCCTCAATCCGTCCAGCCCGTTGGTGGTGGGTATCAACTGCCTCAGTACCTCGTCGACCCAAACCAATCTTGGGGATTCGATTCAGGCCGCTGGCGACTACCTCGTCGACAACGGGCGTCCGGATGTCCCCGACGGCGTGGTGTTCATGACAGACGGGGCAGCAAACCAACCCACCTCCAGCGGTAGCCCTTGCGACTGGGCCGAGTCCCGGGCCCAACAAGTCAAATCGGCGGGTGTCATCGTGGTGACCATCGCCTACCGGCTTGAAGGGGTGGACTGCGAGGGGAAACTGGCGACCGCCGTACTTGCCAACATGGCATCCGACCCGGAGTCGGGCGTCCCCACACTCGACGATGGTGGTGATGGCCCTGGGGGGGTCCCGGATGGATGCGCGTCGCCGCAGTCGGTGGCCGGTGAGAACTCCGACGGCGATCTCTTCTTCTGTGCTCCGGATCCGAGTCTCCTCTCCTCGGTGTTCCGCCAGGCGTCCGCCGCCATCTTGGCCCAGTTCGCCGAGCGAACGATCCTCGTCAGACCACCGGTCTGAGCAACTAGGGGATCAGTCCCAACGCCCTGACCGCATCCCGCTCCTCAATCAGCTCGGCGATTGAAACCCCGATTTTGGCCTTGGAATAGTCGTCGATCTCGAGCCCAGGGACGATCTCCCATGAGCCGTCCCGGCAGACGCAAGGGAATGAGGAGATCAAGCCTTCAGGAACCCCGTACGAACCGTCGGAGGGGACCCCCATGGAGACCCAATCACCCTCAGGTGTCCCCGCAACCCAGTCGCGGACGTGGGAGATGGCGGCATTCGCCGCCGAGCCCGCGGAGGACGCACCCCGGGCCGCGATGATCGCCGCCCCCCGCCCGGCCACGGTGGGGATGAAGACATCGTTGACCCACTCATGGTCGGCAACCAGCTCGTAAGCCTGTTTACCGTCCACCTGGCAATGAAACAGATCCGGGTACTGGGTCGACGAGTGGTTG
>DATDPT010000024.1:0-31411 GCA_035292605.1 Acidimicrobiia bacterium
ATGATGTAGGAGCCGATCGGCACCACCCTTCTGGACAGCTCCGGAACTGGCTCGGCGGTCGTGTAGCCGTTCGTGGCCAGGATCACCTCGCCTGCCCGCACTGTGCCCTTGTCGGTTCCCGCCTTGAATCCGGGCCCGTCCCGTGAGACGTCGCGGACGGCACAGTCGTCGACGAGAATCGCCCCCGCCTCCGCAACTCGCTCCGCGATCCCGAAGACGAAACGGGCCGGCTGGATCCCGAGACCTTCCGGCTCGAAGAGGGCAGCGGTGAATCGGTCGCTGGCGGCCACCTCGGAGACCCGGTCCGGCCCCAGCACCTCCCAATCGACCCCGACGGCGTCCCGATACCAGGCAACCGTCTTCTCGAACTTGGCCTGCGACCCGGCATGGATTCCCAATGCGGCCATTCCGCCCCGGGCGATCTTGGCGTCGATGTTCTCCGTCCTGGCGATGTCCGACACGATCTCCACTGATCGCACCGTCGCCTGCCACATCTCCTGACCGAGCGCAGGCCCGAAACGCTCGAACACCACCCTGATCCCCGCCTTGATATCGGGTGAGACCATGCCTCCGTTGACGGCTGATGCTCCAGATGCGATCGCCCCATGATCGACAACGGCCACCGTCTTCCCACCTCGAGCCAGGCGAAGGGCGGCGGAGAGACCGGTCAGCCCCGAACCGACGACGAGCACGTCTGTTTCAGATGGCAGGTCGGACGTGATCCCTCGAGGACGCGGATACTCCTCGACCCAGAAGGGGCTGGGCTTCACAGCCCGGCGAGCCCTGCCCGGAAGAGAGAGGCCATCTCGGAGACCTGGTCGGGGGTCATTATCAGTGGCGGAGAGACCTGTAGGCCTCCTCCGCCCAGTGCCCTGGTGAGCACGCCCGCTTCACGACAAACGGCTGCCGCCCGGTAGGGGAGAGTCTCGTCGTCGCCGACCTCGAGTTGCACTGCCGCCAGGGCCCCGACACCACGTCTGATCGTGGCCACGACCGGCAGCTCCTCGAGGGGGAGCAGGGCCTGGTAGATCTCCTCTTCGAGAGCTGCGGCCCGGGCCAGCAGCCCTTCCCGCTCGATGATGTCCATGACAGCCAGGCCCGCCACACACGCCGTGCTGTGCCCCGAGTAGGTGTATCCGTGGCGGAACATGAGACCGGGGGCATCGAAGAACGGTGCAGCGACACGCGGGCTGGCCACGATCCCCCCGAGCGGTGCATAACCACAGGTCACGCCCTTGGCAAAGGTGATGATGTCGGGCTCGAGGTCGTAGATGTTGGCTGCGAACCAATCACCGCAACGGCCGAATCCGGTGATCACCTCATCGGAGATGTAGAGGCCACCGGCGGCCCGCATCGCGTCCCTCACCTGCGTCAGGTACTCGGCCGAGACCGGCCGGATCCCCCCGGCTCCGATCACCGGCTCGACGAAGATGCCGGCGACTCTCTCCGCACCGACATGGTCGATGGCCTTCTCGACAGCTTCGGCATCGTCGTAGGGAACCAGCACCACGTCGGACACCAGATCGCCCCCGTACCCGGTTCGGTTGGGCTCCATCCCTCCCAGGGTGGTGCCGTAGGTGTGCATCCCGTGGTAGGCCCATTCCCGGGAGATGAACACCGTCCTTTCCGGCTCTCCAACTGCTGAGAAGTAGCGACGGGCGAGCTTGGCTGCGGTGTCGACCGCATCCGAGCCCCCGGAGCCAAAGAACACCTTGGAGCCGGGATCCGGGGCGACGGCGGCGATGCGGCCGGCCAGCTCGATCGGCGGCCGGGTGGCGCAGTCGATGAAGGCATGGAAGGCAGGCAGCTTGCGCGCCTGTTCGGCCATGGCGTCGATGATCTCGTCGCGGCCGTACCCCACGTTCATGTACCAGAGGGAGGCGGCGGCATCGAGGTAACGGTTCCCGTTCTCGTCGAAGACGTAGATCCCGTGGCCACGATCGACGATGAAAGGTGCGTGCTGCACCTTGTTCATCTCACCAAACGGATGCCAGAAGGAAGACATGATCGGGAGAGTAGCCCGGGTCATGGGTGGCTACCCTCGCCGCCCCATGCCCGCCGACCTCGTGTTTGTCAACGGCCCGGTATTCACCGCTGATGCGACCCGATCGTTGGCGAGGGCGGTCGCGGTCGCTGAAGGCCGGGTGCTCGCCGTGGGCGCCGAAACCGAGGTCGCGGAGCACATCGGATCCCAGACCGAGGTGATCGATCTCGCCGGGCGCCTGCTGACGCCCGGGTTCCAGGATGCCCATGTCCACCCTGGCAGCAGCGGGCTCGATCTGCTCCGATGCTCATTGAACGATTCGATGACCGTCTCCGATGCTCTGGACGCCATTGCCCGCTATGCGGCTGAGCGGCCGGGGGAGCCGTGGATCCTCGGTGGTGGGTGGTCCCAGGACTGGTTCCCTGGCGGTTGCCCACCCAAGGAGTTGCTCGACACAGTGGTCCCGGATCGCCCGGTCCTTCTCTACAACACCGATGGGCACGGGGCCTGGGTGAACAGCGTCGCGTTGGCGCGAGCAGGCATCGATGCCGAGACCCCGGACCCCGTTGACGGTCGAATCGAGCGGAACCCGGATGGCTCACCTCAAGGCACCCTTCATGAAGGCGCCGCCGACGTGGTGCAGGAGATGGCTCCCGCTGACACCTTCGACGATGTGCGCCGCGGAATCCTCGCCGGCCAGAGCTATCTGCTGTCCAAGGGGATCACCACCTGGCAGGACGCCCATGTTGACCAAGTCACCCATGACGCCTATCGGAGTCTCGCTGCCTCAGGGGAGTTGCTGGGGCGGGCGGTGGGTGCGCTTTGGTGGGACCGGCGGCGTGGGCTCGACCAGGTCGAAGGATTCCTCGAGATGAGGTCGGAGCCGGAGGGTCGCTATCAGCCGCTCACGGTGAAGTTGATGCTCGACGGAGTGATCGAGAACGGAACCGCCAGCCTGCTGGAGCCGTATGTCGACGGGGAGGGGAACAACCGAGGTATCGACTTCATCGCTCCCCGAGATCTCAATCAGATCGTGGTCCGCCTCGATTCCCTGGGGTTCTCGTGTCACTTCCACGCCATCGGAGACGCCGCGGTCCGGCACGCCCTCGATGCGGTCGAGGCCGCCAGGGCGAGCAATGGTTGGAGCGAGAATCGGCATCACATCGCCCACATCCAGGTGGTTCATCCCGATGACATCCCTCGTTTCAAGGCTCTGGGAGTGGCCGCCAACGCGCAGGCGCTCTGGGCATGTGATGGCGGATACCAGACCGTGTTGACCAAACCCGTCATCGGGCCCGAGCGGAGCAGCTGGCAGTACCCCTTTGGCAGTCTGCTGCGGGCCGGTGCCACTCTGGCCATGGGCTCGGATTGGGGGGTCTCAACTGCCGATGTCCTTGCTCAAATCGACGTTGCCGTCAATCGATCGAGTTGGACCGAGCCCAACTTGCCGCCGCTCAACCCCCATGAGCGGATCACCTTCCTCGATGCCCTGGCCGGATTCACATCTGAATCCGCTTACGTCAACCATGGGGAGGCCGACTCGGGGACCATTGCGGTGGGTATGCTCGCCGACCTGGTAATCCTCGACCGGGATCCGATGAGAGACGGGCCGATACGAGACTCCAGGGTCGCCATGACCATCGTGGGCGGACAGGCGGTTTACGAGGAGGAGTGATGGCCCACCCGGCTGTGGAGCTGGCTGGTGTCACCAAACGCTTTGGTGACGACTTGGTGGCGGTTGACGGCATGGACCTCAGCATCAACGACGGTGAGTTTTTCTCCCTGCTCGGCCCCTCCGGGTGCGGGAAGACCACCACATTGCGCATGATCGCCGGGTTTGAGTTCCCCACCGAAGGCAGCGTCCGGGTCCACGGGACCGAGATGGCCCTCAAGCCCCCCAATGAGCGCCCGATCAACACCGTCTTCCAGTCCTACGCCCTGTTCCCCCATATGACGGTTTCCGAGAACGTGGCTTTCGGGCTTCAGATGAAGAAGGTCGAAAAGTCCGAGATCGCCGATCGGGTCAAGCGGGTCCTCGACCAGGTGCAACTCGGCAGAAGAGCCGACGCCAAGCCGAGCCAGCTCTCCGGCGGCATGCAGCAACGAGTGGCTTTGGCTCGCGCCCTCGTCAACGAGCCGGAGGTGCTGCTGCTCGACGAGCCCCTGGGCGCCCTCGACCTCAAGCTGCGCCAGGCGATGCAGGTCGAGCTCAAGGACCTCCAAACCAGGGTTGGCATCACCTTCGTCTATGTCACTCATGACCAGGAAGAGGCGCTCACCATGTCCGACCGGATCGGGGTGATGAACGAGGGCAAGTTGCTCCAGGTGGGCCGCTCCGAGGAGATCTACGAGGCGCCGACCTCGCGATTCGTCGCCGACTTCATCGGTGAGATCAACCTCCTCGATGCATCGATCGTCGGGCCCGACACTGCCCGCCTCGGCAGTGGGGTCGAGGTCCTAGTCCCCACGGGTGGGGCTCAAGCCGGCACCGAGGTGACCCTTGCCTTGCGTCCCGAGCGTCTCTCGCTCTTCGACCTCGACGAGGAGCTTCCCTCCGGATACAACCGGCTGAGGGTTCGGGTCACGAGGCGGATGTACTTCGGCGACGTCTATTTCTACGACGTGGACGCCGGTTTGGGGGCACAGATCGAAGTCAAGGAGGAGAACCGCCCCGGAGTCGAGTTGTACGACATCGGGGAGGAGGCCTACCTGGTGTGGAGCCCGCAGGCAGCAAACCTCGTGATGGCTTGATGACCACCACCCCGGTGACACCTGAGCTGGAGCAGGCGGCGATTCGCGCCGAGTCTCGGCGAGGATTCCTGATCGGACTGCCGGCAGCCTTCTATCTGGTGTTGTTCTTTGCGATCCCGCTGGTCCTCGTGTTCGTCTATTCGTTTGCCACCCGCTCCTCGACCGGCCAGACGGTCCTCGCCGAGTGGAACCTCGAGTCGTATCAGCGTCTGTTCACGCCCGGCGTGCTGGTGATATTCCTTCGCTCTCTAGTGCGTGCTTCGGTAACTACTGCAATCTGCCTGCTCTTCTCCTATCCCTTCGCCTACTACATCGCCACCCGGACGCCGCGGGTGCGCAACCTGATGCTGATCTTCGTGATGATCCCGTTCTGGTCGAACTTCCTGGTGCGGACCTATGCCTGGAGGGTTCTCCTCGGGTCGGACGGGCCCCTCTCGCAGTTGAGCCAGAACCTGGGTGGAGAGCCGATCCGCCTCCTGTTCACCAACAGCGCGGTGCTCATTGGGCTGGTCTATGGATTCATGCCGTTCATGGTGCTGCCCCTCTACGCCGCGCTGGAGCGCATGGATTGGAGGCTGGTCGAGGCGGCCCGCGATCTCTATGCCGACGGGTGGACCGCGTTTCGCAAGGTCACGCTTCCCCTCTCGATGCCGGGGGTGGTCGCCGGGTCGATCCTGGTGTTCATCCCGTCGCTCGGCGCCTATGTCACCCCCGCTCTTCTCGGTGGGGCCAAGACCGTGGGTATCGGGGACTACATCGTGAGTCAGTTCCTGGCCGCTAGAAACTGGCCATTTGGATCGGCTCTTTCGTTCGGAGTGATGTTCGTGATGCTCCTGGCGACCGTGTACTACTTCAGGGCCGGGGCGAAGACCCTGTGAACGAGGGAACCGCTCCCCGGGGGATGGTGGACCGAGTGTTGGCTCTCAACGCCTGGGTCCTCTACATCTTCTTCTACGCCCCGATCCTGGTCTTGATCTTCTTCTCGTTCAACGACAACAACAACGTGGCGATCTGGACCCAGGCCTCATTCCGATGGTACGGGGAGATGTTTCAGAACGACAACGTGACCTCGGCTCTCCGCAACTCGCTGATCGTCGCCTTCTTCTCGACCATCGTCTCCACGGTTATCGGCACCCTGCTGGCGATTGCTCTGGAGCGCTACCGCTTTCGGGGACGTGGTGCGCTGGATGGGCTGGCCTATCTCCCGATTATCATCCCCGATGTCACGATGGCGGTGATGCTGCTCATCTTCTTCTTCCAGGCTTTCGGGATCCTCGACGACCTGTTCGGGGTCCGGCTCAGCACCGGGCTCCTCACCATCACTCTGGCCCATATCGCGTTCAGCATCTCGTTCGTGGCTGTAGTGGTTCGGGCCCGGCTGGCCCAACTCGACGAGTCTCTCGAGGAGGCGGCTGCCGACCTGTACGCGGGGAGATGGCAGGCCTTCCGCCGAGTCACCTTGCCCCTCATCGCCCCCGGTGTCGCCGGAGGGGCGTTGCTGGCACTGACCCTGTCCTTGGACGACGTGGTGGTCACCTCATTCGTTTCGGGCTCCGGATCCACCACGCTCCCGGTCTATGTCTTCGGCCTGGTCCGCAGGGGGGTCACCCCGCTAATCAATGCGGTGAGCACGGTGATGCTGGTCGCATCCATGGTGCTGGTCGGGATCTCGCTTGGATTCCAGCGTGGGGCGGAAGCGCGCGGCCAGAGAGTGGCTGACCCTCAGGCTTTGGACTTGGAGATGGTTGTTACCGACTGAGACGACAATCGGTCCGGGTTAGCCGCCGGGGGAATCCGTGGTTTACCCTCGACTGAACGAGATTCAGGAGGATTAGCAGATGGAGAAGACGGCGAGATTCGTGGTCACGTTTGTCGTGCTCGCCCTGATGGTGACAGCCTGCGGCGGCGATGGCGCCGAAGATGGCCCCGACAGCAGCTCGGTCGACGGGGGTGAGACCGACGGCGGCGCAGCCGCCTGCGCTCTCGACCAGGTGGACGGTGACCTCAACTTCTACAACTGGTCCGACTACATGGATCCGGAGCTGATCACCGCGTTCGAAGAGGAGTATGCCGTTGACATCGTCGAGGACTTCTACGAGTCCAACGAGGCGATGCTATCCCAGCTCCAGGCCGGGGCCAGCTATGACGTGATCGTGCCCTCGGACTACATGGTCGGGATCATGATCCAGGAGAATCTCCTCACGTCGATCAACACCGATGCGGTCCCCAACATGGCCAACCTGGGGGAGCGATTCACCACCCTTCCTTATGACCCGGGCAACGTGTACTCCGCCCCCTACCAATACGGGACCACCGGACTGGGGGTCAACAAAGCGATCGTCGGTGAGGACTTCCCTCGAAGTTGGGCCCTGATCTTCAACCCTGAACTGACCGCTACCTACCCGAGCGGGGTGTCGGTCCTTAACGACTCCCGGGAGACGATGGGTGCCGCACTCAAGTATCTCGGCTATTCGTTGAACGACACCGACCTGGCCCACCTTCAGGAGGCGGCTGACACGATTTCCGCCGCCCTGGGGGGGATCGCCACCTTCGACTCCGACCAGTACGAGGAGTCATTGGCCAACGGTGAGGTCCCAGTTGCCCACGGCTACTCGGGGAACATGATCACCGCAATCGGCGCCACGGCAAACCCCGATGAGTTCGAGTACATCCTCCCCGAGGAGGGAGCGACTCTCTGGATCGACAACATGGTGGTGCCCGTGAACGCCGAGAATCCGTGCACGGCCTTTACGTTCATCAACTACCTGCTCGACGCCGAGAATGGGGCCACCCTCACCAACTTCAACTTCTACGGCAGTCCCAATGCGGCGGCCTTGGCGTTGGTCGAGTCCGAGGTGGTCGAGTTCTACGCGGCAACCGAGGAAGCCGAGAATCTCGAGGTCATCCAGGACACCGGTGACTACGAGATCCACTTCACCGACTATTTGGCCATCGCCAAGGGTTAGAGAACCGGGGCTCCAATCGGAGCCCCGGTTCCTCATTGACTGTTGGGAAGCCGTCAGTCGTTACCGGGCTCTGGCGCTTCTGGCGGGACCGGCGGTGATGCCGGGTTGCCGGAGGGGAGCACCGGTGGGATCGGTGCGGGTTGCGGTGATGCCGCAGGTCGACGCCTTTTCCACCAGCGGTAGATGAGATAGAGAACCAGCAGCGGGATGCCAAGGGTCAGCAGGAGCAGAGGCAGGGTGTAGAGGGCGAAGTTGATGCCCCACTCGGCGATGTCCTGAAGACCGCTCACCAGATTGCGCAACGAGTCACGTGCCACCTCCACGGGCGCCCAGGTGTCTTCGACGATCGGGACCGCGGCCGGAGTGGGAGCAAGGTGGATCGAAAGTGTGGCCAATGCCACCACGTCGTTCAGGTAGTTGAGCTGACCTTGGATCTGCTCAATCTCGCCCCGCACCCGGGAGACTTCGTTGAAGACCTGGAGCAGCTTCGTCGGGTCGGCCTCGGGCTGCTGCCGGACCTCGGCCAGCAGAGCGACCAACTCGACCTCCAGCGCCTCGAGGTTGGAGAGACGGGCTTCGAGGTCGACGAACTGGGCAGTGACATCCTCGGAGTTCTGGGATTCTGTGACGACAACCTCCACCGAGTCTTTGATCCGCGCCATGACGGACGAAAGCTCGTCTGCCGGGACCCTGAGGACCATGGTCACTTCCGGCTGGTCGTCCGCACTGATGACCGGATGGACAGTGGCACTCGAGACGAAGCCCCCGACACTCTCTACCAAGTCGACGATGTCGTCGAAGGCGGCCCGCGTCTCGTCAGCCTCCAACTCGAGACTGGCCTGTCGAATCACCTGACGCTGGGTCGCCAGGTCTTCATCGCTGGTCAATTTCCCCGGTGCCGGTGCTTCGGTTGCGTCCGCCACGGTGGTGACAAAGCCCTCCTCACCGCCGCCCAAGTCGCCGGAGATCTCGCTGAAGGTCTCCGCGCTTTCGTCACCGGCACAGGCGGCAAGCGCCAGCCCCAATGCCAGAATCAATGTGAGTCTTTTCATCATTCGTCCTCTCGTTTCGCCCCTCAGGGCTTGGCCGTTGGACGCACGCAGCTCGATGTTCGGTTCCCGGGTACCGTGGGCTCATGCGTGGTGGGCCACTTCGGGTCTTGGAGATCTACGGTGATCCGAGAGACTTCGGTCGGATCCACGGTACCGAGTGCGCACCCCTGATCGGGGCCTATCTCGCCGATCGGCTCGGCCTCTCGGGTGATGCCACCTGGTCGGGACGGTCGGCCGACACCGATTTGGTGTTGTCCCTGGCCGAAGAGACCCTTCCCTTCCATCGCAGTTACTCGCCGGCCCTTTACGAGGAGATGGAAGCCCTGGCCGAGGCAGCCGGGATCACCCCGGCTGAGGCGGTGGTGGTGGGGGGTTTCACCGATCTGGTCGACGTGGTCCGGGCTCATACCGGCGATGCGCCTATCGAGGACGACTGCACGGCGGTGATCGATCCCGGACAAAAGGTGCTGGCCCAGACCTGGGACATGCACGCCTCGGCCGGAGAGTACGTGGTCTTCCTCAAGCTCGACCCCATCGTCGGCCCGGAGCTGGTGGTGCAGACCACCGCCGGATGCCTCGGTCAGATCGGGATGAACGAGGCCGGGATCGCAATCGGGATCAACAACCTGACGGCATTCGGCAACGCCGGCGTCACCTGGCCCTTCGTGGTTCGCAAGGTCCTCCAGCAGACCGATCTGGACCGGGCCGTCGCTTGCGTGGTCGATGCGCACCTGGCGGGAGGGCACAACTTCCTGCTCATGGGCCCGGACGGCCAAGGTGTCAACATCGAGGCCATGCCCGGCTCGGTTCGGGTGCAACGTGTCACCCACCGGCCCGTTGTCCACACCAACCACTGTCTCGATCCAGAAACCAAGAAGGAAGAGGCGGCACGGCCGCCGGAGAGCGTCGCCAGCAGTCAGACCCGCTTGGAGCGGGGGACGGACCTCGCCTCGGATCTTGCGGCTTTCTTTGCGGAGCCGGCGATCGCCAGGAGGGCGGACCAGCCGCATGCGATCGCCACCTGCGGCGCGGTGATCATGCGTCCGGCGGAGCGGCGGATGGAATCGGTGTGGGGAGTGCCCGGTGATCACCCCTGGGAGACATTCCAGCTTTGAGCGAGGTGTCGATCGTCAATCTCGAGGCGTCGATGGCACCCGAGTTGGAGCGCATCGAGCTGACCTGCTTTCCGACGGCCAACCCCGATGATCTGCTCTCCGAGGCCGACATCCGCGCCTACGCCGAGACCTTTCCCGAGGGGTACTTCGTGGCGCTGGTCGACGGGCGCCCGGTGGGCATGGGCGCCGGGATCTATCTCGACTTCGATTTCTCCAACCCACAACACACCATCGCCGGGATCACCGGGGAGCATCAATGCGGCAATCACCACCCGGCCGGCGAGTGGTACTACGGGACCGACATCACGGTGTTGCCCGAGTATCGAGGGCAGGGGATCGGTCGGATGCTCTACGAGAAGCGCAAGGCCCTGGTGATCCGGGACGGCAAGCGGGGGATCATCGCCGGCGGCGCCCTTCCCGGTTACTTCGACTACAAGAAGACCCTGCCTGTCGACCAGTACGTGGCCAGGGTGGTGGCCGGGGAGTTACGCGACCCGACGTTGAGCTTCCAACTGGGCAACGGCTTTCAGGTTCGTGGCTTGCTCGAGAACTACATCGAAGACGAGTCCGACGACGGATGGGCCGTGCTCATCGTGTGGGAGAACCCGGAACTGACCTAGACACCGGTCTTCCTCTCCGACATCCCGTTGAGGACTTCCAGGACCACCCGGTTCGCCAGATATGCGGTCTGCTCCCCGGGACCGTCGTAAGGGGGTGAGACCTCCACGATGTCAGCGCCGAGGACCACCAGCTCCTTGGAGATCCGCCGCACCGTGTCCAAGAGCTCTCTCGAGTTGAGCCCGCCCGGTTCGGGGGTCCCGGTCCCTGGAGCCAACCCGGGGTCCACGACGTCGATGTCGACAGAGATGAAGACCCCTTTGGCGCCACCTTCGAGGGAGTAGGCCACCGCCTCGTCGACGACATCGTCCAGGCCACGGGCCACGATCTCGTTCATCAGGAACGAGCGCATCTTCTGTTCTTTCATCCATTGCATCACGTCGGGTTCGGGCCAATACCCGCGAAGGCCGATCTGGACGAAGCGGTGGCCGGGGACCGCCCCCGACTCGACCAGTCTTCGCATAGGGGTCCCGTGGCCATAGAGCGATCCGTTCTGGATGAACCCGGTGTCGGCGTGGGCATCGAAATGAATCAGGGCGACCTCACCGAACCCGTGGACCCGGGCGACGCCGAGGGCGTCGGGCCAGGTGATGGTGTGATCGCCGCCGAGGATGATCGGCACCTTTCCCGCCGCCGCCACCTGCTCCACGGTGTCGGCGATTCGCTGGATGGAGAGCTCGAGGTCTCCGGGGCGCACGTAGACGTCGCCGACGTCGACGACCCCGAGGACCGCGAAGGGGTCGAGACCGGTGGGGAGGTGGGGCCGGTAGCCGTCCATCGCCCCGTAGTCGGCGTTCCTGATCGCCCGAGGCCCGAAGCGGGCACCGGGTCGGAAGGTGGTTCCCCAGTCGAAGGGCGCACCGAGGATCACCACGTCGCCATCACCCAACTCGTCCATCTTCACCGCCGGGACCCCGAGGAAGGAGTTGCGCGATGCGAACGACAGGTACTCGGCCGAGGCGAAAGGGATCTCGCTCTGTCGCTGCTCGTAGGGCGTGTCCATCGGCTCGTTACGCTAACTGGACTCAGCGCCAGGTGGACGAAGCCATGACTCCTCAGGTCGTACAACGAACATATGTCACCCTGGTCCTGTTGCAGACCCTGGCTGCCTCCCTGATCTGGGGGGTGAACACCCTGTTCCTCCTCGACGCCGGGCTGTCGCTCACGGAGGCCTTCGTCGCCAATGCCGCGTTCACCGCAGGGATGATGATCTTTGAAGTTCCCACCGGGGTTGTCGCCGATGCGTTCGGGAGGAGACTCTCATTCATGCTGGGGGCGGGCACCCTGCTTGTCACCACCCTGGCATATCTCGGGCTGTGGTATCTCGAGGCGGGGATCGGCTGGTGGATCCTGGTCTCGGCTCTGATCGGCCTCGGTTTCACCTTCTTCTCCGGGGCCACCGAGGCCTGGCTGGTCGATGCCCTCCAAGCCACCGGGTTCGACGGTTCGATCGAGACCGTCTTTGGCCGGGGTCAGGCTGCCGGGGGGGCCGCCACCCTGGTCGGGACCATCGCCGGAGGGTTCCTCGGTCAGATCAGCCTCGGCATCCCCTACCTGGCGAGGTCTGCCCTTCTGCTGGGGGTGATCCTGGCCGCCTGGCTGTGGATGCACGACCTCGGCTACCAGCCCGAGCGGGGGGTGGCCATCCGGCCCCAGGTGGCGGGAATCCTGCGCAACTCGGTCAAACACGGATTCGGCAATCCCCCGGTGCGGATGTTCCTGTTCGCTGCCCCCTTCGCCAGCGGGGTGGGCATCTGGGCCTTCTACGCCTTCCAGCCCTACCTGCTGGAGCTGTTCGGCGATCCCAACGCCACCTATCTCTCCGGTATCGCTGCCGCCGTCTTTGCCATGGCCCAGATCGTCGGAGGCTCATCGGTGCGCTTGGTCCGGCGGCGTTTTGCGAAACGAACCAGCGTGCTGGCCGGCCAGGTCGTGGTCGGCTCACTGGCGCTGATCGTCGCCGGTCTCGCCAATTGGCTGAATGTCCCCTTCGGCTTCTGGGTGGCGATCGTGGCCCTGACCATCACCGCCCTGGTAGGAGCTGTGGCGAACCCGCTACAGCAGGCATTCTTGAACGACTGCATCCCCTCCGAGCAACGAGCCACCGTCCTCTCCTTTGTGTCGCTCACCGGCAGCTCCGGCGGGGTGGTCTTCCAGCCGGTGTTGGGCAAGGTCGCCGACGTGTATTCGCTCGGAATCGGCTACATCGTTGCCGGGTCGATCTATGCCCTCGGTCTGCCTTTCGTGATCGCGGTGCGGAGGATGGGCCTGGCTGCAGACCGGTCGGCCCGTCCCGAGCCGACGATCATCCCCTGATATCTGGCAAGATTCCGACCATGGCAGAACACGAGCCGACCGGGCAGACCGGCAAGAACATCACGCGCGGGGTGGCGATCGGGCTCCCGGTGGGGATCGTCGGACTCACCCTTGCGGTACGGCTGATAACCGGGCTCGACATCTACGACTCGTTCGCCACCGCCATCATGCCTGGGGTGCTGCTCGGAGCCTTTGGTGGCGGGTTCGTCGGGATGACCGTGAGCATGGGGGAGTAGGGGAGAGGCTTCACGCGTAACGAGTGGCCCCCCTCCCCGGCTGCGCCGGTACTCCCCCCAATGCTCACTCCGTTCGCTGGGGGGAGAGACGTTTCCTCCCCCAGGAGCGGAGCGACGTTGGGGGAGGTGGCCCGAAGGGTCGGAGGGGGCGCCCCCGCGGGAGACTCATTCCTCGCGCAGCACGAACACCACCGTCTGCAGGTCGGTGAACTCGTCGATCCGCTGCCGTCCCCAGCCGGTGTCGGTGCCGGCGGCGCCTCCGAAGGGCTGGAATGTCTCCCAAAGGTCGGTCGAGTCGTTGATGATCACCGTGCCGGAGCGAATCCGCTCTGCGTACCAGAAGGCCTTGCTCAGGTCATTGGTGAAGACTGCTGCCTGCAGCCCGAGATGCGTCCGGTTGGCGACCCCCACCGCGTCCTCGTCGTCCCGAGCGCCGAGGATCGGCAGCACCGGACCGAATGACTCCTCTTGGGACACCTCGGACTCCTCGGGAACCCGGTCCAGCATCGTGAACTGGTAGTAGAGGTCGGTGGGGAACCCCGAGGCCCGCCCACCACCCATCAGCAACTCGGCGCCGCGATCGACCGCATCGGCGACGTGACGGTCCATCTTGGCTGCCGTCGGCTCGTTGTTGAGCGGACCCATGTTGGTAGAGGCGTCGAAGGGATCTCCCAGACGCACCTCCTGGGCGGCCTTGAGGGCGGCCTCCACGAACTGGTCGTGGACCTCGTCGACGACGATCACCCGCTCGGTGGCCACACACACCTGCCCGGCGTTGTAATAGGCCCCGTAGACCGCGGCCTGAGCCGCCTTGGCCACGTCGGCGTCGGCGGTCACCACCGTGGGGCCGTTGCCCGACATCTCCATGATGGATCGCTTCAAGCCCATGGCAGCCACGATCTTCTTGCCCGTCGCAGAGGAGCCGGTGAACCCGACGGCGTCGACACCATCGTGGGTCACCAGGGCGGTCCCGATATCCCCCGCTCCGGGGATCACCGAGATCGCGCCCTTGGGGGCACCGGCCTCCTCGAACACCTTGGCCATCTCGAGCAGGGCCCACGAGGTGAACTCGGGAGGTTTGACGATCACGGCGTTGCCGGTGGCCAGGCCTGGCCCCACGTACTCCATCGGGATCATCACCGGGAAGTTCCAGGGGGTGATCGCCACCCAGACCCCAACCGGGCGGCGCATGGTGAACATCCTTCGATGGCGGCTGGTGGTCGGGATCAGCTCACCTTTGAGCCGCTTGACGTCTTCGGCGGCTATCTGGAAGTAGTCACCAGACTCGGCGATGTCGTCGATCGCCTCCGCCTCATAGGGCTTTCCCTGTTCGGTGGAGAGGATGCGGGCTACGTCCTCGACCCTCGTCTTCCAAAGGTCGTAAATGCGGAGACAGAGGTCAGCGCGTTCGAAAGCGGTCCAGTACCTCATTTCCTCGGTGGCCTCCCGCGCCGCCGCCACCGCCTGGTCGATGTCAGCCAATGAAGCCTTGGGGACGTTGTAGATGTGCTCGCCGGTGGAAGGTGACTTGACCTCGTAGTGGTCGTCACCTGTGCCTTCGGTCCACTCGCCGGCAATGAAGAGCTTGAGATCGGTCGCCATGAACAAAGGGTAGTTTCTAGTCATGTCTCAGGTTGAACGGCCGTTCAGTAGCATGGCGCGGTGACGGATCACCTCCTGATCGACGGGCGTCTCGAGCCCGGGCACGGAGACCCGTTCGATGTCATCAACCCGGCCACCGGCCAGGTTCATGCCACCCTCCGGGCCGCCGATATGGATCAACTGGGGGCTGCCACCGCGGCTGCCGCCCATGCCCAGCCCGGGTGGCAGGCCTTTGCCCAGCCCGAGCGCACCAGGCGCCTTCTGGCAATCTCGGAGGCGATCGAGGCCACCCGTGATCGACTGGCCGAGGCGCTCACCTACGAGACCGGGCGGCCCCTCACCCGTAACCACCTCTACGTCGACATGGCCCGGGACATCTTCCGTCAATACGCCGAGCTGGCGAGGGCGATTGGGGGTCGGATCGCTCCCTCCAACGATCCGGGCCAGCTCTCGCTGGTGATCAAGGCTCCCTATGGGGTGGTGGGCTGTCTCATCCCATGGAACTACCCGCTGCTCCTTCTGGTGTTCAAGGTGGCCCCTGCGCTCGCGGTGGGCAACACGGTGGTGATCAAACCGGCGTCGGAGACCCCGCTCTCGCTCCAGGTGCTGGCTGAGATCTTCGCCGAGCACATGCCCCCAGGTGTCGCCAACACGGTGATGGGCCCGGGCCGGACCATCGGCGAGGGCTTGGTCATCGATCCCCTGGTGGACATGGTCGCCTTCACCGGTTCCACCGAGGTCGGGCGTCGGTTGGGGGGGCTCTGCGCCGAAGCGGTGAAGCCGTCCCATCTCGAGTTGGGCGGCAAGGACCCGGCGATCGTGTTCGACGATGTCGATCCACTTGTCGCCGCCGAAGGAGTGGTCTGGGCTTCCTTCCTCAACGCGGGCCAGGTCTGTACCTCGACCGAACGGGTCTACGTCCACCGGAGCGCTCATGACGAGTTCGTCGACAGGGCGGTGGCCATAACTAAGGGGATCCGCCTTGGCGACCCTTTCGAGGAGACCACCCAGGTCGGGCCGATGCGCAGCGAGGGCCGCAGGCAAAGCGTCCTCGAGATGGTCGACCGGGCCAGGGACAGCGGTGCCCAGATCGTGGCCGGTGGCGCCGCCCTCGACCGGCCGGGCTTCTTCGTCGAACCGACCGTGGTGGTCGAGGTGAATCACGACATGGAGTTGATGCGTGAGGAGACTTTCGGCCCGGTGATGCCGATCATGGCGTTCGACGATGACGACGAGGCGTTTCGCCTCGCCGCCGACACCCCGTATGGGTTGGGGGCCAGTCTCTACACATCGAGCCCGACACGGGTGGAAAGGGCTTATCGGGAGTTGCGGGTGGGTACGGTCTGGGTCAATGACCCCGTCGTCGACAACCTTGCAGCGCCGTTTGGCGGGGTTCGGGCGAGTGGTGACGCCAGGGAGTTGGGTGTAGAGGCACTCGACAGTTTCACAACCGCAAAACATGTGCATTGGAACCTGGAGCTAGTACCCAAGCCGTGGTGGTTTCGAGAGGAGTGAGAGATGAGTCTCCAGGGTGACAAGACCAGAGGGTGGTTTCAGAGAGCTTCGGCAGTGCTGGTGAACGGTGTCTCCAGCCAGTTCCGTTACTGGGGCGACGAGGACACCATGGTCATCGACCACGGCCAGGCCGGTCATGTCTTCGACATGGACGGCAAGCGCTACATCGATTATCAGTGCGGCTTCGGCCCGATCATCCTCGGCCACGGTGAGCCGTCGGTGTCGGCCGCGGTGGCAGAGGCGGCAGGGGAAGCCACCAGCTTCGCCATGACCCAGCGACGGGAGATCGAGGCCGCGGAAAAAGTCATAGCCAGCCTCGGCTGGCCCGACAAAATGCGGTTCACCAACACCGGGACCGAGGCCACCATGCACGCCATCCGGTTGGCCCGAGGGGTGACCGGGCGTGATGTGGTCGTCAAGTTCGAGGGCCAGTACCACGGGATGCACGACTACGTCTTGTTCTCGACCGCGGGTGTTCCCGTGAGCGGTCTCGGGTCTCGCCTCCAGCCGATTCCGCTGCAATCGAGCTCGGGCATCCCCGAGTCGATCCGGTCCTACATAAGGACTCTGCCCTTCAACGACCTGGAGCACGTGGAGCGAGCCTTTCGTGACGAGGGGCGCCGGATTGCGGCGGTGATCGTCGAGCCGATGCTGGGCAACGCTTTCGGGATCCTCCCCCAGCCGGGGTTCCTCGAAGGACTGCGTCGACTCTGCGACGAGTACCGGACTGTTCTCATCTTCGACGAGGTGAAGACCGGCTTCCGGGTGGCACTGGGTGGCGCCTACGAGCGGTTCGGCGTCTCGCCGGATATGGGCACCTACGCCAAGGCGCTTGGCAACGGATTCCCGGTGGCGGCGGTCGCTTTTCGTGATTGGGTGGCGGAGGGATGGAGGCGCGGTGGCATCTCCCAGGCCGGGACCTACTCCGGGGGCGGGATCGCCTCGGCTGCCGCCGGTGCCACCCTCGACCTGCTCCGTACCGGTGAGCCCCTGGCGCGAGTCAAAAAGACCGGACAGGCCTTGATGAAGGGATTGGAGAAGATCCTCGCCGACAAGGGAGTCGAGGGAAAGACGGTGGGCGACCCGGCCATGTTCTCGATATTCCTCGGTGAGGGCGATCTCAACGAGTTCCGCGATGCCAGCAAGCACGACGACGAGCGATATGACGATGTCATATTCCGGATGATTCGAAAGGGTGTCATGCCCTGTCCGGATGCATTGGAGCCCTGGTTCATCTGCGCTGCCCATACCGAGGACGATGTGGCAATCACCCTTCAGGTGTTCGAGGAGTCGCTCACGGAGTCCCTGGCCGGGGTTTGATACGCAGGGCCGTCCCTGGCGACCTCAACGTCGTCCTCGAGCTCTCCAAGGAGTTCTGCGTGCTCGACGGGCACGTCTTCGAGGTGGGGCGGGTCAAGCCGGCCTTGATCCCCCTTCTGGAGTCGGATGAGCTCGGGGTGGTCCATCTCGTGGAGGAGGAGGGCTGGGCCCTCGGTTACGCAGTGGTCACCTGGGGCTACAGCCTCGAGTCCGGTGGGCGTGATGCGTTGATCGACGAGATCTACATCCGGGACCGGGGATCGGGTGTGGGAACCTCGCTACTGGGCGCGATCCTCGAAGACCTCAAGGCCCGGGGTCTACCCCGTTTGGTGCTCGAGACCGAGAAGGCCAACGAGGCAGCGAGACGTTTCTACGCCAGACACGGCTTCGTCTCCGAGGACTCGGTGTGGATGAGCCTCGACCTGACGTGACCGGTTGCCCCGACCCACCCGCAGATCGTCCGTAACAATCCGGGCCCGGTTGGCGTCATTGTGGATGACATGATCACGGGATCGACGGGACCACGGAAACCGGTGTGGCCGAACCAAACGACATCGAGGACTTCTACCGGCTCCACGCCGGCTCGGTCTACTCATATCTCGTGTCTCTGTGTCGGGATCGCAGCCTGGCGGAGGACCTGATGCAGGACACGTTCATCAAGGCAACGCGAGCACTGGGCGGATATCGGGGCGGCAGCCCGAAGGCCTGGCTGTTCTCAATCGCCAGAACGGTGTTTCTCGACAAGATGCGTCGCGAGGCACGACGCCCGATCGCCATCGTCGAGGTGGAGGTCGCCGGTCCACCCGATCGCGACCCGGTGGAACAGGATGCCATCGAACGTGCACTCGGAGCTCTGCCCGAGCGTCAACGCACGGCATTGATCCTGTCTGACCGGATCGAGCTCAAAGGGTCCGAGGTGGCGGCAATCCTCGGTGTCTCCGAAGGGGCGGCACGGGTTTTGCTCCATCGGGCCCGACAGGCCTTCCGGACCGCCTATGAAGGTGACGCTCGATGACACACGATGAGATCCAGGACCTGCTGGAGGGCTATGTCGACGAGACCCTCGACCGGGCGGCCCGTCGGGAGGTCGATGCTCATCTGGCTACCTGCGAGGGGTGTCGGGCCATTCTCGAAGGTGTCGCCCCGGTGGATCTGGGCAGCGTCGAGCCCTCGTCGTGGACTGCACGAGATATGCGTCGCGCAGTTCGTCGCTCCATGCTTCGCGTCGCTGTCGACGCCGTTCTCATTGTCATCGCGGCGACACTGGTCGCATGGCTGGTGTCATTGACCTTGCTTCATCCTCTCGTCATCAACAGGGGAGGCCGAGCCGAGGCGGCCACCGTTGCCACCGCCGATCTGGCCGTCATGTTCAACCCTGGCGTCGGCGTCACCGAGTACCTCACCTCCACCAGTCTCCTGGGGCGCTCCGTCGAAGTGACCCTGGGGCGTCCTGTTGGCAACCGAATAGTCGAGGTGGGAGAGCTCGCCACCAGGATTGGCGTGCTCGGCTTTGGTGGCCTCGAGGGAGGACGGTTCTTCGCCTATCTGGACACCGACCTCGCGGGATATGGGGACGAGGAAGATCTGGGTCTTGTTTCCGAAGGAACCGTGGCCACTGTTGAGCTCTGGTACGAGGATCCGATCGACGTGGAGACCGCCGCCGACCTGATCGAGTCGGACGCCGATGTCCGCATCGTCTGGGCCGGTTTCGCTGTCGGCGTCCCCTCGTCGTCCGGTCATGGTGCACTCGCTCCGGGCGGTGTCATCGGTTATGGGACCTGCGATGGTTCGGTCTTCGAGGGCGACTTTGGTTCCTCCGCGGGCGAAGGCGGGTCGCGCACTGGTTTTGGCATGCCGGCCTCCATTGATCGAGCACTGTCCGAGACGAGAAGGTCGGTGGACAACCTCGCCGCCTTCCCGGACCTGCTGGACGGAATCGGGGTCAGTGTCTCCAGCGCCGAAGCGGTGCTACGCGACCTCGCAGATCCCGAGGTGAGTTTGCTGGTCGTCACCGGTCCCACTACCGAGATCTTGACGTTTCTCGAAGAGACCGCTCCCACGTCGACCCGGGTGATCGATGTCGACTTCATCAACTGGTCACAGCCGATGTGCGGAAGGTAAGGCAATGACTCTGTATCAAGACATTCGGAGAAATCGGCGCTGGGTTCTGATCGGGATAGTTCTCGGCTACGCGATGTCGCTCGCCGTCCTGGTGATCCGCATCGTCAACACCGGGACCGAGCCTGGCGAGTTGCTGGGATCGATCGCCCTGGCCATGAGCGCGGCCATCGGGCCCTCCCTGGCCTGGCTGTCTCTCGACCGGCGACCCGGGTTGCTACCGGCTGCTGCCCTCGCCGCCTTGATAACCGGTCTGGTCACTCTCGTCGTTCTCCCCGTCGCCTTCGTGATGTCGTTGATCTGGATGCAGGCCTGGTCGAGTCGACCGGTCAAGGTCGAAGTTTCGAGAGGGCAGTGGTGGTCCGGGGTGGCTCTAGGCATGACCGCGGCCATCGCCGTCTTTGTCCTGTTCGTCCACCTCGACCCGGTCTGCACCGAGACTCTGGCCGATGGCACCGTGCTCGAGGTCGACGCAGCGGAGAAGGGCTTTCGGTCAGGCTGGCGTCTTGGGTCCACCAACTCTGTCACCACCCAGAGCCAGTCGGGGCCCCAGGGCCCGGTCGCCAGTTGGTGCAGCTCTGACCGCGTGGTCTGGGGCGAAGCCCTGGCCTCGCTCGCCGTCAGTCTGGGTGCAATCGGAGCCGCCTCCCTTTGGTGGCCGCTCAATGCCAAACACGCCGAGGAGGAGTTTCAACACGTTGGGGAGGTTCCACGCGACCTAACGTGATCACATGATCCAGGTGGTCATCTCGGGGGCAGGCGGGAAGCTGGCCACCGCGATCGCGGAGGCGGTGCTCGTCACCGACGATCTCGAACTGTCCGGGTTGTTCAATCCCAACCGGGCGGGTCGTTCGCTGCTGGGGGTAACGGTGAGTGCCGATCCCGGTTCGATGAAGGGCGACGTGGTGGTGGAGACTGCGCATCCCGACGTTGTCCTCGACAATTTAGGTCATTGGCGGTCTGCGGGCCGGGCGGTTGTGGTCGGGACCTCCGGGTTCACCCCGGAGCGCCTGGCAACCCTCCGCGAGATGTGGGGCAGCGACGGTCCGCCATGTTTGGTCGTTCCCAACTTCTCGATCGGCGCGGTGCTGATGATGAGGTTCGCTGCCGAGGCGGCGCCCCACTTCGAGGCCGTGGAGATCGTGGAACGGCACAGCTCGACCAAGCCCGACGCCCCCTCAGGAACCGCCCTGGCCTCGGCGATGGGGATTGCGGCCGCAGGAGGCCACTCGGCCGAGGGCTCGACGGAGTTGGTGGAGGGGGCGCGGGGCGCTTCTGTCGAAGGAGTCCGGGTGCACTCTCTGCGGCTCCCCGGGCTGATCTCACAACAGGAGGTGGCGTTGTCCAACTCCGGCGAAGTGCTCTCCATAGAGCACATGTCGACCAACTACCAATCGTTTGCGTCCGGCGCCCTCCTCGCAATCCGCAAGGTTGGTGACCTCGCCCCTGGTGTCCATCTCGGTCTGGACGTGGTGCTCTAGGCCCCTCGGGCACAAGGTGCCCCCCTCCCCGGCTCCGCCGGTACTCCCCCCAACGCTCACTTCGTTCGCTGGGGGGAGAAACAGATCACACGTTTCCTCCCCCAGGAGCGAAGCGACGTTGGGGGAGGTGGCCCGAAGGGCCGGAGGGGGCGGGCCTGACGCGTGACAGCATGCCCTGCTCCGGCTGCACTCCGTGGGAGAATCAACTAGAACACCACGACTGTCAAAGCTCCTATGGCCACGCAGTAGACGGCGAAGGGCAGCAGCCCGAACCGCCTGAGCGAGGCCATGAGCCAGCCAATGGCCAGGTACCCGGTGATCCCGGCGACCACCACGCCCAGAATCAACACCGGATCCAAGGACCCGGTATCTGACACCCGATAAAGCTCGAGGAGCCCGGCTCCTGTGACCGCCGGTATTCCGAGTAGGAACGAGAAGCGGGCGGCCTCGGTCGGCTCAAGGTGACGGGCGCTTCCGACGGAGATCGTGGTGCCGGATCTCGATATCCCGGGGATCAGGGCCAGAGCCTGAACCAGCCCGATGAGGATCGTGTCGGGGACCTTCATGTCCATGATCCGGCGGATTCCGAAGGCCATCCGGGAGCCGAGGAACAGGATCATTCCGTTGCCGATCAGAGCCCAACCCACATTGGAGATGGTTATCGAGAAGGCATTGAGCTCGCCTTCCAGAGGCAGTCCGAAGATCACGGCCGGGATGCTCCCGATGGCCACGAGGATGGCGATCTTCCGTCCCTCGGGGTCGCTCCGGAATCGGATCACCTTTGCCAGGTCGTGACGGAAGTAGACGAACATCGCCACCAGCGTCCCGAGATGCAGGATCGCCGTTGTGGCCAAGGTTGGCGGCTCGACATCGAACCCGAGTTCGCGGAGGAAGGCAGGGATGACTACCAGATGGCCGTCTGAGGAAACCGGGAGGAACTCGGTGACGCCTTGGATGAGTCCCCATATGACAGCGGCGAGCACGGCGGCACGGTAACGCTCATCGGGTGGCAATCATGACTGCGACCCTGCCGTTGACCGTGGCCGCCGCCACCTCGGCGGCGTGCTCTCCGGACACGGCAACGCTGCCAAGACCCGACCCCAAGGGGTCGTCGGTGACTCCTGTCACCACAACGGCGGGCACCACCGATCCGGTGTCGAGGAGGACCACCTGGGCCCCGTCGCCCGGTGCTGCACCCCCCGGAAGGGCGATTTCTATGGTCCACCATCCGTCCGGGGTCTTCTCCTCGCGGTCTCCGATCGTTGAGGCCAGGATGGGCTCACCGACTGCAATGTCGGTCAGCGCCACCCCAGCGAGAGTCACCGGCTCCAGCATCCCGGCGGGGACGCGTTGCAGCCGGCTGTTCCAGTCACCGATCTCGGCCCCGGCGGCGATTTCCTCTGTGGCGAAGGGATGCTCGACCGATGCCTGTGGGCGCAGTTCGATCCAGAGGGCACCCAAGACGATCAGTCCTGCCGCGATCCAGCGTCCCCACGGTGGTGTCTGCAACCAGAGCACCTCTCGAACGTACGGGTGGAACTCGTCAACCGGAAGAGGGCTGACCGTTCAGTCGGTGGAATGGGAGGGGGTCGGAGAGGGCACCGATGACGTGGATGGCTGGGTCGAGGAAGACCCGGATCCATCTGTGGTCTTCGACCCTTCCTTGGCCTTCGATCCGTCTTTGCTCTTCGATCCGTCGTCTTTCTTGGACGATCTCGAGGAGGCGCGGGCGTCGGTGCTGTAGAACCCGGGTCCTTTGAAAACCACACCTCGGGCGTGGAACACCTTCTGGAGGTCGCCGCCACATTTCTCGTGCCGGCGCAGTGGCTTCTCCGAGAAAGACTGGACCTTTTCGAAGGTGTCGCCACACGACTTGCAGACGTATTCGTAGGTGGGCATGGAGATCTGACCGCGGACAGGGATGAACCGCGATCGTACAACCGCCAGGTGCTCACTTCCATTCCGGCCCCGGGCAATATGATCGCGGTCGATGTCACCTGGTCTGGCGATCCCCCTTGCGCTCCTGGCCGCCTATGTCGTGGGCAGCATCGATTTCGCCGTGATCGTCGCCCGGATGCACGGTGTTGACATCCACCAGGCGGGCAGTGGCAACCCGGGGACCTCCAACGTCCTTCGCACCTTGGGCCGGCTGCCGGCCGCCATGGTTCTCATCGGGGACATGCTGAAGGGCACGGTGGGGGCAGCGATGGGATGGGTGGCGTCAGGTGTCGCCGACCCCTCGGCCGTGGCTGATCCGATGGGCGCATGGGCATTTGCCGCCGGGTTCGCCGCCGTGATCGGGCACTGCTATCCGATCTTCCACAGGTTCAAGGGTGGCAAGGGGGTGGCTACCGGGGCCGGGGTGCTGTTGTTCACGGTGCCGTTGGCCGCGGTGATCGAGCTGGTGGCCTGGGGAGTGATAGTGAAACTGACCAAGACGGCGTCGATAGGGTCACTCCTGATCATGGTGATAACCATCCCGGTCCTGATCTGGCAGGGTGTCGAGGGCGCCTCGCTGGTGTGGGTGGCCCTGATCATCGCTCTGATCATCTGGCGGCACCGGGGGAACATCCAACGCATGGTCGCCGGCAGGGAGCCCAAGGTGACCACATGACGATCGATGTGGCGGTGATCCCGGCCGCAGGACGAGGGACCAGGATGCGTCCCGCCACCCGGGTCGTGCCCAAGGCGCTGCTCACCGTCGTCGACCGCCCAGCCATCCAGTACGCGGTCGAGGAAGCCGCCCGAGCCGGGGCCCGGGAAGCCGTGGTGGTCGTCGATCTCGATGTCGGCCATCTGGTGGCACAACATTTCAATCTCGAGGGCCCGCTCCCCGGGCTGGAGGAGATCCTGCTTCGCCCCATCGTCCAGGAGGAGCCCCTGGGCCTGGGCCACGCGGTGAACGAGGCGGCAGACGTGGTCGGTGACCGGCCCTTCTTCTGTCTCCTGGCCGACAACATCGTCCGGCCTGGCGCCGATGTGTTGGCGTCGCTCGCCGCCGGGAGCGGTGATGGGGCGGTGTCGGTGGTATGTCTTCGTGAGCTGACAGACGAGTACCTCTCCAAGTACGGGGTGGTGGTCCCCACGTCCCCGATGGAGGACCGCTACCTCGATCTCGGGGGAGCAGTGGAAAAGCCCGGCATCGACCTGGCCCCCTCTCGGTTGGGGCTCGTCGGCCGTTACCTGTTCACCCCTGAGGTGTTCGGGCTCCTCGACAAGACATCGCCGGGGAGTGGGGGCGAGATTCAGCTCACCGACGCCATAGACGGATTGGGCAAAGCAGGGCGTCTTCGCGGGTACCTGGCCGAAGTCGACCTTCTCGACGTGGGTACCCCGCTCGGGCTGCTCGAAGCCTCGGTGGTGCTTGGCGCTGATCAGTTCGGTGAGGAGTTCACGACGTGGCTGGACGGTCGACCCAGCTCGTGATTTCGCTGGAGGAAGCCCGCTCCGAGGTCCTACGGACGGTCGAGGTGCTGGGGGCCGAGCCTGTTTCGATCTGGGAGTCGTCAGGTCGGGTGCTCGCCTCGGATGTGGTTGCCGAGGAGAGCGTCCCCCCGTTCGAGAACTCGGCAATGGACGGATACGCGGTGCACGGCGCCGACGTGATCGAGCCGGGGGCGGTGCTGGAGGTCATCGGGGATCTAGCCGCAGGATTTGTGGCCGGTTCTCGTGTGGGCCCGGGTCAGGCGCTGAAGATCATGACGGGCGCTCCGATGCCCGAAGGAGCCGACACCGTGGTGCGGGTCGAGGACACCGATGGCGGCGTCGAGCGGGTGACGGTGGTACCTGCGGTGGCCTTGGGGACCTCGGTGCGGGCGGCCGGGGGCGATGTGGAGCGGGGCAGCCTCGTTTTCGAGGCGGGCACCCGGCTGACCCCGATGCACGTCGGAGTCCTGGCGACGATTGGCGTTGCCGCCCCGCTGGTGCATCGACGCCCTCTGGTCGCTTTCATGTCGACCGGTGACGAGCTCACACCTCCTGGAAGTGGACCACTGGGGCCCGGGATGATTCGGGATTCGAACCGCCCGATGGTCAAGGCGCTACTGCAGGGCGCTGGCGCTGACCTGATCGACCTGGGGATCATCCCCGACAACGAGGCGGCCCTGAGCGCGGCCCTGGAGTCCGGCTCGCCGGCCGATGTGATCATCTCCACCGGTGGAGTGTCCATGGGGGACTACGACGTCACCAAGATGGTGCTCGGAGGCAACGCCTCTGTTGGGTTCTGGCAGGTGGCGATCCAGCCGGCCAAACCATTTGCCTTCGGGACGGTGAGTGATGCTCATTTCTTCGGTCTCCCCGGCAACCCGGTATCGGTGCTCGTCTCCTTCGAGCAGTTCCTGCGCCCGGCGCTGTTGAGGATGCAGGGGGCAACCCGGATTCTCCGCGAGCAGGCCCTGGCGGTGGCTGGGGAGCGAATGGTGACCGATCCCGACAAGACGGTGTTCCTCAGGGTGAGAATCAGCGGCGAGCAGTCAGGCCGCCCCACCGTGGTGACATCGGGAGGCCAATCTTCGAATGTCCTCTCCGCCGCGGCTGCGGCTGATGCTTTTGCGGTGGTCCCGAGGGGGGTCTCGGTCGTCGAGGCCGGTGAGGATGTGGTGATCGAGAAGTTCAAGGCCCCCGAGACCAGGGAGTGGAACGATGGAATCTGAACCCGACCTGACCCATCTCAACGAGGGGGGCGAAGTCCATATGGTCGACGTGGGGAGCAAAGACGTCACCGATCGTGAGGCGGTGGCCGAGGCTCACGTCGCCATGTCCGAAGGCTTGGTTTCGCGCTTCTTGTCTGGTGACCTCCCCAAGGGCGAGGCGGCCGCCGTGGCCCGGGTGGCCGGGATCGCCGCCGCCAAGAAGACTGCTGACCTCATCCCTTTGTGTCATCCGATCCCGTTGACCGGGGTGGAGATCGGGCTCGAGCCGAGTGGGCATGGGATTCGGGTGCTTGCTACGGTTCGCACCACGGGACGCACTGGTGTCGAGATGGAAGCCATGACTGCGGTGTCGGTCGCGGCTCTCACCATCTACGACATGGTCAAAGGTGTCGAGCGCGAAGTGACTATCGAGTCGGTGAGACTGCTGCAGAAGTCCGGAGGGAGGTCCGGTCGCTGGGAGAGGGATTTGAATCGTTGATCGGGCGTGGGTCACCCCACTACGCTCGTACCTGGACGGAGTGATCACTGGGTATGTCAACAAGCGTCATCATCGGCTTGCTCGTAATAGCCGCAATCTGGAGTGTGTACCTCCTGCCTTCAGTCTTTGGCGACCGCCGAAACGCCCCCCTGAACTCCACCGAGGAATTCGACCGCTGGACCCATCTCATCGCCGACGTGCAGAAACGGCCCTACAGCAAGGGTGAGGTCGGTCAGCGTGACATCATCCGGCTCCGAAGGCGGAGAGCCATGGCGATCCTGGTCGGCCTGGCACTGGCCACTGCTGCCCTTGCCTTGTGGCAGAACTCATTGGCCCTCTTGTTGTTGCATCTCTTCGTCGACTCACTCATCGCCCTCTACGTGGCGGCTCTGGCGCAGATGAAGCAGCGTCGGCAGTGGCGACTCAAGGTCAGCCACGTGACGGAACCCGAGTGGGAGGAACCCAGGATCCGGGTCATCGCCCACTGACGCGATGGAATTCGACTTTGCAGACAACGCCCGATCCATTCTCGATGAGCGCTTCGTAGCCAGGGAGAAGGGCTTCTCCGGATCCCGCCAGGTGATTCGGGCTTCGGCGAACGCCATCCGCGCCTTGCATCGCAACGAGTGGGACGAGGCAAGCCGGCTGGTGCAGCAAGCGGGAGCGCTCCTCGACGAGATCACAGAGACCCTTTCCGGCCATCCCGACGTCCTCCATGCCGGGTTCGTGTCGGATGCGGCCAAGGAATACGCAGAGGCCCGGATCACAGAAGCCCTCTTCAAGCAAGAACCTGTGCCCGGATTCTCCGAGCTCGGAATCGACCCGGTGCCGTATCTAAACGGTCTGGGGGAGGCGGTTGGGGAGATGCGGCGCAGGATGCTCGATCTGCTGCGTGACGGAGACGTGGCCAAGGCGGAGAAGGCGCTCGAAGCGATGGACGAGATCGTGGACCTGCTGGCGTCGATGGACTATCCCGACGGGATGACATCGGGCCTGCGCCGGACCACCGACGTGGCCCGCTCCCTGGTGGAACGCTCCCGTTCCGACCTCACCGCCACCGTGGTGCAGGAACGGCTCCGAGAGGACCTGGCCCGTCGTACCTGAGGTACCTGGCGCCGAATACGGCGCCAGTCCGACAGAGAATCGCCGCTCTGGCCCACAAACCGTCCGCCGGTACAATCCCCTGCCTCCCACAAGGGGCTGTAGCTCAGCCTGGCAGAGCACCTCGTTCGCAACGAGGGGGTCACGGGTTCAAATCCCGTCAGCTCCACTCTGAACCCACTGCTCAGCGGCGTTGTTGGTGTAATCCGCGGTTGAGCCTCACCCGGTTTTCTTGGTGATTTTCTTGGTCAGTTTCGGGGTCCGCTCTCCGCCTAATCGATTCGGGTAACACCGTTAGCCCACAGGTCGCCTGCCGAACGGGAATCCAGCGTTCACAAAGATCGCTCACCTCGGCGTCCGAGCCATATCACGTACCATGTTGCGACAGGTTCCGTTGCCTGGTTGAGAGGGAGAACACATGACTGATACAGGACGGGTGACGATGTCCGAGCACCCGATCCGGCGGTTCGTCAACGACCATCCCATGGTCACGTTCGTTGTGCTGGCGTACGCCTTCTCCTGGATGACCATTCCGATAGTGGGAGGCCCGATCGGCTCGGGACCGTTTTTTGCAGCGATTGTCGTGCTCTCGCTAACCCAGGGATGGCCCGGAGTCCGCTCACTCGGGCGACAGATGATCAAATGGCGGGTCAATTGGCGTTGGTACGCCTTCGCCATCCTGCTGCCAACCGTCACGGCGGCAGCGGCCGCCGTCATCGCCATCGCGCTCGGCGCCGACACCCCCTCGTCGGATCAGGTCGACCAATGGGTCGAGTTCCCCATCAATTTGATGGTCTTCCTGTTGCTCCCGCTGTTTGGTCCGTGGGAAGAGCCAGGATTCCGTGGATACGCCTTCACCCGACTCACCCAAACCCAGTCGGTTCTCACCGCAGCCCTGGTCGTCGGAGTCATCCAGGTGTTCTGGCACACCCCGCTGTTCTTCACCGGTGAGATCCCCGTCAGCGACGTCGTTTGGATCATGGCGGCAGGCCCCGTCTTCGCGTACCTGGTAATCCGCAGCGGAGGAAGCGTGCTCCTAGCGATGCTGATGCACGCCACCAACAACGCAGTATCGGGCGAGTATGTGACGAGCCTCTTTTCGGGCAATGACGTCGAACTGCAGGGCTGGGTGCGAGCCACCATGTGGTGCGTCATCGCCATCGTTGTGGTCCTCCTGGCCGGTCGGAGTTTCACCACCCGGCCCTTGCCTGATCAGTCGCCGGTCGAGCCGGTGCTGGGACAAGCGTGAGAAGGCCCACACCAACCCAGCGCCTGATGCAGATGGCGACCGCTTTGGCCAGACGCTGGCCGATCGGCAATCTGGTGGCAGTTGGCTCAATCCGATGGCTGAGATGACTGCCAGTCAAGGGTCACGGGTTCAAATCCCGTCAGCTCCACCGAGAATCGACCTCACAATCGACTTCACAACCCCCAAGAACTCACGTCTTGGGGGTTTGTGTTGTCTGGAGCAGCCTCCATGCCAGCTCATTATCTTGACAGCGGAGGTCGAGCGTGCTGGAGACCATCCGTGGGTACAAGGCCATCGTCATCGCGATTGTCATTGCGGTGACGATCCTCTTGATCGGGTTCGCCCTCAGCCGGGATGACGACACGGGGACGACACTCGCCGTTGAGGTCACCACCACGGTCGCGGCCACCGCGACCACGAGTGGAGCCACGGAGCCAGACTCGGAGGTCCCCCCCGTCGACTGTGCGTCGCTACTCACCAACGAGGAGAGAGAGGTGGCCCTGGCCATAGTGGGCCGACCTGCCGATCAGCGCGACTCGCTACTGTCCTCCGGCTCCGAGGTCTGCGCCGAGACCCTGGTCGCCGACGAGGAGTACTTTGTACGCATCGAGCCCGGCAATCCCGACGACTTCGAGGAAGGTGCAATCCTCAACGACGCCATCGGCGAACCGGTCGAGATCGCCGACGGTGGGCTCTGGTTCGGAGGCGAGGTGGCTGGCCTTCTCAGTGTTCGCCACGAGACCCCGCTCGGGGGTCTCCACTTCCGGATCGTCCTCGGCCGGCCCGACCTCGACGATCGCGCCAGACGCCAGCTCGCTTTAGATTTGGCGTCCAAGGCATTACCCCGGTTCCCCGGTATCGAGGTGGAGCCCGAGGTCACCGCCTTCCCGGATACGTCACCGGATCGCTCCATGGTCAGCTTCGTCGACAATCTCCTCGCCAAGGTGGAAGATGGGGAGTGGACCCTGGGTGAAGGGCTGGTGGCGACGCTCAGGCTGTTCGCCGGCGAGGTTGAAGCGGGGGAGGTCCTGCGCCACAACGACCTGATCGAATACGAGAGCACCGGAATCAAGGAGATGGCCCGCGATTACTTGGAAGATGGGCCGGACCTCGAGGCGAGGGCCGAGATCGAGAGACTGCTCGATTTGCTGGTGTTCACCAGTGATGAGTTGGAGATGATGGCGGGGATCGGTCCTGCCACCGTCGCCCTGCCCGGGACTCAGGGGATCGGTTCGGCGCAGGGAGCCGAGGAGGACTGCACCCTGCTCTTTGGAGAAGCGCTCGGGGTCAGCAAGTGCCTCGAGGTCGAGTCCTTCGAGATCAACGGCAAAGAGTTCCGTGTCTTCAGACCGGCACCTTCGCTGCCGCAGAACGGCTGGACCGAGGAGAAGTTCAACCTGGCAGTGAGGGCGATCAGAGAGTCTGTCCCCAAACTGGACGCAGTGGGCACCACGCCCGAGGCCAACCTGGTCTTCTCGGTATCAGGGCAAGAATACGCCGAGGCCTCCTACGTAGCGGGGGAGCCCTGTGGCATCTTCCTCTACACCAAGGTCCAGCCCTTCTCGGACGGTGACTTCAAGCAAGTCATCGCCCACGAGCTGGGCCATTGCCTCAACGGGGAGACCTTCAGTGCCCAGAAGGACGTCGATTACGAGTCGAGGAAGTGGTGGGAGGAGGGTCTTGCCGACTTCTGGAGCAAATTCGTCTATCCCCCCAACAACCTCGAGTGGCGGACACTCGATTTGCTCACTCAGGTCGAGCTGGCGACGACGCTGTTCGATCGCGCCTACTCCAACGCCATCTTCTTTCAATATCTGGAATCGCTAATCGACATTGATGGCATCAAAGCGGTGATCTCCAACCTGCCCGGGTCTGGCGGGCTCGCCGATCAGGCACAGAGGATGGCGTCTTTCTCGGGTATGGATGAGCTCTATCACGACTTCGCCCGAGCGATGGCCGACACACAGGTCGTCGACACGAGCGGCGCCCTCGTCCCCTACAAGCCGATCGGTTGGGATCTACCGCTCAGCGGCCCCACCCAGGTGCCCTTTACCGTGCCCGCCTTCGGAGTGCGGCGTCTCCATGTCATCGTGCCCCCCGGCATGTACGGGTGCTATGAGACCATCACCCAGGGTGACCAACTGGTGTCCTGGAGGGAGGGTGCTCCCGGGCAATCCGGGTCTTGGGACGAGTTCGGTCCGACCGAACTGCAGGGAGAGACGACGCTGGTGGTCACCACCGTCGAGGAAGGGGCACATTTCACCTTGGACGTGCTCGACATCGATGACGACCCCGATTGCAGTGATGATGATGATGAGGAGGAGTGCGATCTCAACCTGGTCTGTCGTGCCTCGCGCTACTTCTTCCAGGTCGTCGTCGGTGATTGAGACTCACGCCACTGCACCCCTCGCTCGGGCAACCAATGGCACCTGAGAATCCTTTTTGACTTCGGGCCTTCGGTTCGACGACACGACGACCTCTACTTCCGACACCCTGCCGGTTTGTTCGGGACGAGATCAGATTCTGGGTCGCCGCCTTCACCACAAGTGGCCCGTATCGGTTGGTTCGTAGTGCTACAATGTAGAACATGTCGGAAGTAGGAATCCGCGCCTTGAAGCAGAATGCCTCGGCCGTGGTGGCGGAGGCCGCGGCCGGACAGCTGGTGACGATCACCGATCGTGGCCGTCCGGTGGCTCAGATGGTGCCTGTTGCGGCTAGTCGAGTCGAGGCCTTGATCGCTGCCGAGCGGGCTCGCCCCGCGCTTCGGCGGCTCGCTGATCTGCCGGCTCCGGCTCGGCGACGATCTGGTCAGCCCAAACTGTCGGACGAGGTGGAGAGGATGCGTCAGGCTGAGCGG
>DATDPT010000025.1:0-3984 GCA_035292605.1 Acidimicrobiia bacterium
CAGGGTGGTTACTACTACTGGGTGAAGAGGGCTCTCGGGCCTTTCTGGGGATTCCAGGAAGGATGGTGGAGTTGGCTGACGTCTTGGGTCGACATGGCGATCTACCCGGTTCTGTTCGTCGAATACGCGGCGTATTTCTTCCCTGACACCTTTGGGGAAGAAGGAAGCACCCTGGCGAGATGGGTGCTCGGAGCTTCTGTGATCTGGGTGTTCACGCTTCTCAACATCCGGGGGTCAAAGATCATCGGCGACTCTTCGAAGCTCTTCGGGGTGATCGTGATCGCCCCGTTCTTGTTGATGGTGGTGTTCGCCCTCTTCAACTGGCAGTTCGACCCCACCAGGCCGTTCGTCAACCCTGGTCAGAGTCCCACCAACGCCTTCGCCCTCGGCCTGTTCGTCGTGATGTGGAACTATCTCGGCTGGGACGGGGTATCGACGGTCGCCGAGGAGATGCACAACCCACAACGTGACTATCCAAAGATGTTGTTGATCACGGTTCCCTTGATCACCGCCGTCTACTTCCTGCCCACCGTGGCCGGCCTGGCTGCGGCAGGGACCGAAGACATCGAATGGACGGCCGGCGCCTTCACGGTGATCGCCGAAGCGGTGGCCGGGCCCTGGCTGGGGACGTTGATGGCGGTCGGCGCCTTGATCGCCTCCGCCGGGCTCTTCTCCAGCCTCCTCTTGACTATCAGCCGGGTGCCATTCGTGATGAGCGAAGACAGCTTCCTGCCCAAGTCCCTCCTCAAACTGCACCCGCGCTACGGGACACCCTGGGTGGCGTTGGTGGTGTCCTCCCTGATCTACACCGTGTTCATCCTGGGGCCATTCCAGGCTCTGGTCGTCGTCGACGTGACGATCTATGCCGGCGCCCTCTTGCTCGAGTTCGCGGCGTTCGTGGTGCTGCGAGTCAAAGCCCCTGACATGAATCGGCCTTACAAGGTTCGCGGTGGGTGGTTCGGAGTGATTCTCGTTGTCGCCCTCCCCACTGCCGTGATCGCCCTCGCTGTCTACTTCCAGGCGTATTTCGAGGGTTGGCAGGGCTCGATCGGTCTCGCATTGATCGCCCTCGCCTCCGGCCCCATCCTCTATCCACTCCTGGCGGCGAGGCGGCGGCGTCTAGGAATCGTGGACGATGACATCCCAATCGAGGAGGTGGCTCCATGACCGACATGGCAAGACCGGCCGACTGGGACGGACCGGTCGAAATACCCGAAGTCGACACGAGTCTCGAAAGGATCGTCGTCCCCTTCGACGGGTCCAAGGCTGCCGAACGCGCCCTGGGGTACGCGGCGGCGTTCGCCCGCTACTCCGGTGGTGAGATCATCGTGGTGGTCGCCTACGACCCTCCGATCACTGTCCGTCGCCGCGGCGGCATCACCCTCGAAGGCCTCCGCTCCGAGATGGAAAAAGAGGCACACGACCTGGCCGAGGAGTCGGCCTCGCTTCTCGTAGACAAGGGCCTGCGCGCCCGCGCCATCGTCGTGCGAGGAGACGTCGCCGACGCCATCCTCGACACCATCGATGAGGAAGCAGCCGACATCGCGATCCTGGGGCGAAGCGGCCTCACCTCAGAGGTCCGGGGCGGTGAACGGCGGGAGTGGGGAACCGGCTCGGTGACCGACAAGATCGTTCGCAACGCCACGATCCCGGTGATGGTGGTGGGCTGATGCTGAGCCGCCGCCAGTTCCTCACACAGAGCGCAGCGGCTTTCGCCCTCATCGCCGCCGGCGGGCTGGCCGCCTGCGGCGACCCGAGACAGGCCAACAAACTGTCGTTTCTCAACTGGCAGGACTACATCGACCAGAGATTGCTCGACGATTTCACCACCAGATCCGGTATCGAAGTGACCTACGAGACCTATGAGTCCAATGACGAACTGGCTCGACGGCTCGCCCAGGCGCAGCGTGTCCGGGAAGGGGGCAGGAGCGGGACGAGCTTCGACCTGATAGTCCCCTCCGACAACTTCGTCACCCGGTTCAGGAATGCCGACCTTCTGGCCGAGATCGACCCGGACGGTATCCCGAACCTGTCCAATCTCGACGATGTCTTCAGGCGAGAGGAGTTCGATCCTGGCAACCGCTTCAGTGTCCCTTGGGCCACAGGGACCACCGGGATCGGCTACGACACAACTGTCTTCACGACACCACCGGGTTACGAGATCTTCGCCGACCCGGCGACGGCGGGTCAGACCAGCATCCTCAACGAGACCCGTGACGCATTCGCCCTTGCTCTGTTCGACCTGGGGCTGGACCCCAACACCAGCACCGAATCGGAGATCGAGCAGGCGGCCGACCGGTTGATTGCGATGAAGGGCGCCGGTGCGGTCTTCGATTCCTCGGGCTATCTGGATCGTCTGGTGGCGGGCGAGGTGGCAGCCGCGCAGGCATACAGCTCCGACCTGCTGCAGGCACAGGAGTCCAACCCGAACCTCGCCTTCGTCCTCCCCGAGTCCGGCGGTCTCCGTTGGGTTGACAGCCTCGCCATCCCATCCGGCTCGCCGCGACCGGCCAACTCGCTTCGGTTCATCGACTTCTACCTCGAGCCCGAGATCTCGGCGTCGAACTCGGTGGCAGTCCGAGTCGACACCGGCAACAAAGCTGCCAGGGACTTCCTTCCGGACGAGATCCTGAACGACCCTGTGGTCTTCCCGCCGGATGAGATCCTGGATCGACTCTTCTTCACGGCCGACCTGGGAGACGCAGAAAACCTCTATGACGCGGCTTGGAAGCGAGTTCAAGAGGCCTGAGGTGCTTCGTCCCGCGTAATTGGGAGCCACAGGGCCGTATGTGACCCCCCTGCGTCCCAATTACGTAGCGGGGCAAACCGCCAAACGGTTCCTCAGGCGAGGGCGACCAGGTCGAGCAGCGCCTCGTCGAAGAAACGCATCTCGCCTTCGGGCATGAGCACCGCACGGTCGGGCAAAAGCTGAGCCACGAAATCGGTGTCATGGCTGACGAGGACGATGGTTCCCTCATAGATGCTCAACGCATCCAGGAGAGCCTCCTTGGCCTGGGGGTCCAGGTTGTTGGTCGGCTCGTCGAGAAGGAGGACGTTGGGCCTGGCCGCGACCAACATCGCAAGGGCGAGCTTGGTCTTCTCGCCACCCGAGAGTGTTGCCGCATCCTGATCCACCTTGTCGGCCAGCAGAAAGTGGCCGAGCAACGAGCGCACGGTCTGGTCGGGAAGACCCCCGATCGATCTCATGTGGTTCAGGACCGACACCCCGGAGAGGACCTGTTCGTGCTCCTGGGCGTAGTAACCGAGGGTGGCGTTGTGACCGAGATTGACCTCACCGAGGTCGGATGTCTCAACCCCTGCCAGGATGCGAAGGAGAGTGGTCTTGCCTGCACCGTTGAGCCCGATCAGCAGCATCCGCTCCCCACGCTCGACGGCGAACTCGAGGTCGACGAACACCAGGTTGTCTCCGTAGGCCTTGGCCAGCCCCAGAGCCGACAGCGGTACCCGGCCCGACTTGGGCGGCTGGGGGAAGGCGACCCGGACGTTTTTGCCGCCCTTCTGCACTTCGACCAGGTCCCGCTTCATTCGATCGACACGGGTCTCCCAGGCGCGGGCCACCTTGGCCATCTTCTCGGTGGTGCCCTTGAAGCGACGAATGTTCTCCTCGAGACGGGCAATTGCCTCGTCCTGGTGCTTGCGCTCGCGCTCCTTGCGCTCGCGGCGGCGATCCCGCTCCAATAGGTAATGGGAGTAGTTGCCCCGGTAGGCCTCCAACTCGCCATGCTCGAGGGCGAGCACCGAGGTGATCGCCTCGTCGAGCAGGGGCAGATCGTGGGACACCACCAGCATCCCTCCCCGATAGGTGGTCAGCCAATCGATGAGCCAGGCCTTGGCGTCGAGGTCGAGGTGGTTGGTGGGCTCGTCGAGAAGCAGGATGTCGGTCTCGGCGAAGAGGATCCGGGCCAGCTCGACCCGTCTCCGCTGACCACCGGACATCGTGACCACCGGCTGACTCAGCTCGGG
>DATDPT010000026.1:0-20671 GCA_035292605.1 Acidimicrobiia bacterium
ATCGCCATCGTGACCAGGTTGGGGCCGTCCTCGAAGTAGCCGACTACTACTCTGCGCTCTCGGCCGGTGCGACGTCCGATGGTGGTCAGACGCATAGCCCCCCACTTGTTCGGCTTCGGTCGCCACAGTCCGACCCGACCACCGCTCAATCGGAGCAGGGCCCGATGACCGTGCCAGAAGGAGCGGATGAACCAGCGAGGAGGTAGAGATGGCCGCTTCTTGGTTTCAACTTGCATAAGTAGACCTTTCCCCCTCCCAGATACTCAGCCGTGCCGCGGTCAGGTAGAGGCATCGGTCACATTGCGGAGCCGGAGGATCCCTGGCAGGGCCGCTCTCATGGGGCTGCTCTCACTTCCTGTTTGCGGCCGCGAACGGAGTCCCCAAGCCCGTTTCTCAGCTCGCCCCATCGAACACTCTGGTCCTGACTAGCCTGCTCAGCTGATCTCGACTGAGCAAACCTTCGTGGAGCGTCCGACATGCGCTTTGAGGAATCCATCGATATCGACGCTCAGCAGCAGCGCGCCTGGGACGTGCTCAGCGACCTTGAGGCATGGCCGCGGCGTATCCAAACGGTCGACGTCGTCGAGCTGCTCACGCCCGCGCCTGTGGCCGAAGGCAGCCGCATACTCCTCAAGCAACCGAAGCTGCCAGAGGGAACATGGGACATCACCGTCTGGGACGCGCCGTCCTACTTCGAGTTGCGCCAGAAGTCGGGCGGCGTCACCAGCGTCGCCGGCCATCGCGTCGAAGTGTTGGAGCGAGGCCGCTCGCGCCTGACCCTGAGCATGGATATGCGGGGCCTGCTTATACCGATCATCGGCCTTTTCTATAAGGGTCTCGTTACCCGCTACATGTCCATCGAGGCTCAGGGGATGAAGCTCGCGGCCGAATCCGCCGAGATGTGAGGGCCCGACGGGGATCGACCACAAGGACCCGCGGAGCGGCGCGATGTTGTTGGAGTGACCGACGTCCGAAAGGTCCTTCGAAAGGGTTCACGAATGTCTGTCGGAAGGGTCGGTCGAGCATCGTGAGGCCAACACTCGCAGAGGCCTCCGGCGGACCAGGAATCAGTGCTCCTGTGGGATGGCGTCCGGCATGGGCTCCTCCACGGGCCGGACGTAGACAAGTGAGAAACCCAGGCAATGCCTGGGTTTCTCCTGGGTAGCGGGGGCGGGATTTGAACCCGCGACCTTCGGGTTATGAGCCCGACGAGCTACCAGACTGCTCCACCCCGCGTCGATGGAATACACAATCGTACGGCGGGTGACGCACTACGGCAAGATCAACAACGACGGGGGTCTATCCGGCGGTGCTGGGATCAGTGCCCCCGGTTCGTTCGGCAATCAAACGTTCCAACTCCTTGAAAACCAACGGCACCGCACTCTTCATGGCCATCAACTCGGGCCCGTACATGACGATGGCTTCGATCGCACTGGTGGCAATGACGGTGGCGGTTCTCCTCGAGTAGTTCAAGAGGCCGATCTCACCAATGACATCACCAGGGCCCATCTGAGCGATGACAGCCTCACCATCGAGGACATCAGCAGTACCTCGTTCGATCACCAACAATTCGTTGGCTGCTCGGCCTTGCTCCATGATCGTGGTTCCCTGTGCAATCTGAACCTCGTCGGCATGCTGGGCAATGGCTTTTCGCCCGCTCTTGGACAGCTGGGCAAAGAGCGGAATGGACTCGAGTCGTGCTACATCCACCTGATAGACCTGATGCTTGGGGCCAGGGTGAGAATACCCTCGAAACCGGCCGGGCGTTGTCGCGGTGCCCCAGACATAAGCGCGAACTGAGCCAAGATTGCCCCCCGAGAGCTGACTCGTCGCCCCCCAACCATCGCCTGGGGTAGTTTCGGAACCGCAATGTCCGAGACCATGCTCGAGAGGTACGGTCGAGGAAGGCTGGCGCAGATCGTCTCCTCGTTCTACGGCGACGTTCTCCAATCTCCACGTCTTGGCCGCTATTTCGATGACGTCTCGATCGCCGGACTGATCGAGCACCAAGCGCGATTCCTGGCGATGGTGATGGGAGGACCGCCCGCCTACAGCCCGCACGAGATCAAAACGGCCCATCACCGGTTCCACATCATCGACGACGACTTCGACGAGATGCTCCGCCTCCTGGAGAACAGTCTGCTCAGGTTCGAGATCGAACCCGAGGATGTCGCAGAAGTGATGTCCCGTTATCGCCAAATGCAGGGCTCGGTGGTCAACCCCTCGCCGCGTGGGGTGAGCGGCCCGGCCTCCTGAACGCCGTGGTCGGGCCTACGCCCCGACGTGGAACACCGTTCAGGCCGGTGATTCGTCGGCAGTTCCTTCGACCCAGCCGGTGATGCTCCCTGCGTGGCCGTCGGGGTCGTAGAAATGAGCGGCCAGCAAGGTGCGCACCCCATCTGAGGTCACCGCTCTCGGCTCGATCTCGAACGGAACGCCTCGTGCCGCCATCTCCGCGTAGTCCGCCGAGACGTTGGGGACTTCCAGCACGACTTCGGTCATCGAATGGTCCTCGACCACCTCGACCTGGTTGAGGGCCAGCTGGATCGATCCCGCATCGAGGAAAGCGAAAGCCTCATGACGGCCCAGAAGGGCCAGACCGACCTTCTCCGACCAGAAGCCCACCGACCGATCGAGGTCAGTGGTGCGGAGGATGATGGTGGATACCTTCATCCCCTCACGCTACCGATCGGTTGCTGGCTCTAGTCGAGTTCGTCCCACCAGATGGCGACCATCGAGTAGACCCCGATGACGACCATGAGGACTCCTGCGACCCCGGCCACCAGGTTCATGAACAACCCCATCCCGACATGATCGGGCACGAGTGTGACAAATTACATAGCGCGGGAAACCCATTCAGTTTCCGGAAGATGAATGTCTGGGTTTAGCGGTAACGCCAGACGATCCGACCCCGAGTCGGGTCGTAGGTCGAGACCTCGACATCGACAGTGTCGCCGGGAAGGACACGGATCCCCCGACCGCGACGCATGCGTCCCGAGGGTTTGGCGAGCAACTCGAAGCCACTCTCCAACTTCACCTCAAAGGTCGAGTCGGGGAGCATCTTGACCACGGTGCCTCGCATCCGTATGTATTCGTCTTCGTCTTTAGCCATGTGTTCCTTGGGGAGCCGCCCCACGATAGGAGGATGGGGGGTGTTGTGGGGAATACGATCAAGCCGAGGCCAGCGAGAGGCTGGAGACCGAGGCGATCTTCACGAAGTCGGTGTCGGCAGCGAGCAACGGCACCCTCTTCCCGATGGCCACGGCCGCCACCAGGAGGTCGTTGGTGTTGGCAGGGGTAAACCCAACCTGTCGGCAGCGGGCGAAGAGCTCGGCGGCGACCTCGTAGTCGAAAAGGGGCCGGGTGGGGAGCATCAGGCACCGGTTCATCAGGGACCAGAGCTTCTCTCTCTGCTCGGGGACCCTCACCCCCGCTAGAAGCTCCATGATCACGACATCCGTGATCGCGATCGCCCGGCCCGGAGACCCCACCAGAGAGCGCACCGCCAGGTTGACCTCCGATCCGGTCGCTCGGAGGTACTCCACCCAAGCCGAGGTATCGAGGAGGGTCGTCAATCCCATTCCTCGATCACCACCACCCCGCCGATCTCGGCGAGATCGCCGTCCCAGCCAAAACCCTCCATGGCCAGAGCCTCCTCCTTGGTCATTACCCCTCCGACCAGCCTCCGCAGCGCCAGGTCAACCGCCTCTTTCTTGGTCCGCAACCCGTATCGCTGCATGGCCATCTCGACCAGCTTGTCGTCGAGGTCGATGTTGGTCCTGCTCATATACACCATGATACACCACATGGTGTAGTTAAGATCTACTCAGCCGGTGGAACCCCGCCCCGCCTCCACCGCCCCCTCCACGAGCGATCGGGCCTCATCGAGGAGTCGTTTGGCCTCGTCGACCCAGCGCTGATAGCCCGAGAGGTCGCCGGCGCGAAGGGCATCATCGGCATTGTCGAAGGCGGCAGCCGCCTGGTCCAGAAGTTGTTTGATGGTGGTTCCGTCGGGAGTGGTGGGTTCCTCCACCGGCTCACCGGTCTCACCACCGAACACCAGTCCCAGCGCCCCGTCGAGAGTCTCCGCCCACTCCACCTGGTCGCCGTAGACGACGATGACCCTCCTGAACTCGGGGAACCCTCCCTCCTCGGCCTCGAGGAAGATCGGTTGGACATACATGAGCGAGTCCTCGATGGGCACTACCAACATGTCGCCCTTGATCACCGTCGAACCGGTGCTGTCCCACAACGTGAACTGTTGGGAGATCTCGGCGTCCTGTTCGATGCGCTGCCCCACTTGCTCGGTGCCGTCGACCAATTCTCCCTGCGGCATCCTGAAATCGATCAAACGCCCGTAGCGACCCGGTGTCGAATCGGCCACCAGGAAACTCGCCATGTTCTTCTTGTCCTCGGGGGTGAACGGCTGTAACAGCAAATAGGAGAGATCGCTCTCTCCGGGAAGACTGGTCAGCAGGTAGTAGGGGAGGATCTCCGCCCGATAACGCACGGTCTGCGTCGCCTCATCGGCGCGGTCCCCGACGAGAAACTCGGAGCCGACCCCGGTGCCCCGAGAGATGGTCGAGGGATCGGCGGGAAGCGACCAGGCGTCGTTCCCCGAGAAGAGCTCGGTGTAGTCGGTCACGTGGTACTCGAGATAGAGATCTCCCTGGACCCGGAACAGATCCTGTGGATAGCGGAGATGATCCTCGAGGCCGGGCGGCATCTCGGAGGCGGGTCTGAAAAGGCCGGGATACGCGTCCGACCAGGCCTGCGCCACAGGATCGGCCGGGTCGTTGAGATAGAAGGTGACGTCACCGTCAAAGGCGTCGACCACAGCCTTGACCGAGTTACGCATGTAGTTGATCCCGGGCCGAAGCGACGAGGATTCTGCAAGACGGCCCACCGAGCCCAGGGTCAGCGGTTGGGAATAGGGATAATGGGACGACGTGGTGTACAGATCGAGCACCCACAGGATCCGCCCGTTCATGATCACCGGGTAGGGGTCGGTGTCCACATGGAGGAACGGTGCGACATCCGCAACGATCTGACGGATGTTGCGCTCGACCAACACTTTGCTCTCGGGGCGAATCTCTCCGGAGATCAACAGGTTCAGGTCCCGGTAGCGGAAGGCGAACGCGATCCTCTGCCAGATGCTCCCCAAGCTCACCCCCGCTTCACCGTCGTAGCGGTTGTATTCCGTCCCCTCTCCCTGGAGCGGGTAGTCGATCTCCTGGGGCTCGTCGCCAGTGCCTACGATCACCGGCCGGCCCGCCTCATAGGTCTCCCCGAAATAGACCCGTGGCTGCTCGAGCTCGAGCTGAGGCACCGAGGCACGCGGGGGCACGTCCTGGAGCAGGAAACGGGGCTGGCCGTCCTCCTCCACGAAGGCGGCTGCATTGGCCACTGCCCCGACACCGTGGGTGTAGATGAGACGTTGGTTCAGCCAGTCCTCTCTCGGCAGGACCTGGTCGAGCTCCCGAACCGCCAGCATCACCTGGGTCGGGATGCCTTCATTCAGATAGCGATCGGTGTCCACCACCCCGAGGCTGTAATAGTTGCGCAGCTCCTGGAAGTTCGAATAGGTACGGGGCAACACCGAAGGGGCCCAAATCCGCAGGTTGTCCACCGTCAGCTGGTTGGCCTCGATGTCGTCGGCCGTGATGTCCTCCGATGCAGCGAAGGGCTGGACCTCGACCTGGTCGAGACCCCAGGCGGCACGGGTGAACTCGAGGTTGTGTTGGAGGTACTCGGTCTCCTTGACCAAGGGCCGGGGAGCCACCTGAATCCGTTCCACGATCGCCGGATAGATGGCGCCGGCGGCGACACCAACCACGACCCAGGAGCCAACGGCTACCGCGGCCAGGGTCCATCCCTGGCGAAAGATGTTGACGATGAAAAGCACCGCTGCCAGCAGGGCCACCAGGATCAAGAGCCGATAGGCGGGAAGCCGGGCCGTGAAATCGGTGTACCCCGGCCCGAAGAAGGTCTCGCCCCGATCGGACAGCATCAACTCGAACATGTCCAGTCGGTACACCGCCGCTCGGACCAGGGCGATCAGCGCCAGCATCACCGAGATGTGGGTCTTCGGCCCCCGGGCGACCGTGAATCTCCGCCCGTTGAAGCGGATCCCACCGTTGAAGTAGTGGGAGACGACGGCCACGAGGGTCGCCAAAACCAGGGCGTTGAACAGCCAGTCGGCCATGGTCGACCACAAGGGCAATCGGAACACATAGAACCCGACGTCCATTTCGAAGAAGGGGTCGAGGGTCCCGAAGTCCTGAACGTTCATGAAGAGGAATACATCGTCACGCCATGACGCCACCGTCAGCCCCAACAGCACCGCCAGAAACGAGGTCACCCAGAACCGAACTTGACGGACCCGGGGCTCCATCCACTCCCGGAAACGCTCGATGAACTCCTCTTCCTCGCTCAGATCGAACGGGGCCCATCGTGGTGAGAACCGGTCGACCAGACGCAAGGTCAGCCAGATGACGAAGAAGGCCACGGCGATGCCGACCGCGCCGAGGAAGATCGACATTCCCCATTTCCTCTGCCAAACGCTGGCGTACCCGATGGAGTCGAACCAGAGATAGTCGGTCCACAGGGTGCCGAGAGCGGTCAGGACGAGGTAGACCGTGGCCACGATCACCACGATGACGGTGAGCGGGCGTCGTCGGTCCGCTGGATAATCAGCGGGTGCTCTGGTGAACATCGGGACCGAGGGTAATGGGTGCGTCAGCCTTTCGTTTTGGCGCGGAGATCTGGACCTTGAGGTCCAGATCTCCGCGCCAGAACGGGTTTGGGATCGATACGAGCGCGCTACGACCCGGGGCGGGTCGTGCTCAGGAGATCGCGACCAGGGTGCACCCGCACCCGGCGTGTATCGGTGGGACGTTGGCCCGGGGATCCGAAGCCGCATCGAGGCATGCGCTGCAGGGCACTCCACTCGAGACCCACTCCAGCTCTCCCCCGCTCCCTACCGAGTCCATCACCCCCAGGTGATAGCCACGAAAGGCAAGCTCGCGGATTCGCCGCTCGACCTCGTCGGTCCTCCAGCCGCGGAAAACGCGGGACGCCGCCGACTGACGCTCGCGGAGGTCCCCGCCTGCGTCTCCCAGAGCGCCGTCGATCGCCGAAGCCAGATCCTGGCCGAAACCTTCGGCGGCGTCCGAATGCGGGGTGTCGGGTCGCTTGAGACGAGACCCCGCCATCTCCTCGGCTACCGAATGACCGGCTGAGTAACTCTCGGCCCACAACCCGATCAGGTCGGCCCGCAGGGTCTCTGAAAGGAGCCCTCCATCCGGTTTCCACCCTTCGTCGGTTCGCAGGCTGTCGAGAGCGATGTTCTGGGCCTCAGTGACCGCCTTCTTGACACCCCGGAGAGCCCGGTTGGTGATAGGGAGGAGGCGGGTCTCCCTCTCTTCGACCCAACCCGAGAGCTCTCCCGAAGCCTCCCGCGGGCTCGCGCTCCTGGGGACAGGCGCGGGGTCAACCACCTGCTCCTTGCTGCGAGGCGGCGCGGCGGGCTCCTCGCTGGCCTCGCCCCCACGCAAAGCGGCAAATAGGGCGCCGAGGTCGTCAGAGAGTTTCTGGGTCGGGGCCCTCTCGGCTGGGATCGCTTCTGGCTCAGACTCTTCCTCCGGCTCGAACTCCTCTTCGGCCAGCGGCTCGGAATCCGCTACTGGCCCCGGGGCAGGCTCGGGCCCAGGAACGGGTTGTGGCGATGATTCACGTTGCTTCATCCGCTCCACGTCGGCGGCAACCTCATCGGCGAGTGGCTCAGGATCTGCCAGCAGTTCACGTTGCGCGCTCTGGATGATCCGCACCGTCTCGCCTGGTTGCCAGGTGCCACGCGGTGGCGGGGCTTCGGGCTGGCGACGGGGGGTGGGGGTGACGATCTTCACACTGGAGCTGGGCTCCACGACGATATTGAGACCTTCACGCCGCTCCTCGAGGGTCACCTCGAGCCGGTTCAACGTGGCCCGGGCATGTTCCAGCTCCTCGAGCAATTCCTCACGACGTTCCTCGAGCGCCCGCGTCCTTTCCTGAGCCGAGTCGGCGGCGCGATGGGCCTGTTCGATCATCTCGTCGTGTCGCTTCGTGGCTTGAGCCCCGGTCTTCTCGGCGTTCATGGCCGCCGATCGAAGTATTTCCTCGGCTTCACGGCGCGCCGACGAGGTGAGCCGGTGCGCCTCTCGCTCGGCTTCCCCCATCACGGTCAGGACGTCACGCTCGGCGTCCTGCCGCATCTGGCGAATCTGGGCCTCGGTCTGATGCAGAAGCTCGGTCCCGGTGGCCCAGGCGTCGCCGCGTAACGCCTCGGCGTCGTTTCTCGCCTCCTTCAGCAGGCTCTCCGCCTCCTCTGTCGACTCGGCGCGCCACCGTGCTGCATCGAGACTTGCCCGCTCCCGCATCGACTCCGCGGCCTCTCGAGCCGACTGGAGGACAGAGGCCACCTCACGTCCGACGTCCTCGAACTCGGACTTGAGATCTCGATCGGCGTATTCCCCCAAACGCGAGGCCAACCGGTCGCGCTGCTCCACAAGTGACTCGACAGCACCGGCCAAACGGTCCAGATACGCAGTGACCTCAGAGGCGTCGAGACCCCTCAGCACCTTGCGAAACTGTGCGCGGCGGATCTCATCGGGGGCGAGGTCAGGCTCCATCAGACTCAGAAGATACCGACCGCCCGCTCTTTCGTTGCGCTTTCGCTAGACGGCGCCGAGCGTTTCGAGGAAATCGAGAGCCTCCTCGATGCTCCCCACGGGGACGATTTCGATCGCTTTCCGCTCGGCGGTGAGGGCTTCCTCGTAGTTTCCTCGAGGCACCAGGACATACTCGGCTCCGGCAGCCTCGGCGCCTACCACCTTCTGACGGATGCCTCCGATGCTGCCCACCGTCCCGTCGTAGGCGATCGTCCCCGTGCCCGCGATCACATGGCCTTGAGTCAGCTCCCCTGGGGTAAGGGTGTCGACGATCGCCAGGGTGTGCATCATCCCCGCCGATGGCCCTCCGACGCTGCCGACCTCAATCGACACCGGGAACGGCGGTTCGGTCAGTTCGCGGACAGTGATCCCGATCATGGCCCCACTTGGGTCATCCTGACGCTCGGCGAGCTCAACCTCGACCACCTGCTCCGTCCCCTCCCTGGTGATCCCGAGCTCGACCAGATCGCCGGGCCGATGACCGTCGAGGGCGTCGATGAGGTCGGTACTGCTCACGATCTCGACGCCATCGAAGGAATCGAGCGAGTCACCGATCTGGAGCACCTGCGATGAAGGCGCCTCCTCGATCAGATCAGTGACGAGGACGTCGATCGGGATCATGTCGTAACCCAAATAGCCGAGGGCAACCGTGATTGCCCTCTGTTGTGAGTCGTCCATCTGGGCCAATACCCGCTGGCGATAGTCCTCGTCGCTCTCGTCGGGTGGGCGGTAGGCGTCCTTTCGCACCAGGTCGATGGTGGGGTCAAGGCCGGCGATCAAGGCCTCGAACACATTCACCTCCTGACTGATGACGGTGAGCATCAGCAATTCCCCATCCGGTGGGTAGATGTCGACCTCCTCGGCCGTGACAGCGTCGGCGGCATCGGAAACGGGGCCCGAAGAGAACGCAAGATAAGGAAGCTCGATATTCCAGGCCCCGAGGGCAAGGGCGCCCACAACAAAAAGGGCCCCGATCAGATAGAGGGGCCAGGAAGAGCCACGTTCGCTCTGGTCTTCCACGAGGTGAATCGTAGTTGTCACGTCGGAGTACCGGTCTCAGACGTAGAGTTGCGCGTAGCCGGTTTCGAGGAGATAAAGAGATGACTACAGCAGCAGTGATCTCGCAACGGGTGTTGCCCAGATCCAGGGTCACCACGATTCCATTGGTGGTCGCCGCAGCCGCGGTCACTGCTCTGGCGGCGCAGTGGGAGATCCATCTCCCCTTCACCCCGGTTCCGATCACGGGACAGACATTCGCCGTCCTGCTCACCGGAGCGGGCCTGGGGATGACCCTGGGTGCGGCCGGGCAACTCGTGTATGTGGCAGCGGGTGCATTTGGGCTTCCGGTCTACGCCGGGGGCGCCGCCGGTTGGGAAGCGGCTCGAGCCGGTGGGACCACCGGCTACCTGATTGGTTTCATCGTGGCCGCGGCGGTGGTCGGTTACATGGCCGAGCGTCGCCAGGACCGGACTTTCCCCACCATGTTCACCGCATTCATCCTCGGGTCGTTCATCATCTATTGCTTCGGGGTGCTCGGCTTGATGATTACCTTCGACATGACGCTCAACGAGGCGATCGTGGCCGGGGTGGTCCCGTTCGTGATCGGTGACCTGATCAAGGCCGCCGCCGCGGGTCTGCTCCTGCCCGGAGCATGGCGTCTGGTCGGGGAGTACCCGCGGCCGTAGGTCAGGCCCCCGGTTACCTGAGGTACGTAGCGCCATATGCGGCGCTGGTCGCACACAAAAAGCCCGGCCAGCGCCTACTTTGTTGGGATAGCGCCATATACGGCGCCATCTACCTCAGGTAAGTCAGTCTTGGGCCCGAGCCCCTCGCTACGAACCCTGGCTCCACTCCGCGCCGCCCGGCCAGTGCTCCTTCTTCCAGATCGGGGCCCTCGATTTCAACTCGTCGATGATGAACCTCGCCGCCTCGAAGGCATCCGCTCGGTGCGCGGTGGCAACCGCCACCGCCACCGAGGCCTCACCAAGGCCGACTACCCCTGATCGGTGCTCTACCGCCACCGACAGTACCGGCCACTTGGCGGTCGCTTCGTCGACGATTCCCCTGATCGATAGCTCGACCACGCCGGTGTAGACCTCGTACTCGAGATGAGTCACGCTTTCGACCCGATCCGAGTGGTCGCGGACCGTTCCCAGAAAGACCACAGTCGCCCCCGAATCAGGGCGCCCCAGCTCCGCCACGAGGCTGGCTGTGTCGATTGGGCCCTCACCGATCGACACCCTGATCTGTTGTCGGGACTGGTCCATACAATCCCAAGCCTATGACGATCCAGGGGCCCGATGGGCCCGAGCCGATGACCCCGATCGAAGAGCCGATGAGCGGGCCCGTCAACCGACCTCGCCGTTTCGATCCGTGGACCCTGGTCCTGGGGATTTTGGGAGGGGCCCTGTTGGGAACCGGGGTCACGTTCGCCATCCTTGGATCAACCGGGGTGTTCGAGGAACCGACCCCCTCGACCAACCCCCCGCCACCCAGTGTCACTGTCCCTCCTCCCACCAGCGCTCCGCCGCCCGTGGCCGCGAGGGCGTCCGCATCCGAGATCGCTCAACACGCCATCCCCTCGATTGTGGCCGTGGAGGTGGACGCGAACCTCAGCCTCAGTGGCGGCAGCGGCGTGGTCTACGGCACAGCTGGTTACCTGATCACAAATGACCACGTGATCGAGGGGGCCGACACCGGTGACGTGACCGTGGTCTTCGCCGATGGTGCCCGATACCCGGCCGAGATCATCGGTACCGACCCGCTGACCGATGTGGCCGTCCTACACGTCGATCGCGCCGACCTGACCCCGATGGACGTTGGAGATCCCGCGGCACTCAGGATTGGCGATATGGCGGTCGCCATTGGCAATCCCCTGGCTCTGGTCGGTGGGCCCTCGGTTACCTCGGGGATCGTCAGTGCTCTTGATAGGTCGCTCGAGGTCGACACCGGGACTCTCCTCTACGGGCTCGTCCAGACCGATGCCCCCATCACTCACGGATCATCCGGTGGCGCCCTCCTCGACGAAGACGCCCGCGTCATCGGGATCACGACCGCTATCGCGGTTTCGAACGTTGCGGCGGAGGGTTTCGGGTTCGCGATTCCCATCGACATGGCGATTGGCGTGGCCGATGACCTGATCGAGTCCGGCGTCGTCAACCATGCTCAATTGGGGATCAGGGGCGACACCTACTTCGCCGAGGAAGACGGAGCCCGATACCCGGTCGGGGTCCTGGTAGATGACGTTACCGCCGGGTCCGCCTACGAGCTGAGCGGAGGGCTGGTCAACGACGTGATCGTGTCGCTCGACGGAGTGCCGATAGAGACCTTGGAGGGGCTTCTCACCGAGCTGAGAAGACATCGGGCCGGCGAAGAGTCGATAGTGTCGATCACCCGGTCCGATGGCGACTTGGATCTGACCGTCACTTTGGGAAGATTCGAACCGTGAGCGACGACCTCTTCTCACAGTTGTTCGATCTGTTCGACCAGCCTGGGCCAGTGAACTGGAAGCTGGCAGCCGAGGTCGCCCGCCATCTCGCCGGTGATCAGCAGCCGATTGAGCCGTGGGCAGCCGAGGAATTCAGGGAGCTGGCCCGTCTCGCCGAGTATCGAGTGGAACAGGTTGCCCCTTTCCGCATCATCCCCGCACCCGACGTGTTCCCCACCGATGCCCGAGGTTGGGCCGACAAGAATCTCGAGACCTACGGCCCCCTCGTCGAGCCGTTCGCTTCCTCGGTCGTGGTCGAGGGCGCCGCAGCGCCACTCATGGCCCAGCTCAGTCCGGCGATCGTTGGCCTCCAGGTCGGCTCGCTGGTCGGCTCTCTGTCTTCGTGGATCGTTGCGTCTTTCGATGCCGGCCTCCCCCAAGACCGACCCGGCCACCTCGCGGTGATCGTCCCTCACATCGAGGAGCTTTCCCGCTCCCCGGACCTCGACAGAAGAGAGGTCAGGCTCTGGGTGGTCACCAACGAGGTTGCCTTCCGGGCCGTCTCCCAGCTGCCCTGGATTCAGGATCACCTCGAGCAACTCCTGACCAAGTACGCGGAGGCGGTGCGGATCGATCCGACCCAGCTCAGCGGGTTGATGGCAGGTGGGACCGACCCGGCCGCCGTCGAGGAAGCGATCGCGAGGGCAGGCGGCATCGAGAGCCTTCTCGGTGGCGAGGAGACAGAGGGGCCGAGACGCGAGCTCGAGGCTTTCTTCGGCGCCATGACAGGTTGTGCCCGGCTTCTGGCGCGACGATCTCTCACCGACCTCTCCCCGAATTTCGACCGCATCACTGCGGAGCGGGATCTCGCCAGGTCTCAACTCGACGCTCGGGAGATGATCGGTGTGGGACCGGTCCCCGCGGAGTTGACCAGGCTTGGCGACCAGTTCAATCAAGAAGTCGAACATCGCTATGGCGAAGACGCACTGGAGACGCTGTGGTCCGACCCGACGCGTATCCCCAGTGCGGACGAGTTGCGCGACCCGACCGCGTGGGCTGCCCGGGTGCTTCTCGACGGATGGTCTTGAGAGCCACGCTTCGGTGACTACCCCCGGCGATCATCGCGATCTGAGCCGAGTCGAACTCGGGTTCAGGTCGTGAACCAGTTGATGGCGAGGGCAACCGCGAAACCAAGCGTGGTTGCCAGGCCAACCGGTCGGCGAGCGTCCTCGAACGCGACTGGGATCATGCTTGTGGACAGCATGGTGAGGATTGCCCCCCCAGCAAAGGCCAACACGAAGGAGAGATTCCGAGGCGAGGAATCGGCGAGTAGGGCGTAACCTGCTGCCGCCGCCAAGGCGCTCGCCGATGCCACCCCGGTCCACAGAGCCAACACCCGGGATCGTCTCCATCCCGACGTGACGAGACCGCTAGTGGCGGCGATCGCCTCGGGAAGGTTGGAGACGAAGACCGCCACCAACATCGAAACGCCGATGCTGCCGGTCTGGAGGAGGGTCAAGCCGAGCACCGCCGACTCGGGAACCCCGTCGAGCACCGTGCCCAGGACGATTGCAGGGCCCGATGACTCCTCCCCGCCACTCCTTCCGATCCTGGCGATAGCGGAGTCACCCAGGTAGAAGACGATGGCACCGCTGAAGAAACCGAGGACGGTCGCTCCCTGTCCCCCGGAACGGTCAACGCCTCCTCGAGGAGCTCGAAGGAGACCGCGCTGAGGAGAACGCCGGCCCCGAATCCCATGATGAGCCCCAGTGACCTTTTCGCCAGCCCGTGGACGAAGACGATGAGAGCTCCCAGAACAAGGGAGGTGGCTCCCAACAGCCCCCAGATGAATGCCTCAGCCATCGGAGATCAGCCGAACAAGCTCCGCCAGATCCGCTGCAGGATGCCGGGGGCGAACGGCGGGGGCAGGCCCTCCAACACCTCGGCATGCATGTCGGGTGGAAGGTCCCCTACCAGCGCCATCCCACCGTGGCGGGTCTCCCAACTGAAGGTGACCTGTCCTGGGGAAAACGACCGCGCATAGACGCTGCCCTCGAAGGTCAACGCTCCCGGATCGGTCAGTTCGACAACGGTCGGGGTCTGGAACAAAGCGAAGGAGAAAAACCCGTCCGAGTAGTAGGCGAAAGTGAAATCGTCGCCGTCTTCATAGATGTCAAGGCGCTCAAAGTCGCCCAGGCTCTCAGGCAGGGCCGAGGTGACGTCGCTCGGCTCCAGCGTCTCGCCGATTGTGAGAGTGGTGGGGGATAGCTCGGGAGGGGTGGGATCGAATTCGATGAAGCGCCGTTCGCAGTAGACGTTCCCGTCGCTGTTGTAGGTGACGACGCTCAAGAGGGCTCCCGTCGCCCCGTCGACGATGAGCTCACCCCTCAGCACATCACCGGCGTAGAGCCGGTACAGGCCGGCCTTGCGGTTGAGAAATGGGTGCGCCGAGCCGTTGTCGACTCGATAGGTGGGCTCGGCGTCACTGATTCCTGCCTCCACCGACGCACTATTGATCACGGAGCCCTCCCGCACCAGCGCCCATCCCCCGGAGCCTGAGGAGACCTCTACCTCCCCCGAGACACGGAGCTCACCACCTGCCTGTTCGAGGGAGACCACCGCGTCCCGCACCCCGTCGGGGGTCGAGCAACTGATCACCTGCTCGGCCGAATAGGAAGCTCCCTGGCTTCGCTCCAGGATCTCCTCCAGCCCTGCGGCCGAGGCAGTGGTGGCCGGGAGCAGTGTGAGCACCGCGACCAGGATGATCACCTTTCTCATTCGGTCAGGCTCCGAACGTCGGGAACCATCACTTTGGCGGGGCCGAACGCAGGGTCGAGCGAGACCCTGGCCCCAAAGCGACTGTTCAGGTCGTCCACGGAAAGGGCACCCGGGGTTGGGGTGAGCATGGTGGCAAGGGCGATCACCAAGGCGACGGCGGCGGCGGCGGCTCCTACCCAGAGCCCACGGTTGCGATGAAGGGGTAGAACGACCGGCTCGGCATCACCGAGGAGCCCCGGCGGCATCTCGACCATAGGCAGCGATCGCACCGCGGTCCGCACCCGTTGCATGGCCTCCATCTCGGCAACACATCTCCCACAGGAACCGATGTGAGTGAAGAGCCGGGAAGACTCGGCGCGGGTTAACTCACCGTCGAGATAGGCACTGATCATCTCGCTGGGATGGGTCAAGTCAGCAGCTCCTTGAGGATCTTGCGCCCACGGTGAATCCGGCTGCGCACGGTGCCGATGGGGACTGCCACCGCCACCGCGATCTCCTCATACGAAAGGCCGATGACGTCACAGAGGACGACGGCCTCCCGAAATTCGATCGGAAGCTCGAGCAGGGCCTTCTGGATATCGTCGCCGAGGCTGATTCGGGAGTACTCGATATCCGAGCCCGGTGAGGCAGCGAGATCCCATCGCTCGATGTCGTCGGGTATCGGTGCGACAGGGCGCCGGTTGCGTTTGCGCACGTCGTCGAGAAACGCGTTCCTGGTGATGCGCCACAGCCAACCCTCGAAACTCCCGGGTTGGTAGGAGGCAAGGCCGCGACGGACCCGGAGAAGCACTTCTTGGACGAGATCGGAGGCGTCGTCGGGATTACCGGTGAGCCGGTAGGCGAAGTTGTAGATCTTCCGTCCATAGACACGCGCAACCTCTTCCCAGGTGAGTGGGACGGACTCCGGCATGGAGACCTACTCCATCAACGCCCGATGGGGGCGCCGGGTTCCTAGGAATCCGAGGTGTGGGCGTCCGGGGTCTGCGTGTCCGATTCCGTCTCTGTTCCTTCCTCGACACCCTTGCGGAACTCCTTGGCAGAAGCACCGAGTGAGCGGGCGAGATCAGGCAGCTTCCTTGCTCCGAAGATGAGGAGCACGATGAGCAGGATGATGAGCAGCTCTTGCCCTCTGAGACCGAACAATTGAGACCTCCTTGCTCAACAGCTTAGCCCCGCCCCAACTTTGCCCCGCGATGGGTCAGCCGAGGGCCATCGAATCGATGAATCTCTGGATCCGCTCCCGGGTCACGAACCGCATCCTGGGGTTGGTGGCTTCGACGTCGTGGATCATGAAGGGGCCGAGCTTGTCAGTGATCAGCAGGCCACGAGCAGCGCCGGCAGTGCCGAATTCGACAATGAACTTCTGCACCAATTGCTCGTCGAGCTCGGGGTAGCTGCCGGGAACGTGAGGCTCGGCGCGGATGAAAGTCTTGAGCTTGTCCTTGATTGCGATGAAGGTCCCGTCGACCTGAGGATTCACCTCGTATCCGAACATCTCGAGCAGAGCGAGGATCAACTCCGGGCCGGAGGCCTTTGTCGGGTCGACACCCCGGGTGCGCAGACCACGTTCCAGGCCCAAGGGGATCCTCAGCTCTTGGCTCAGCGGCCCCAGATCATCCTTCGGCACCTGAACCTGAGTTTCGACGTGAGTCACCAGTTCGTCCTCGAACTGACCGGCAAAAGGGTCCCTGGCGATGTGGGTCAGATTGAACATGTCTGCCTGGAGGGCGGAAGGGAGCTGACCCGGCGAAGGCAGCCTCGTCCGACCTATCTCTCGAGAATCTCCACGCCCGGCGAAGACCACGATCTCGGTCACCTCGTCGATCGGGAGCGTATGACGCTTCTCGCGGACCACCTCGACCGCCTCATCGACCAGTAGGTCGTTCAGCACCGGGTCGTTCTCGTCGGGGAGCGGCACGTCGAAGATGACGCGCGCCTCGCTCCCATGCACGTGGAAGTCGGCCACTGCCGCCCGCTTGGTGATCGGCTCGGGTTCGACGGGAGACCGCCGAAGCCACGAAGTGTCCTCGAGGTCGATAGCGGCGGCACGCTTGCGCTGCCGTCGCAGGCTGACCACAACCACCCCCAGGACCACGAGAGCGATGAACGCGACCCCTATCGCTCCTGCCCCCTCCATTGGCTATACCTCTCTCTCGACCACCGGACAATCCTACGTGGTGCAGGGGCTGGTAGCCGATCTCACCGAGCTCGTGGTTAGCGTTGGCTCATGAAAGGCGGATTCACCGTGATCGGAGTCCCGGTCGACTCCGCAGGTCATGCCGGCGGGACCGAGCTCGCCCCTGCCGCCTTTCGCGCCCTGGGGTTGAGAGACGCCATCGGTGGCCGTGACGGCGGTGACCTCGCGGTGCGCATTCGCGCCGAAGGAAGAGACCCTGAGACCGGAGTGGTCGGCCTGGACGATGTGTGTACTACCACGGCCACGGTCCGAAGCGTGGTGGCGGAGACACTTTCCCGGGCGGAGCGCCCGTTTCTGGTCGGAGGCTGTTGTGCGATCGTGCCCGGAGCCCTGGCCGGGGTTCGTGACGCCCGGGGCCGGGTCAGCCTTGCCCATCTCGATGGGCACCTCGATCTCTACGACCAGGCCACATCACCGCTCGGCGAGGCGGCCGACATGCCGGTGACCGTGGCGATTGGACTGGGGCCTCGAGCGTGGGTCGATGCGGCCGGCGGGCCCAGCCTCTCTGGTGCGGATGTCCGGATCGTCGGCTACCGAGACCGGGAGCAGTCCCTGATCGATGGGATGCTGATGCCCGAGGACCTCGACCCGCCGATCGCCTGTCTCACCACCGACGAGGTCCGGTCCGAGGGCCCAGGTCAAGTTGGGGCCCGCGTGGCGCAAGCCCTGGCGAGCGGCGCCGGGAACATCTGGGCCCATCTCGACCTCGACATCGTCGACCCCTCCTTGTTCTTCGCCAATGATGCTCCAATGCCGGATGGGCTCGACTGGGCCGAGTTGACAGAGCTGCTGGCTGCCATCCTTGCCTCCTCCGCTCTCGCCGGAGTCTCCCTGGGTTGTTACAACCCGGAGAAGGACCGCAATCAGGAGAACGGCCGTCAGATCATCGAGGTGCTCCGAAAGGCGTTAGCTGTCCCCGGCTGAGTTTGCCCCGGGGGAGCCGGTTCCTTCAGCCTGGATGTCCGCAAGAGAGATCTCTGCGGTGGCCTCATCTGCTCCGGCATTGAGACGCTCGATCATCCTCTCCTTGGAGGTTGTGGTGCCGAAGGCGGTGATCAGGTCGCCCCGATGGAGGATGGTCGCGCCACTGGGTACCAGCACATCTCGTCCCCTTCGAATCGAGACCAACGTGGACCCTTCCGGCCAGGAAACCTCACGTATGGCCCGTCCGTCGGCGACCGAGCTGGGCGGCACCCGGAAGTCGTAGTAGCCCGCCCCGCCACCGGTCCGTTGGGCCAGGCTCGCCCGGTGCATCTCGACGTCGGTAGCTGCGGTCAGTGCCTCGTGGTAGGCGCGAACCGCGTCCTCCCTTCGGAACATCCCCACCAGCTCGTCAGGGTCGTCCTCGGCGACAACCGGGAGCCGTCCCACCCCAAGCGCGGCCATCCGCTCCAAGGCCCGGGACACCGGTGTGTCCGGGGTCGCGGTCGCCGGACGAGGGGTCATCGCCTCTCCGACACGACCTGCGCTGGTGCCTCGGGCGATATCGGAGATGGTGATGATCCCCACCAGACGCCCGTCCTCCACAACCGGGGCGCCGTGTGATTGGTGCTCCTGGAGAAGTCGCTCGAATTTCCCCAATTCGTCATCGGGAGCCGCGATCACAGCAGGAGGAGTCATGACGGCTCGGACGTCGATGGTGTCGAGCACATCCACCTCTCCGGTTCTTCGTACGTTGATCCCCATGATCTTGAGCGCCATGGAGTACACCGAATCCGGGTGGAACCGCTCGGCGAGAAAGGTGGCCAGGGTGGCGGTCAGCATCAGAGGGAGGATCAACTGATAGTCCCGAGCCCCGGTCACCTCGAAGACGAGGAGAATCGCGGTCAGCGGCGCCCTTCCCACCACAGCGAACATCGCCGCCATGCCGACCACCGCAAACGCACCCGGGTTGAGAGTGGAGACGCCCCATACCGGCTCGACGAGCAGGGCGAAGCCGGTGCCCAAGGCGGCTCCGGTGAACAAGGAGGGCATGAAGGCGCCACCGGATGCCCCCGAAGAGAGGGTGAGTGCAGTGGCAGCCACCTTGGCCAAAGCGAGCAGAATCAGCACCCACCAGACCTCGGAGACGTCTCCGCCGAGCAGCCGGTTGGTGACCGCCTGCCCGGTTCCGAAGACACCGGGCTCGACAAAGACCAAGCCGGCAACGAGCAGACCGACGGCAACGGGGCGCAGCAGCCCCAAGGACGCCTCCCGCAGCCTGACAAACCGCTCGATCCCGCCAAGCAGGCGAAGGAAGAGGATTCCCACCCCGACCACGACCACGGACAACCCGGCGTAGAGCAGCAACTCTCGGGGGTCACCGAGCTCGTACACCCCGGTCCGTATCGCCAACTCCTCACCAACCAGGGACTGTGTGGTGATAGCCGCGGTCACCGAGGCGATGACGATCGCGGACATGTGCCGGGCCGCGAAAGAGGAGAGGATCACCTCGAGGGCAAAGAGCATGCCGGCGATCGGGGCGTTGAACGTCGCACCGATACCGGCGCCGGCACCGGCCGCAACCAAGGACCGGACCTGATCCTCACCGAGGTTGAATCGCCTCGATACAACCGACCCGATGGCGGCGCCGATCTGGACAATCGGGCCTTCGCGACCGGCCGAGCCCCCACCACCCACCGTCACCGCAGTGGCCAGGATCTTGAGGGGGATGACCCGCCCCCTCATCCGGCCGCCTTGGACCTCGAGCGAAGCCACCGCCTGCGGCACCCCGTCACCAGCCACCTCTGGAGCCAACCGCTTGGCGAGCAGCCAGGCGAACAGGAAACCGGTCGGAACCGTGAGGAAGATCCAGGCCCTCCCCTCGTCGATGGCAAAGGGCACAAGGAACTCCTGCAGCCATTCGACGATGGCCACCAGAGCGGCGGCGCCGACACCGACGCCCACCCCAACCAGGGCGGCAATCGCCAGAAAGCCGCCCATCTGGCGCTCGGCGAGGACACCCACCGCCGGAAGCTTGCGCAGGCTGTCGAGGGGGCGGTTCACCTGGCCACAGTATCGACGACCTCAGCAATCCCCGTAGCTCGTCCAGAATGGGTGGCGATGGCGTTCCGCTCCCACGTGCTCCGGCCTCTCAATCCGAGGTCACCATCGAACATCGCGATCAGCGGGCTCACCCTGCTCGCGGCTGCGGCCGGGGGGGTGATCGCCCTGACAGCAGGCCGGACGCTTCTGCTCCCGATCCTGGCGGCGAGTGCGACCTTCATCGCCTGGGCCCTTGGTCGAGAGCTGGACCCCGATCACGAGCCGACCGGGTTGCTTGCAGCCATCCCCGCAGGAGCACTCGTGCTTCTCGGGTTCGATATCAGCATCCTGGTGATGGTGGCGGCCTTGATGTCTGCCCGTCTTCTCGTCGAGTCGACCGGGCGCAGACCGCTGCCCACCGACCTGGCGGCGATGGTGGTGATGGCCAGCGCTGTGTCGTTCACCGCCCTGGGCTGGGTGTTCGGCTTCGGGCTGGCAATCGCCATCTACCTGGACGATCGGATGGCCGAGGAGCACAGCAGCCAGGGTGTAGTCGCGGCAATCGGCGCTGCACTCGGGGCCTCGTTGGTGGCCACC
>DATDPT010000027.1:0-8799 GCA_035292605.1 Acidimicrobiia bacterium
GACCGCACCCAGACCCCCTTCGAGCGAGGCCATGCGCTCCTCGAATGCCGCCGTGGTCGGGTTGCCGATCCGGGTGTAGATGTTCCCGTAGTTCTGGAGGGCGAATAGATCGGCTGCGTGTTGCACGTCGTCGAAGACGAACGAGGTGGTGGCGTAGATCGGCATCGCCCGGGCCCCGGTCTCGGGGTCGGGGCGTTGACCGGCGTGGACGGCTCTGGTGGTGAAACCGAACTCGTGGTCTTTCATCGGCTTCATGTTGGCAGCCGTTCGGGGGCCTTCAGCCGTCCCGGCTCCCCTCCGGCGCATACTCCTCGTCGGTCACGGCCCGGGACTCCCACACCGTTGCTCCCCCGGTTGTGAGCGAGAGATGGCTCATGGGTGAGTCCGGTGCCGCGCCGTGCCAATGGAGCTGGCCAGGGTTGGCATAGACCACGTCTCCGGGTCCGATCTCAACGATCTCACCCCCTGCTGCTCCCACCCGTCCCGTTCCCGAGGTGACGTAGAGGACCTGTCCCTCCGGGTGAGAGTGCCAGTTGGTTCGGGCCCCGGGTTCGAACAACACCGAGATTGCGTTGAGGGCCCTGTCCTCGGCTCGGGACAGCACCCCCATCCACGCCTTACCGGTGAAGTTCGCCTCCGGTTGAGGGCTCCATTCCACCTTCTCGGCCGGGGTGTGCTCCAATCGCCTTCCTGTCTCGCCGGGGCGAGACTATACGGACGGGGCACCCTGCCGTAATTGGGACCTACAGGGGTCAAGTACGGACCTCTCGATCCCAATCATGGAGAGAGTCGCGGTGCGCCGGTCGTCTTGGTTCGAATCCGGTACAGCGACGTTGACGCAGTGATGAACAGATCGTTGCCGTCTGGTCCACCGAACACGCAGTTGCTCGTCACCTCGGGGAGCGGGATCTTGCCGATGCGATGACCCTCAGGGGTCAAAACATGGATCCCGTCTTCGGCGCTGGTGAAAACATGATCGGTCCGATCCACCCGGAACCCGTCGGCCAACCCGGGTGAGATCTCGGCAAAGACCCTGGGATTGGTGAGGCTGCTGTCGCCCTCGACGTCGAACGCCATGATGTGGTGATTGCCCGCGGGGTCGATCGATCGGGACGTGTCCGACGCATACAGGATCGATTCATCCACCGAGAAGGCGAGCCCATTGGGGTGGACCAGGAGATCGGTGGCGACCGTGAGCACCCCGGATGCAGGCTCGAACCGAAAGACGAAACAACCAGAAAGCTCCGATTCTGTGGCATCCCCTTCCCCATCGGACAGGATGCCGTATGGAGGATCGGTGAACCAGATGCTCCCGTCCGACTTGACCACCACGTCATTGGGGGAGTTCAACCTCGCCCCCTGATAGTGGGTGGCCAGGGCCGTGATCGTGCCGTCGTGTTCCACCCTCTCGATACGACGATGGCCGTGCGAGCACACAACGAGCCGACTATCGAGATCGAGGGTCCTGCCGTTGGTGAAGCCGACGTTGGTGCGGTCGATTTCGACGCCGCCCGTCTCGGTCCAACGCATGATCCGATTGCTCGGGATGTCGCTCCAGATGACGGCCTGTTGGCGTGGGATCCAGGCCGGGCCCTCCGACCAGACACAGCCCGATCCCAGGTTCTCAATGGGGGCTTGCGGATCGATCAACCTCTCGAACAGCGGATCCTCGATGAGGGGGGTAGCCATCATGGCCCTCATCTTGGCATGGGAGCGACCGGGACCTGGACCTCGGGCACGTTCAATTCGGGCTCGGCCGAGAACCTGATGTGGGTGACCCGGCTTCGAAGGCGCGGTCCTGATGTCGCCGGGCTGATCGAGGCGTCCGCTCGTCCGCTATTCCTCGAGCCTCCTGATCCTGCGCCGGTAGAGGTATGAGGGTGAGGCGGACTCGGGTGGCCGAGCCGCTCTCAGGAGGGTCGCCGCGCTCCACTTCTTGACTGCAGCGGCCAGCTCGTCGTACTCGCCGGGTCCTTCGACTTGGTTCACCAAAAGGTATCGGCGCCGGCCCACTACGGCGACCAGCCCTCCGAACGTTCTCGGCAACGGGGTCCAGTCATTGTCAACGATTGGCGGTCGAAGCCTTCTCGATGGGCGCTGGGGGCGGGTTCTCTGAATCGCGCTGATTCGATCCCAGGGGATCAGTTGGCGACGAAGAAGACATATGCGCTCGACACCTGAGGGCGAGAACTGGGACCGGCGAGGGTAGTCGAGCAGAACAACCAGGGCCAGGATCGCCCCCACGACCGTGATAAGAACCGGCAAGAGTCGGACTCCCACCCTCTCCAATGTGGATCCGCCCAACAGTATCAAGACGACGGGGGAGAAAACTGCCGAAACCAGGCCTCGCCACGACGAAAAGATCGTTATCGGCATGTGGCCGCAATCTTACCGGCGGGAGCGGTGCCTTCTCCACTGTGCTTTACACAACTACCAACCAGCGTATACGCTACCTTGGCTCTCGGTCTTTGATCGGGACTCAAAGGCAAACACCTGAATGGAGGAGAAACCTTGACACTAAGACCATCACGATGGCGCTTCGCCGTAGCGTGGTTGGTTCTGGCTCTCGTGGCAGTAGCCTGTGCGGACGAGGACACCGAGTCCACAGTGACCACCGCCACGGCACCAGCGGACGAAGGCACAACCACCACCGCAGCGCCGTCAGATCCGGCCAACTATTGCGACGGTGCTGCCGAGGGGAACCTCCTCTGGGCACACGAGCAAGAGCCTTCGAGCTGGCAGTACAACGACCCGGAACATCAGCTGAGCATCACCTCATGGCTGGTTCAGGCGATGTGGGACGGCCTCTATGGCGATACTTCATCCCTCACCTTCTATCCAGAGTTGCTGGCCGAGGAAGCTGTGGTCACCGTCAACGACGATGGCACGGTCACGATCAGCTACAAACTGCGGGACGGTCTGACCTGGTCTGACGGGGAGCCGTTCACACCGGAAGACGTCAGCTTCTACCAGGACACCATCATGGCGGAAGGTGAGCCTGACGAAGAGGACAACCCGACGTTCCTCTTCCCGTATGCCGACCGGACTGGCTATGACCTGGTGACGGGTTTCAACATCATCTCGGACACCGAGTTCGAGATCGAGATGTCGGCGTTCTACTCCGGCTGGCAAACCATGTACCAGATTGTTCCTCCTGCTCACTCCTTTGAGGGCATGGACGCAGCCGCGGTCAATACGGCCTGGGGCAGCTGGGTCGGCGCGGACGGGGAAACACTGCCGTCTACCGGCCCGATGGTCCTTGAAGCATGGAACCAGGGTGTGTCGGTGGAGATGGTCCGCAATGACAGCTATCACGGTTCGGTCAGTCCCGAGGTCGTGAATCCGGGTGTGGCCTGTGTCAGCGGAATGACGATGACCAAGGTCGCGGACACCGACACGCAGATCAACGCACTGAGGGCGGGCGAAGCGCAGATCATCTTCACCCAGCCGCAACTCCAATTCGAGGAGTTGTCCGAGGATGCGCGGTTCGTCAGCGCGGTGAAGCCTGGTCCTACCTACGAGCACTGGGGCCTCAACCTGCTCAATGTCCATCTGAGCGATCCGTTGGTGCGCGAAGCAGTGGCCTACAGCTTGGACAAGACTGAGGTCGTCGGGGCGTTGTACGCACGGGTGTTCGGCGAGGGGGTGCTCGATGCGGAAGGGTTGTGGAACACGTTCTTCATGCCCAACCAGCAGCCCTGGTACGAGCAGCACGGCACCGAATATGCCCACGACGTCGAAGCGGCCAAGGCCAAATTGGAAGAGGCCGGCTACACGGCTGGCGCCGACGGCATCTACGAGCATCCGGAAAGGGGTCGTTTGACCCTCCGGGTTGGCACCACCGGTGGCAACAACTTGCGTGAGCTGCAGCAGCAACTCATTCAGGCCCAGTTTACCGCCGCCGGGATCGAGATAGTGATCGACAACGTGCCCGGTTCGGCCTACTTCAACGAGCGGCCCTTCGCAGCGGCGGCGATGGAAGCCGCCCTTTCCGGGGGCGCCGAAGGTGACCCGACGATTTGGGACATCACCCAGTTCGCATGGGTCGGAGGCCCCTGGCCGGGAGGTCAGGTCGGTGCCTATCGTTCCGACGGTTTTGGCCCTTACGGGTTCATCAACTCGGAATACGACACGTTGGCCGACGAATGCGATACAACTATCGACGAAGCCGAGCGGAACGCGTGTTACAACGAACTCGATAAGTTCGCCACCACGCTGGAGAAGGGTGACGACGGGTTGTTCATGCTCCCCCTCACCCAGAAGCCCGACACCTACTTCTACGACAGTGAGGCGTTGAGCGGGGCGGCTGTCGGTGTAGACACCAACAACGGCGGTCCGATCGCCAACATCGTCGACTTCAAGCTCGCAGGCTAGGAGTCGACTGGACCACTAAGAAGGCGGAGAGGCCATAAGGGCCTCTCCGCCTTCTCTAACGTCTTCCTGACTGGACACCATCGGAGGCGATTGAGCACCGGTCCGGCAGGGCCTTGATCACGACCACCGGGTATACTTCATCAACATTCCCGTCGCAGAGGGCGTAGTGCTTGGATATACGGTGCGTCGCGTCTTGACAACGATCCCTTTGCTGCTGATCGCTACGTTTCTGATCTTCGTGTTGGTGTCCGTCTCCAACGATCCCCGAAGCCGGCTCGCCGCCTGTGGCACATGTGACGAGTCGGCCTTCCAAAGGCTCGAAGAGCTCTATGAGCTCGACAAGCCGATCCCGGTTCGATATTTCGGTTGGCTGAGCGATGTGGTAGCCGGGGATTGGGGGGTAGCCCTTTCCATCAACAGCATCCCGGTCAAGGACGTTGTTTTAGAGAGGGCCAAGAACACCGCGATCATGGCCATCCCGGCGTTCTTTCTGATTGCCGGCCTGGCTGTCGTGCTCGGGGTCTACTCGGCGGTACGACAATACTCAACAAGTGATTACGTCATCACCGGGTTCTCTTTCCTCGGTATTTCGATGCCGACGTTCTTCTTCGCCCTATTGCTGCAAGCTATTTTTGTGGTTTGGTGGCAAGAGTGGTTTGATTTGAAACCGTTCTACGTGAGCGGGTTGCACACAGAATCATTCGGAGACCTCGTTTCCAGCCTCACCCTGCCGGTTGTGACGTTGACCTTGGTGGTCGTAGCCGGTGAGAGTCGGTTTATGCGTGCATCCATGCTCGAGGTGATCAATTCGGATTACATCCGCACCGCCAAGGCCAAGGGCCTTTCGCAGCGGACGGTGATCTTCCGGCACGCTCTCCGCAACTCGCTGATCCCGTTGGTGACGATCTGGGCCCTCGACTTTGCCTTTCTGATGGGAGGCTCGGTGATCACGGAGACTGTTTTTGCCTGGCCCGGGTTAGGAGTCCTCCTCGTCAACAGCATCTTCGCCCAAGATCTCGATTTGGTGATGGGGGTGACCATGTTCATCGCAGTCATCGTGATCGTCTTCAACCTGATCGCCGACCTCCTCTACGGTGTCCTCGACCCGCGTATTCGCTATGACTGAGCTCAAGGGCCGACCCGACACTCCCCTCGAGGTCGAAGAAGCGCCCATGGACGAGGCAGAGGGCCTTGTCATCGTCAGCCGGAGCTTCGGCCGTCAGACCTGGGACCGGTTTCGGAGGCACAAGCTGGCCATATTGGCGGGTGTTGTGCTCTTGATCATGACGATTTCGTTCTGGGCGGCGCCGGCCTTGTCGCCCTACGGCTTCGAGGAGATAACACCTGACTTCAATCAAGGCCCGTCCCTCGAGCATCCATTCGGAACGGACGATATCGGCCGTGACCTCTTGGTGCGAACGTTCAAAGCCGGCCAATTCTCGCTTCTGATCGCCCTTCTGGTTGCGGTGCTGACGACGGTTCTCGGCGCCGTCGTCGGGGCCGTGTCCGGATACTTTGGTGGGGCTATCGACTCGTTCCTCAGCCAGGTGATCAACCTCTTTCTGGTGGTTCCCTCCTTCATTGTGCTGTTGGTCGTCGCGGTCAAATGGGGGTCCAATCCGACAGGAATCGCGGTCCTGCTGGCATTGCTGCTGTGGACTTCCATCGCCAGGGTGGTGCGCGGAGTGGTGCTCCAGTACAAGGAACAGGAGTTCGTCCTCGCCGCCCGGGCTGCTGGCGCCGGCTCGCTGCGAATCCTGTGGCGTCACATCATCCCCAACACATTTGGCCCCATCATCGTCAACGCCACGCTGCTGGTGGGTGTGGCGATCATCCTGGAAAGCACCCTTTCGTTTCTTGCTCTCGGTGTGCGCCCGCCCACTCCCACGCTCGGCAATTTGGTTGATGCGGCCAAGGGCGACATCGACAGTGATCCGATACGAGTCCTGATTCCGGGAGGGTTTGTCGTCCTGATCGCTCTCTGCATCAACTTTCTCGGCGACGGGCTGCGCGACGCGCTCGATCCGACCACGAGACGAGTGCGCGAGTAGTGGGCGAACAACGTCTCTTGGAGGTCGAGAACCTCTCGACCTCCTTCACCACCGAAGATGGCATCGTTCGCGCAGTGAGTGATGTGTCCTTCCATGTGGATCGAGGGGAGGTTCTTGCCGTCGTAGGCGAGTCCGGGTCGGGAAAGTCGGTGATGGCCATGTCGCTGATGCGCTTGCTCCCAAAGAACGCATTCGTCACCGGATGGGCGAGCTTTGAAGGAAGGGATCTGCTGAGCCTCTCTGAGGCCGAGATGCGGAAGATCCGAGGTCGGGGCATGGCCATGATCTTTCAAGATCCGATGACCGCCCTCAATCCGGTCTTCACTGTCGGAAACCAGATCGCCGAAGCCGTCAGGGTGCACCAATCCGTCTCGAAGCCTCTTGCCATGAAGCGAGCGGTCGAGTTGTTAGATCTGGTCGGAATCCCTGAGCCTGGGCAACGGGTTGATTCCTACCCCCACGAGTTCTCGGGTGGAATGAGGCAGCGGGCTGTCATTGCCATGGCTATCTCCAACGACCCCCAGCTGCTGATCGCCGATGAGCCGACTACGGCCCTCGACGTGACCATTCAGGCTCAGGTACTTGAAGTCATTATCACCGTCCAACGGGCCACCGGAGCGGCGATGCTCCTCATCACCCATGATCTCGGGCTGGTAGCCGGTGTGGCCGACCGGGTCCAGGTGATGTATGGCGGGCGAGTCTTCGAATCCGGCGATACTCGCGACGTCTACTACGGCGGCAACAACCCGTACACCCGCGCTCTGATGAGATCGGTTCCCCGCCTCGATGAAAGAACCTCCGATCGGTTGAGCTCGGTACCGGGAACACCTCCCAGCTTGATCCGTTTGCCGCGCGGATGTGTGTTTTGGCCTCGTTGCGAATTCAGCGAGCAGGTCTGCCGGACAACCGAGCCGGAGTTGATTCAATGTGGAACGGACCATGTGTCGCGGTGCCATTTCGCAACCACGCTCCCGGAGTTTGAGTATGGAGCGCGGTTGGGGGCCTGAGATGAGTGTGTTGAGTCAAAGCAGACCATCACAGAACGGAACGCCCATCCTCGAGGTGGAGAACCTCGTAACCCACTTTCCCATTCGTGCCGGAGTGCTACGGAGAAGGGTGGGCACGGTGTTCGCCGTCGACGGGGTCGACCTTCATGTATATCCCCACGAGACTCTTGGCATCGTCGGAGAATCGGGATGTGGAAAGACAACCCTCGGTCGATCCATCATCCGCCTTATCGAACCGACTGCAGGGGTGGTTCGTTTCAATGGGGAGGACGTGATCGGTGCCGAACCGAAAAGGATGCGAGAACTGCGCCAGGAGATGCAGATCGTCTTCCAGGACCCGTTTGCCTCTCTCAACCCGAGGATGCCGGTTCGCGACATCATCGGAGAGCCGCTGCTCATCCAGGGCCGGACCAGGAAAGAGGTTCGACCCCAGGTCGCCGGGCTCTTGGAGGTAGTGGGCCTATCGCCCGAGCACGGCAACCGATACCCGCATGAGTTCTCGGGCGGGCAACGCCAGCGGATCGGAATCGCTCGGGCTCTGGCGCTCAAACCGAGCTTGATCATCCTCGACGAGCCGGTTTCAGCTCTCGACGTCAGTATCCAGGCACAGATCCTCAACTTGCTCGAGGACCTCCAGGACGAGCTTGGTCTCAGCTACTTGTTCATTGCCCACGACTTGTCAGTGGTTCGTCATATTTCGGATCGGGTGCTGGTCATGTATCTGGGACGGGTGGCCGAAGTTGCCGATCGCAACGAGCTCTACGACCGCCCCGCCCACCCATATACGCACGCCTTGCTCTCCGCGGTCCCGATTGCCGACCCTGATCTGGAAAGGAAGCGGCAAAGGATCGTTCTCAGCGGAGATCTGCCCAGTCCGGCTCATCCACCTAGTGGCTGCCGATTCCACACCAGGTGTCCTATCGCCCAGGAGAGGTGCACAGAGACAGAGCCTCAGCTTCGAGAGGTGCGATCAGGTCACTGGGTCGCGTGTCATTTTGCCCTCGGGGCCGGCGAGACGTTGCTTGCCCGGGTCGAAGAGCTGCACCGAGAAGTGACGGTGCTGGCGTTCGACCCTATAGACACGGACAATGACGGTGAGGCTGGACATCCTGTCCATTCCGGGTAACGGGCTCAATTCGCAGATGTCGTGGCGGCGCGCACCCCTGTCGCCAGCGGGCTTTCGGACCAGTAGCTAAGCCGTCCTGAACCGGTATTCCGTCGTCTGGCGGTAGGTCTCGCCCGGCCCCAGCAGTATCGACGGGTATTCCGGGTGGTGGAGGGAGTCGGGGAAGTGCTGGGCCTCCAGGCAGATGCCACCGAAGGGCGGATAGACGACTCCATCCTTGCCGACAGTCCGAGGCATTGAG
>DATDPT010000028.1:0-28129 GCA_035292605.1 Acidimicrobiia bacterium
GACCTGGTTGGACAGGCCTTCGTGACGATCTGGCCTCTGGCCCATTTTGGTGGTTTCTGAAAAACCCGATCCCTAGTGGCTGTTTAGGGATTCGTGGCGTCATATGATCGCCACCAACGTGTGAAGAGGAGTGCATGGAAGAGGACCTGGAGCGCTACGAGTCCGAAGTAGAGCTCAAGATCTACAAGGAGTACCACGACGTCCTTCCGATGTTTCGCTATGTCGTGGAGACCGAGCGTCGTTTCTATCTTGCCAACGAGGTCGATCTCGAAGTCCGCGAAGCGAACGGCTCGGTCTTCTTCGAGGTCGAGATGCGTGACGCCTGGGTCTGGGACATGTTCCGCCCCGCCCGCTTCTTGCAGCATGTCAAGGTTCTCACCTTTCGCGATGTGAACGTAGAGGAGCTGGAACAGCAAGAGCTGTCGCTCTGAGCCACACCGAGGCCATCGGCAGGTTGGGGGAGCTTCTCACCCGTTGGTTTCTAAACGATCACGGTCTTCGGGTGATCGCCGCCAATGTTCGTCTCGATGGCGGGGAGATCGACATCCTTGCCCTGGATCACGGGAAACGAGTCGTTTTCGAAGTTCGGACCATCACCGGTAGCGGAGAGCCGATCGATGCGGTCGACCCTACGAAGAGACAAAGGGTGCGTCGACTCGCTATGAAAGCGGGCGCAAGCCGGGCGGACTTCGTCGGCGTCAGGATCGATCCGGCTGCGGTCGTCTTCCATTGGGTGCCCGGCGGGGCTTGACACCGGTTTTCAACACTCCCTAGCTTCTGGAACATGGTCAGCTCATCGGTCGCGATAACAGTCGAAGGGCTGGTCAAGCATTACAAGAAGGCCAAGGCGCTCGATGGTCTCGACTTCACCATCCCCTCTGGTGCGATCACCGGGTTCCTCGGTCCCAATGGTGCCGGCAAGACCACCACCTTTCGCGCTCTGCTCGGGCTGACCCGGCCCAATGCCGGGCGCATCGAGATCCTCGGTCATCAGGTGCCGGCAGAGCTGAAAGCGGTCACCAAACAGGTCGGCGCAATCATCGAGGAGCCGGGTCTCATCCGAGCTCTGGGGGGCAGGACCAATCTCGAGGTGGCCGCGGACACTTTGGGTTTCGGCCACGAGCGCATCGGCGAGATGCTCGAGTTCGTCGAGCTAACCCAGGACGCCAAGCGACGGGTAGAGGAGTACTCCAAAGGGATGCGCCAGCGGCTCGCTCTGGCCGCAGCCCTCCTCGGCGAGCCGGAGTTGCTTCTGATGGACGAACCGCTCGACGGGCTCGACCCGTCGGGGCAGCGCGGGTTCAGGGAACGCCTCCGACAGATCGCAGACGAAGGCCGCACCGTCGTCGTCTCGAGTCACGATCTGGCCGACATCGAGGCACTAGCCGATTACGTAGTCGTCATAAACCACGGCCGTCTGGTGGTCCAGGGCACACTCGATGAGCTGCTCGGGGGGTCAGGTGGCACCCGGGTGGTCGTCACCGATCCGGAAGCCGCAATCGCCGCGCTCACCGCGGCTGGGATCGAGGCCGTGGCCGCGTCGAATGGCCTGACGGTGCATGACGAGGATGGCAGCCGGATCGTAGAGTTGCTCGCTCGATCCGGGATCTACCCAAGCGAGGTGGCTTCGATCCGGAGCTCGTTGGAATCGGTCTTCCTCGGCATGACGACTGAGGCGACATCGTGAGCCTGGTTCACGCCGAGTACCTCAAGATCAGCCGGCGAAAGCTCTATCCGGTCATGGTCGTCATCCTCGGGTTCCTGGTTGCGTTGACCGCCTTCTTCCTCCTGATCTTCGGCCAGATCGCCCCGGAGCTCGCCGAGGACGTCCCGGTGCTCACCAAGCCGGGCGCCTACCTCCTCGGCGCCCAACAGGTCGCCGGCCAAACCTGGTTCCCACTCATCCTGGCCGTGGTCTTGATCGGCGCCGATCTGAGCTCGACGGTGTGGGCCACCTCGCTCACCCGTCACCCGAGCAAACCTGCCCACATCGGGGCGAGAATCCTGGTGATAGGAGTGGCGTCATGGGTGGCGATGCTGTTGGGGACCGCCGGTTGGGCGGCAGTCGTTGCCATCGCTTCCCCCGGTGAGGGAAACCCCTCGGTGACCGATTGGCTCGACGTCGTTTGGAAAGTGGGGGTGATCCAGGTCGCCTGGGTGGCGATCGGGATGGGGGCCATCGCCATGTTGAGATCCGTGGGCCCCGCGATCGGAGCCGCTATCGCTTTCTCCTTCGCTGAGAGCATCCTTGCCATTTGGGACCCCTATCAAAACGTTTCGCTCTCGGCGGCCACCAACGGCTTGTTCGGTGTCGACATCGGCGGCACTTTCGGCTCCTTCGTCCCCGGAAGCGATCTCAGCCAACTCCATGCCATTGTGATCATCGTCGGATGGGCCCTCTTGGGGCTCGGCCTCACCTGGTGGGGTCTTCAGCGGCGTGACGCCTGAGCGGCGCCGAATCGCCTCCGCATCTCCTTGTGCCAGCAGCCGTGATGCCAGTGTCGGCGCAGGTCCGGCTCCTCATCGGGAACGACAACGAGATGAAAGACGCCTGGCGGAATGGTTTTCTGACAGCCGGGGCAGAGGTAGTCCTTGCGGGCGGCGTAGGGCTGGACGGGGGTGACCGTCACCCCGAGAAGATCGCCCATGCCACCACCGCCAAGATCGCAACGAGGGCGATGACCATTGCCGCGATGTCGGCCGCGTTCTTCTTCTGCTCACGAAACGGGTTGAACCCCACCCTTGAACGGTAACGGCCCTGGCATCGGTCTACCGTCACCGCCGTGACGTGGCTTTCCGTCGAAGACCGTGGCCAGATGCGGTGGATGACCATCGAGCGACCTGAGCGCAAGAACGCCATCCCCTTTGATGGCTGGTCCGAGCTCCTATCGGCATTCGAGGGCTTTGAGGGCTCCGAGCAGCGGATCCTGGTGGTCACCGGGGCTGGTGGCGAGTTCTGCGCAGGCGCCGATCTCGACCCGGCACGCCTCGACGAGATGCAGTCTGTGACCGACCGTCATCGGCGGATGAAGGAGATCGGATCGGCGGCGCTTGCCCTGCACCGGCTCACCAAACCGACCATCGCCGCGGTCGACGGGGTGGCAGTGGGCGCCGGGATGAATCTCGCTCTCGGCTGTGATCTGGTGGTGGCCACCGAGCGAGCCCGGTTCTCAGAAATCTTCGTCAAACGCGGTCTCACGGTCGACTTCGGCGGATCGTGGCTGCTCCCGAGGGTGGTGGGACTGCAACGAGCCAAGGAGTTGGCGCTCTCGGGGCGGATCATCGGAGCCGAGGAGGCGCTGAGCATCGGTCTCGTGCTGGAGGTGGTTCCGGTGGACGAACTTGGAGCACGAGTCAACGAACTGGCCGAAGCGCTTCTGGCTGGTGCCCCCATGGGCCAGATGTTCGCCAAACAGACGATCAACGCCGCTTTCGAGTCGAGTCTTGCCGACGCGCTGGGGTGGGAGGGCCAGGCCCAATCCGTGGCCCTGGGTACCGAGGACATGACCGAAGGGGTGGCTGCTTTCCTGGAGAAGCGCGACCCGGTGTGGAAGGGCAAGTAGGCGCGGACCCTCCCGTAATTGGGACGCACAGGTCCGTATATGACCCCTGTACGTCCCAATTAGGTGGTGGTGGCTACCCCTCGCCGATGTCCTCGTCCCACAACCCGGGGTTGGCCGCGATGAAGCCTTCCATCATCGCCACACAATGCTGATCGTCGATCACCACGACTTCCACACCTCTTGACCGAAGCAAGGTTTCGGCACCAAGAAAGGTCCGGTTCTCGCCGATGACCACTCTTGGGATCCCATAGAGGAGGATGGCCCCGGTGCACATGTCACAGGGGGAGAGTGTGGTGTAGATGACTGCTCTCCGGTAGGCGGAGGCCGGAAGACGGCCGGCGTTCTCCAGGGCGTCCATCTCGCCATGGAGCGTCGGGCTTCCCCGCTGGATCCGCCGATTGTGACCCCGGCCCACGATCTGGCCATCGACCACCAGCACCGACCCAATCGGGATCCCCCCCTCGGTCAGGCCTTGCTCGGCCTCGGCGATGGCGGCTTCAAGAAAGGGGTCGGTCACGGAGACGATGGTACGTCTCCGTGACCTTTCGACCTCGGGTCAGGGCTCGATCTGGATCGAGTCCACCGCCGCCTGGAGCTCAGCCTGGACCTCCGCCGACGTGCCTTCGTAGTCCATGCCCTCGATCACGACTCGGACGCCATCGACATCGAGGATCCAGAGATGCCAACGGTGGCCCGGCCCCTGGGCGAAGAGCCAGAATTCCCAGGCACGGTAGGCTGCGCATTCCGAGATGTCCGCCGGCACCTGCAGATCCAGGTACTTCCCGGAGTACCCGTCAAGGGTGACGTCGATGGGGGTGGTCACCTCGAGTAACGGATGATCGGCCAGGGCGTTGGCGAAGTCGTCGACGGTGAGCCCGACCGGGATGTCAGCGTATGTTTCGTTGTTGGTACAGGGGTCGCTGTAGACCCAGCCGCCCAGGTTGAACATCATGGCCGCCCCGTGCGGCGCTAGATTCTGACCCTTCCAGATCCCATCGATCCCTTGACCTAACCAGCCCCTTGGGAGGTCGAACGTGAAGCTTATAGATTCGGCCCCAACCGGGTCGATACATCCAGTCTGCGGCGGCACAACGCAGATGGTCGCCTCCTCTGCGAACGGTGTCGCCACGTAGGCGCCTGCCGTCGCTACCCCGGTCCGGAGGGCCTCCGGAGGATCGGTCGTGGTCGATGGGGCGGATTCGGTCGTGGTCGTTGGGGCGGATTCGGTCGTGGATGGCGAGGCAACCTCGCCATCATCATTGTTGACCAGGAACCCCACGGCGACCGCGGCCATAACGGCCACAGCCAGCCCGAGGACAAGTCGGGGCCTTCGGCCAGGACCTTGAGGCTTCATATCGTCGGGCTTCACATCAGTCATCTCGCTGCTCCTTGCAGATGGGTGTGCGAGGCGCTCCATGTCCAAAGCCTCGACCGGGTCGAGCAGATCCAGGGACGGAACCGGGTTCGCCTTGGCGAACAGGGCAGCGATCTGATCTTCATTGGTCATGATCTACCTCCTTTCTGGGCAGCGGGGGGTTGACGATCTTTGGTCATTTTCTGGTACTCGGCGGCAAGATTGCGACGGGCCCGATAGGCCCGTTGCTTGACGGCGCTGGCCTCGATCCCGAGCACCACCGCCACGTCGGCGTGTGACAACTCCTCCCAGAGTGTCAGACGCAGCACCTCTTGGTCGATCGGCTTCAGCCTCAACGAGGCTTTGATGACCATCCGGTACTCCTCGTTTCTGACCAGAAACACCTCCGGGTTAGGTCTCTCGACATCGGCCAGACCACTTAGTCGCTCGACGAGTCTTCGACTACGCGCCTTGTGTCGCCATTGGTGGGAGAGGACCCGGTAGGCGACGCCGTAGAGCCAAGGGAGGGCGGCCTCTCCATCCGGGATCTCCTCGATTTTTCTCCACGCGACCAGGAAGGTCTCAGCGACTGCGTCGGCAACATGCGATCCATCCGTGCGGCGGGTGCAATAGGCGCGCAGGTGTTTGTCGTAGCGCCGGTAGATCTCAGCGAATCTCGCTTCCTCGTCCGACATGATCTGCCCTCTGCGGGTACCAACCTTCATCAAAGACGTCAACGCCCGGCCGATTCAACAGGTAACCGGATTTAGCCGAGTGACCATCCAACCGATCCGGGCATTGATGGGTTGAGAGCAACCGGGGGGTTGCCCGGCTGATCCCACGGCCCGCGGACGTGGGGCCAGCCAAGTCATTGATTGTTGTGGTCAGCTCTCCTCGATGGAAGCCACGAATTCGTTTAGCCGATACCGTCTGTGACGTGCGCTTTGGTCTTTCCTTTCCCAACTTCGGAACATACGCGGAGCCGAGCGCCATCGTCTCGCTGGCCGTGGCTGCGGAGAGTGCCGGTTGGGACGGTTTCTTCCTCTGGGATCACATCCTGGTCGCCGACGGAATGCCGGTCTCCGACCCGCTGGTGCTGCTGGGAGCCATCGGGCAGGCAACGAAGTCGATCAAGCTCGGCCCTATGGTCCTTGCCTTACCTCGTCACCGACCCTGGGTAGTTGGACGCCAGGCGGTCACGCTCGACCGGCTGACGGGAGGGCGGCTGATCCTCGGTGTGGGTATCGGCTATCCGCCCGAGGTCGAATTCGGGACTTTCGGCGACCCGACCGACGCCAGAATTCGTGCAGACATGCTCGACGAAGGGTTGTCTGTGATCACCGGAATGTGGGGCGCGGAGGCCTTGGAGCTCGAGGGCGATCACTACACGGTGCACCGCAATCGATTCGAGCCGTCTCCGGTCCAAGTGCCCCGAATCCCGATCTGGGTTGCGGGGATGCTCCCCAATCTCCGCCCTTTCCGACGGGCTGCCCGATTCGACGGCGTGTTCCCGATCCGGAGTGACATGCTCGATCTGACTCCAGAGGAGGTGGCGACGGTGGTCGAGTACGTGAGGAAGCACCGCGACACCGATGCTGCGTTCGATGTTGTGATCGGCGGTCCGATTGATGCCGATCTAGGTGCCTTCCAGCGTGCGGGCGTGACCTGGTATCTCGCTGGTCCGAGCCCGGGAGGGGAATCGATCGACCACACCCTGGCGTGGATCGGCCGGGGTCCACCTGCGCAACCCTGACTCTTAAGGCGCCGGCAGGGGTTGCATGGCGGAGAACGCATCCAAGACCTCGGTTGCTGCCGGCTCGTCACGTTCCAAGTAGGAGACTCCGCCTTCTTCGACACCGAACACCGGGAGAGTGACCGAGTCGGTCTCGCTCGCCGAGCGCATGGCCCAGCCGGTAGCGGCCAGCGTGAAGAGGCTCAGGTTTGAGTCGGCGGTCAGGTTCGAGCCGACGGCTCCTATCACCCACGGGCTCCGCACCAGGCCTGACATCGAAGATGCCTCCGCCATGATCTTGGTCAACACCTCACGCTGGCGGGCAGCGCGAGCGATGTCGCCGCCACCTTGTGCCACCCATTCCCCGTCCCGCAGCTCTTCGTAGCTTCGCGATCGGGCATAGGCGAGGGCGTTGGCTCCGTCAACTGTTTGGGTCCCGGCCGCGATGTCCAGGCCGGATTTGGCATCACGGGCCGGATACGGAATGTCGAGCTCGATCCCTCCGACGGAGTCGACGATGCCGGCGAAACCGGCGAACTCCACCTCCAGATAGTGGTTGGGCCGGATCCCGGTGGCTTCGGCCACCGTCTCGACCAACAGGTCGGGACCGCCGAAGGCATAGGCGGCATTGATCTTGTTGGTGCCCTCTCCCGGTATGTCGACCTTGAGGTCGCGAGGGATCGAGAGGAGCTGGCGGCGGCCGTTGGCAACCTGGGCGAGGATGATGACGTCGGCCCGCGCCCCGGCGAAGTCGCCGAAGCTCCCCTCCAGGTCATCGGGCAGGTTCTCCCTGTTGTCGCTGCCGACTATCAGATAGACGCCGTCACCTTCGGCGAGAGAGGGCAGGTTCCCGGCGTCACCCATCTGGAAGTCGGCGATGACCGCCATGGCGACCAGGGCGGCGGTGCCCAAAACCAGCAGCAGGAGGATGCGGATGAACCAACGCTGGCCCTTGCTGAATCGACGACGTCGACGACCTTTGGCAGGCGGGGCAGCTTGTGCGGGATGCTGATGGCTCATCACGGCCCTTCGGGTGAAACGTCTGGTCGACCGACCAGCACGGTAACCCCGGGCCCCGGGTTAGTCCGGCTGTCAGTGACAGAGACCCCTTCAAACCGACCCACTGGCTCCGTACGGTCACCACCATGTAAAGACCATGCTGGCCCGTCGCCTGATTGGGGTCCTTCCTCGACTCGAGGTCAGCGAAGCCATTGAGACGGCGATGCTGTGGGCCGCGGCCGGACGACGTCGCGGGCTCGATGCGACTCCTCCTTTCCGCTCCCCTCATCACACTGCATCCAAGGCAGCTCTCGTGGGCGGGGGTAACGGCAACCCGGTGCCCGGTGAGGTCTTCCTGGCTCAGGGAGGGGTTGAGAAGTATTTCTGGATCAGATCGGCCACACGGTGCATAATGCCGGTTCCAGGATGCGGGTGGGTGCGCGAACGTTATGTGCGTACCCTGCTGCGCTATGAGCGGGAGCCGTACGATCGGAGGGCTGGCGGTCGTAGCCGGAGCAATGTTCTTGAGCGGCGAGGCGTTTACGAGAGTCGCTCCGGACATCGACGGCTTCGCCTGCAACTCCGGACTCGCATACCTCGTCAACGTCGTCGACCTTCTCAAATACGGCTTGATGGGGGTTGCTCTGTTGCTCGTCGTCCGGGTCTATGGGAATCGGCTCCACCGGACGAGACGCATCATTGGTCGCGTTGCGGGGGTCGGTTCAATACTGGCCGGAGTCGCTAATGGGATAGGGCACTGCGCGCACCTGGAGGGCTTTGGCGCCCTTTACGTTGCGGGCATGACGAGTGGGTTAATAGCAACCGTGTCATTCGGTGTGCTATTGGCCAGATCCCGGGCCGTTTCCCCGTGGATTGGCTGGGTCATCTCGGCCGGGGTCCTGTCATTTTTGCTCGCAGCCCAGCAGGGAGGCGCGATCGTGGCCGGGCTCGCCTGGATCCTGGTGGGAACTCGATTGATCTCTTCAGGCCGTACAACACCTGCCGTAGCTGCTCAGTAACGGCACGTATTGCTCGCCCTGGCTTACCCAAGCCTCAGCTGCCGGAAATGGCCTCGTCTCGGAACTTGAGAACGGCCACTAGGTCGAAGTCCGCGGGTTCCACAGGGGTGATGATGTCGCCGAAATCGGGGAAGCAGTTGTTGCGGGGTGTCAGAGCGCCAGCTATGCGACCTTCAATGGTGAGGCCCTGCGGCGTGGCTCCTCGAATAGTTGTCCACTCGGTTGCATAGCCCCTCGCCTCCAGGTTCGCGATTTCGGTTTCGACCGACTCTGGTCGTTCTAAGTACTCCGATGGGTCACCCGGGCTCAACGTCACCTCGAATCCCAGAGAAACCAGCTCAGCGACGAGTTCAGAGGCGAAGTGGTCCACTGTGCTGTTCGACAGGAGGATCCACTCCCACCATGGTGAGTCCTGGACTCCCCAGATGTCTCTGCCGGAACCATTCCCGCAGTAGAGCGTTGCGTCCTGTCCTGCGGCGAACTCGGTCAGGAACTCACTCTGAGAACGAGCAGTGTTTCGCCCGTACCACGCGATCGCTCCAACCCCCGCCGCCACCACGACTAACGCAGATAGGACAGCCCACAACAGAATCCGCATCGGTCTCCGCGGCGGTGGCAATGTCGGAATGCTCACCTCTCTTGGCCGTGGTCGTCATGCATAGGACAGATGATCACCAAGCACCGCCCGAGAGTTAATCAGGGTTTGCCCCGATAGCGGAGCGCGGCACGCACCCCGATCACCAGATATGTAGCGAAACCGCTCATTTCATTCAGGTGCGCGCTAACGGCACGACTGCGTGCTGCCAGTGGCCTCAACCTTTAGCACCAGCCGCGTCAGAGAGCTGTACATTCACCGCGATCGCATTCGGTCCGGTCGGTCTGACGGGGAGTTGCACATGGAGGAGGCAAGGGAGTCAGCAGTCGTCCAGTATTTGGCCGACGCCGCTGTCTTGGAGAGAGAGCTCGAGCCGATGCTTGCCGCATACACGAAGGCCGCTGCGGAAGATCCGAAAGCCGAGGCTCTCTTGGAACGGGTTCGGTCGATGGCGGCTGAGCACCGACAGGCAGTCATGGGTCGGCTCTCGGAACTAGGAGCGACCGAGCCACCGGCTGTCTCGAAGATGGCCCCCCTTCCTCGCCCGTCTGGCATCAACGGGGCCTCTCAGGCTGCTGCCGTGTCGACGGCCCTCCACGAGGTGTACAGCGCACTCAACCACGTGGGCTTCGCGTACGCGATCGTTCACGTCGTCGCTCACCGCTTCTTCGACAGCCAAGAGGAAGGCAACACCGCCGACCTGGCCGAGGAGCACCTCCGCCGTTACGCGGCCGCCATTCAGGAGATCAACCAGCTCATCTCCGACACGGTGGCGTCGGAGATGACCCGGGCAGGTCAGGAGTGCCTGTGTGGGTGCCCAGGGTGTGGGCTGGGTATCTGCCTCTGCGCGGCCCATGGGATCAACACGATCAACCAGGCTTGGCAGGAAACGAGCCCTTCCCTCGAAGGACCCGGGATCCGGGTACGTCGACCCCGGTCGGGCAGCCCTGCGGCGCGAGAGGGACTGCGCGAGGGAGACCGAATCGTGACCGCAGATGGTCAAGAGATTCCCAGGGACCGAGACATCCCGTTGCTACAGAAGGCGATCAGAGAACACGGATCCGGCCAGCCGGTCCAGCTGGAAGTCCTACGAGGCGAGGACAGGAATTCGATCAGTTTGGTTCGTCCGTAGATCACCACCAAGGTCCCGGGCGCTGCGATAGGTAGTTCTTGCGCCACATCGCTCGCGTCGGGCAACCGCGCGATCGGGAATCGAGTACCACTACACCACGGGGTGTTTCGGATGGTGGCATCGGTGGCAGCTCATCAACTCACCGTTCACGAAGTGTTTCACCGACCGGCTCGAGGAGCAAGGAGAATGCTCCTACTGGGGCGACTTCCCCGACCCCGGGGACTTCGCCGAGTAGCAACCCGGGCCACTCAGATGAGAGAACGCGGGGGAGCGACGGATTAGAGCCAACCTGATAATCACCAGCACCGATCACCAATTCTGCAGCGAAAGCGCTCATTCAGTTCAGGTGCACACCATCGGCACGTCGCCGTGCGGGTGGGTATTGGCCTTCGACCATCGAGTCGGACGGTTCGTTATGAGTCCGGGTCGATGGTACCGATTTCGCTGAAGCATCCGAGTCCGACGTTTTGGCTGTGCGTGACGCCGTTGTCGTCGATCCATGACATCAATGATTCGAACGGTTGATCCCGGCTTATCGTCGACTCCACTGTCACCGTTTCGCCGGGTGCTATCGAGTCTTGTGACCAACTGAAGTTTGTGCCTGTTCCTTCGGAGCTTTCTTCCGTGCCAGTCACTTCGATCGTCACCTCGCTTGCTTCCGTGGTGCCGTTGTTGGTGATGGTGAACCGGTGGGTCGAGCCTTCCTCGCACACAGGTGACAGTGTCAGCGATGTGCCGCTCGCTACTTCGTTGAACAGGTAGTCGCGGATGTTGGAGACCAGTCCCCAGCGAGCGGTCTCCGCGACGAAACTGATCGCATCCGCGTCAGCGGCTCCCTCGAGCGCGGTATGGAGAGCTGTGGCGGTGTCGCACTCCGATTCTGCAAGGGAGGCCAAGGGGGAGACGGCGGCTTCGCTCAACGACTCCTCGCCGACTGTGGTGGCGTCCCAGTCATAGGCCTGGAGTGGACTGATGTTGTTCAGCGACTCGATATAGGTCAGGTAATAGTCGCGAAGTTCGGCTCCAAACTCATCGCAGCTCGCGGCGGCTGTTGGATCCCACTCCGGCGTGTCCGGCGCATCGTCAGCTCTTTGGGGTGCCAGTCGCTCAGCCATTGGGATTCCGATCACCCACCCAAGGTGTTGAAGGCTCAACTCGAGCATCGGGGACAATGCCAGCGCAGCGTTCACATCGCCCCGGGGGAACTCGTCGTCGACGACGTCGATGAAACGGATCACCGATCCCGCCTCAGGGCATCCCCTCTCAAGGAAGGTGGCGATGTCCTCCACCTTGTCATCGATGGTGCCGCCGAAACTGCCCAAAGCCTGCTCATAGCTAGGAGCCCACTCGACCACCATTCGGACTCTCAATCGGGCGACTTCTGTGGCTGCCTCATCGCATTCCGGCGTCCAGGCCGCATCCAGCTGGTCGAGAAGCTCGATGACCTCGACCGGGACATCGGACGTAGTGGTTGGCGGTGTGGTGATGGTGCTGGGGAGAGGAGCGCTGGTGGACGAACCCGCAGTTTCTCCAACCTCAACCGGCTCGCCGCACGCCGCGGCGATGACCCCAATCAGAGCAACAAGCAGAGCGGGACGACTCACGGCTCCCCTATCGGCACCGCGTCAGGTGAACGTGAGGCAGCAACCCATACTGTTGGCACCGATCAGCGGATCTCGCTCACAACCGCCCATATCCGCAACTGCACCTGATCGGCACGAATTGATCGGGTGTCAGGCACCCTGGCTCATCGCGGCGTGTTGTTGGAACACTCTGGAATGAAGAGTCAGCGCTGCCGAGCGAGCCGACACTGGGTGGTCTACAGGTATCCCTCGGGGACGAGGCCTATGACGTCCATGCCGTATCGGTCGGCGATTTTGACGAGCGCGTCGGGATCGGCCTCCCCGTGGGCGAGCGCGGCACTCAGTTCGTCGAAGTAGCCGATCATGGCGGCCGGGGTGTAGAGGTTCAGCTTCCGGCTGGGCAGCGGTCCGACGCGGAAGCCGTGAGGGACACCCGCTGGAATGTAAATGAACGATCCGGCAGGGCAGACGAACTCATCGTCTCGCACGAATATGTTGTATTCGCCAGCCACGACGGCGTCTCACTCATGCCCAATGTCCGCCGCGTTGGGGCCCTCGATGTGGTGCCTGGTCATCGGTGAATCAAGCGTACCTGCGGAACGATTCGGCAGTCAGACCCGGAGCCCGGGTCCGGCTGTCAGTGTCAGAGACCCCTTCAAACCGACCCACTGGCTCCGTACGGTCACCACCATGTATGCGGCCACGACTTCCGTGGCGCTCGTAGGGGGAGAGGCACGACCGGTGGAGGTCCAGGCCCACGTCGGGCGTCAGACCGAGGCTTTCAAGCTCTCCGGGCTGCCCGACACCGCGGTCAGGGAGGCCAAGGACCGGGTCCGGGCTGCGGTTATCTCGGCCGGGATCCGCTTTCCGAACCGGACGGTCACGGTGAACCTGGCTCCGGCCGACCTGCCGAAAGGTGGCACCGACTACGACCTCCCGATCGCCCTCGGCATCCTGGCCGCCAGCCGGGAGATCCCGAACCTGCAACGGGCGGTGGTGGTCGGGGAGCTGGCACTCGACGGCGCGGTCCGGGCCGGGGCCAACGCCCTCGGCGCCGGTGTGCTCAGCGCCCGCCACCGGGTTCCCTGCCTCGTCGCCTCCGCAGCTGCAGGGGAAGCAGCGTCGATACCTGGGGCCATGGCATACGGCGTCAGCAGTCTCGCCGAAGCGGTCGAGCTGCTTCGAGGCGGTCTGGAGGGGAGGGCTCCTGCACGCCCTTCGGAGCCGGCGTTGAGTGAGCCAGGGCCCGATCTTGCCGATATCAAGGGCCAGACCATGGCGCGGCGCGCCCTCGAGGTGGCGGCTGCGGGTGGTCACCATCTGTTGTTGCACGGCCCACCCGGTTCGGGCAAGACGATGCTGGCCCGTCGCCTGATCGGGATCCTTCCCCGACTCGAGGTCAGCGAAGCCATTGAGACGGCGATGCTGTGGGCCGCGGCCGGACGACGTCGCGGTCTCGATACGACTCCTCCCTTCCGCTCGCCGCATCACACTGCATCCAAAGCGGCGCTGGTGGGCGGGGGTAGCGGCAACCCGGTGCCCGGTGAGGTCTCCCTGGCTCATCGCGGCGTGTTGTTCCTCGACGAGCTGGCGGAGTTTCCCCGAGGTCATCTGGACACGTTGCGTCAACCGCTGGAGGAAGGGGTCGTGTCCGTCGCCAGGCGGGGCATGTCGGTCGACTTCCCTGCCACCTTTCAACTCCTGGCTGCCACCAATCCCTGCCCTTGTGGTTTCCACGGCGACGGGCGACGACCTTGCGATTGCCGGCCCGCCCTGCGCTGGAGATACCGGTCCCGGATCTCCGGGCCGCTGCTCGATCGTTTCGATCTGATCGTTCGAGTCGGTCGGGTCGAGGCCGGGGAGTACGCGGGTCGGGCGGGGGAGGCGAGCACGGAGGTTGCGAAACGGGTTCAGGGCGCCCGCGACACCCAGATGGCGCGGGGACAGGTCAACCGTCATTTGGGGCCTGCAACGGATCTGGTCGAGTCCCCGGCGGCGAAGGCGCTCGTCACCGCGGCAGTCGGCAACGCCTTGCTCACAGCTCGGGGGGCAGATCGGGTTCGCCGGGTGGCCCGGACCATCGCCGATCTGGCGGGTGTGGACAAGGTCGAAGAGGAGCACATGGCTGAGGCCGTTGGCTTGCGTGGCGAATGGCGGGATGACTGAGCATCGGGTGGTGGGCCCCGGCGACGCGGGCTATCCGGCCGGGCTGCTCGACCTGGAGACTCCGCCGACTCTGTTTGTGCTGGGGGAGACCACTACGGCACCCGCAGTCGCCGTGGTCGGTACCCGGAGAAGCACCCGCTACGGGATGACCCTCGCCGAGGCGTTTGGCCACGCCCTGGCGCTGGCGGGGTGGACCACCGTTAGCGGGCTCGCCCGCGGCATCGATGCCGCCGCTCATCGCGGCACCCTGGGCGGGGATGGTGAGGCGGTCGCGGTTCTCGGGTCAGGCATCGATGTGATCTATCCAGCGGAGCACCGGGAGATCTATCACCGGATTCTGGATGGGCATGGGGCTGTCATGTCGGAGTACCCACCTGGCACCCCTCCCGATCGATGGCGTTTTCCCGCCCGAAACCGTCTGATTGCCGCCATCGCCTCGGCGGTGGTTGTGGTCGAGGCCGGTCAGAAGGGAGGAGCGCTGATCACGGCGCGTCTGGCAGCCGAGCTGGGGCGACCGGTGTTTGCCGTCCCCGGTGACGTCGACCGCGCCGCCTCGATGGGCTGCAACCTGCTGATTCGCGACGGGGCCTACCCCGCCCTCGGTGTTGAGGACCTGATCGCCGAATTGGAGTTGGTGCTGGGGAAGCCACCCCGACAACCGGCGAGAGCGAAGGGCGAGATACCGGCCACCGGGGTTGCCATCGACGACCTGCCAGTGGTCTGGGGCTGCACCCCGGCTCAGGCCCTGGCCCGGCTGGCGAGAATGGAAATCGCGGGTGAGCTCCGCCGCTCTGGAGACGTGGTCATCCCGATCTGAGCTGGCTCTCGCGAAATCTCGCTTTAGGATCAGAGAAGTGCATCTCCCCGATATGCCGGCTTGGGCCACGGGCCCGGTGGGCGACTACCTGACACGTCTCCGCGAGCAGCGAGACCTCTCACCGAACACGGTTGACGCCTACCGCCGCGATCTCAGCCAATTCTTCGACTACTGCGACCGCAACGGGGTGCATCGAGTGGACGGCGTGCAAAGGCTCAACGCCCGCCGCTATATGGCCTTTCTCGACACCCGGGGTTACTCCCGCCGCTCGGCCACCCGGAAGGCCTCGGCGGTGCGGTCCTTCTACAACGACGCCGGCCGCCGTGGTGTGGCCAGCGTCAACCCGTTCGAGGGCGTAGCCCGACCCCGGCTCGATCGCCCGCTTCCCCATGCCCTTCCCACCCGAACGGTGATCCACGCCATCGAGAGCATCGACACCTCCACCCCCGAAGGCCTGCGCGACCGCGCAGTGCTCGACGCCCTCTATTCGACCGGCCTCCGCATCTCCGAGCTGGCCTCGCTGACAGTCGGCGACATCGGGGGGGACATGATCACGGTTGTCGGCAAGGGGAGGAAGACGAGGCGGGTCCCGGTGGGACGGCCTGCCCAGGAATCGCTGCGCCGTTATGTGGAAGAGGGACGTCTCCTGCTGGCGTCCTCGGAGGCCGGACGCTGGCTCTGGGTCGGGTTGCGTGGCGGCCGTCTCGATACCAGAGGGCTCCGTAGAGTTGTGAAGAACCGTATGGCGACCTTCCCCCACGCCCTGCGCCACAGTTTCGCCACCCATCTGCTCGAAGGGGGCGCCGATCTCAGAGTGGTGCAGGATCTCTTGGGACACACGGACCTGGCGACAACCCAGATCTACACTGCCGTGACCCGTCAGCATCTGAGAGGGACGTATGACCGAAGCCACCCGAGGGCCTGAGACAAACCAGCTCGAAGCCCTGTGGGGGCGTTTCAAGGCCTCGGCAGATGCCGATGCCCGCGAGCGGTTGATCCTCCATTACTCCCCCCTGGTCAAATATGTGGCCGGCCGGGTCGGCGCCGGCCTGCCCCGATCGGTTGATCAGAACGACCTCGCAAGTTACGGCTTGTTCGGCCTCATCGACGCCATCGACAAGTTCGAGCTGGAGCGCGGGTTCAAGTTCGAGACCTATGCCATCAACCGGATCAAAGGGGCGATTCTCGACGAGTTGCGAGCCCTGGACTGGGTGCCCCGGTCGGTTCGATCCCGGGCCCGCCAGATCGAGGCCGGTATCGCCGAGATGGAGCACAACCTGCAGAGGGCACCGACCGACCAGGAGTTGGCCGACTTTCTCGAGATGGCAGTGGAGGACTTGCAGAGCGCGCTGGCCGAGATCGGCCGATCCGGTATCGCCGCGCTCGACGAGTTCGTGGGCAACGAGTCGTCGACCTCGGTCGGCGAGATGTTGGCCGACCCCACTGGGATCTCACCCGAGATCGCCTTCCAGTCCGAGGAGACCCGCCGTGGCCTGGTCGACGCCATCAACCGTCTTCCCAACCGCGAACGTCTGGTGATCACCCTCTATTACTACGAAGGCATGACCCTGGCTGAGATCGGGGACGTTCTAGGGGTCACCGAATCCCGGGTGTGCCAGATCCACGCCAAGACGATGATGTCGCTTCGCAACCGGCTCGGCGAGCCGTCCTGGGGTTAGTGGACCGGTGACCGATCGGGCCCGGCATCGATATCTGATCGATCTCGACGGATGGATCATCTCCGGCACCGATCCGGTGCGGGGCGAGATCAGGTCCCCGTCGCTCGCCGACGCCGACGGGCTGGCCCAGCTCATGTTGGACGCCTATGTGGGGACTATCGACTACGACGGTGAGAGCATCACAGATGCCCGAGCCGAGATCGAGGAGTACTTCTCGTCCGAGCCCATCCTCGAGTGCTCCCGGGTGGTTGAGATCGGTGGCGAGCTGGCCGCAGCGACCCTGGTCTCGCTCTGGGACGGAGCCCCCCAGATCTCCTACGTGATGACCCGATCCTCGAGGAAGGGCCAGGGTTTGGCCCGGGTGGTCCTGGTTTCGGCGCTGGACTGTCTCGCCCGAACCTCGAATCGACAGGTCAACGCCTTCATCACCGAGGGGAACACCGCCTCGGAAAGGCTCTTTGCCTCGCTGGGTGCGGTCTTGTTGGACTGACATCGGTACCGATTACCGGACCACCGGTCGAAGTCTTACAATCGCCCCATCACGCACGCTCGCTGACCCTCACTGGTCGGGCGCGTCCCGAAAGAGAGTGACTCGAAAGAGTCGGGTGGTCTCCCACCGGCGGGCGGAGGTACAACCAGAAAGGAATCACTGGTGTCAGTCACCATGAAGCAACTCTTGGAGGCCGGCGTCCATTTCGGGCATCAGACCCGACGCTGGAATCCAAAGATGCGCCCCTACATCTACGGGGAGCGCAATGGGATACACATCATCGACCTGCGTCAGACCCTGGAGCAGATCAACGACGCGACGGCGTACGTCAAAGACCTGGTGGCGGGCGGGGGAACGGTGCTCTTCGTCGGAACCAAGAAACAGGCCCAGACTGCGGTGGCGGAGCACGCCATGCGCTCCGGGATGCCTTACGTCAACTTCAGATGGCTGGGCGGGATGCTCACCAACTTCGCAACGATCCAGAAGCGGATCTTCTACATGCGTGAACTGCGCCGTCTCGAAGAGAGCGGGGAGATCAACTCGCTGCCCAAAAAGGAGCGGCTCAAACTCCGACGCGAGTTGGGCAAGCTGGAGCAGAACCTCGGCGGCGTCGCCGACTTGCAACGGGTCCCCGACGCGGTCTTCGTCATCGACGTCAACGTCGAGACCACCGCAGTCACCGAAGCCTCGAGACTCGGGCTGCCGGTGATCGCTCTGGTCGACAGCAACTGCGATCCCGATCAAGTCGAGTACGTCATCCCGGGCAACGACGACGCGATCCGGGCCGCCGATCTCATTGCCGGAGCCCTCGCCGACGCTGCTCTCGAAGGCCGCGAACTGGCCACGGCCAAGATGGCCAAGGCGGACGACGCCGAAGAGTCCTGAGCTCCATGGCCGATTTCACTGCCAAGGACATACAGAAACTCCGGGTCGACGCCGGGGTTGGGATGATGGACGCCAAGCAGGCGTTGACCGATGCCGCTGGTGACGTCGACAAGGCGTTCGAGCTGCTCAGGGAACGGGGGCAGGCCAGCATGGCGAAACGGGCCGACCGCGAGGCGAACGAAGGCACGATCGGGACCTACATCCACATCCAGAACGGGCGTCCGGTGATGGGCGTCATGGTGGAGCTCGCCTGTGAGACCGACTTCGTCGCCAAGAGCGACCAATTCCGAGAGACTGCCGACGACATCGCGATGCATGTGAGTTGGGGGAATCCATCGTGGGTCACACGGGACCAGGCGGACGACGAAGAGGTTGCCAAGGAGCGAGATCTGCTCGCCCGTCAAGCGGCCGCCGAGGGCAAACCGGAGGCGGTGGTGGAACGCATCGTCGAGGGGAGGCTCAACGCCTGGTACACCGACAAGGTGCTCTACGACCAGAAATTCGTGAATGCCGAGAAATTCGATGGGACCGTGGGCGACCTCATCGCCCAGCTCGCGGCGAAGATGGGCGAGAACATCTCTGTGCGCAAGTTCGCACGGGTGGCTGTCGGTGAGTAGGAGAGCGAAGTGACGGATAGGCCGCGACGGGTAGTGCTCAAGCTCTCCGGCGAGGCCTTCGCCGATCCGGACGTCGGCTATGGCATCGACCCGGCGACCGTGGTCCGTGTTGCCGGCGAGGTGGCCGCCGCACACGCCACAGGTGTCCAAATCGCAGTTGTCGTCGGAGGGGGCAACATCTTCCGCGGGGTCTCCCAGGCCGCCAAAGGGATGGATCCCGCATCCGCCGATTACATGGGAATGTTGGCGACGGTGATCAACGCCCTGGCCCTGAGAGACGCCTTGGAGAAGCAGGGAGTGCCGACCCGCGTCCAGAGCGCGATCACCATGCAGGAGCTTGCCGAGCCCTACATACGATTGCGGGCCATCCGTCACCTGGAGAAAGGGCGCGCCGTGATCTTCGCCGCCGGCACCGGGAACCCATTCTTCACGACGGACACCACGGCCGCTCTGCGAGCAGTGGAGATAGGGGCCGACGTCCTGCTCAAAGCGAGCAAGGTCGACGGCATCTATGACGCCGACCCGGCCATCGACTCCGACGCCAACCGCCTCGCGGATCTTTCGTACATGGATTTCATCTCCCGCGAACTCAGGGTCATGGACACCACCGCCGTTACGATGTGCAAGGAGCATGGAGTGCCGATCGTCGTCTTCGATATGTTCGCCCCGGGCAACATCCTGAAAGCTGTCAACGGCGAACGAATCGGCACGGTGATCCACTGAGGAGGTGAGGGCGATGATCAGCGATCTCTTGACCGAGGCCGAGCACAAGATGGAGATGGCAATCGATCATGTCGCAACCGAGTTCTCCACCGTGAGGACCGGTCGGGCCAACCCCCAACTCTTGCAGCGGATCCAAGTCGACTACTACGGGTCTCCGACCCCCCTTCAGCAACTGGCGTCGATAGCGGTGCCCGAACCGCGTCTCCTGGTGGTGAACCCCTTCGACAGGTCGACGGTGTCCGACATCGAGAAGGCCATCCAGCAGTCGGATCTCGGGCTCAACCCCTCCAACGACGGGTCGGTCATCAGGATCGCCTTCCCCCCACTCACCGAGGATCGTCGCAAGGACCTCATCAAAGTCGTCAAGCACATGGCCGAGGAAGGACGGGTCGCGGTCCGTAACATCCGTCGTCACTTGAAGACAGAGATGGAGGCGTTTCATGGAGAGATCTCAGACGACGACATCCACCGGGGAGAGGATGACCTGCAAAGGCTCACCGATCGCTTCGTGGTGAGAATCGATCATCTGCTCGCCAACAAGGAAGAAGAGTTGCTCGAGGTATGAGCGATCGCACCGACAGCGAAAAGGACAAAGGTTTTCGGCGGCCCTGGGAAGCGGATTCCGGAGGCGACGCCGACGTGTTCACACTGCCCGAAGCCGAACCCCCCGGCCCCAGTGACGTCGATCTCACCGATTGGGAGGAGATGACGGGTGACAATGGCGCTCTCGAGAGCTACACCCCCGAGGACTATGCCGCCGCCACCACCGAGGAATATCGAGGCCTGGCCGAAGAGGTGAGTCGGGCGGCCGAAGAGGAGTGGGAACAGCATCCTGTGGCGGCGACGATGCCTGGCGTAGACAGCGGCTTGGTCGGGTTCGAGGACGTCACCGGGGCCGCCTCGGACAGCGAGGAGGACTACGAGGCGCGGGAACAGGCTGCGAGCTCGGATCTTGCGATGCGGGTCGGCTCGGCGGTGGTCGTTTTCGGGATGTTCCTGGGCAGCCTCTTCCTGGGAGGCTGGTGGTTCACGACTTTCGTCATCCTGGTGATGGTGGTCGCCACTGGTGAGTTCTACGCCACTGTTCGCCATGCCGGGTACCGGCCCGTTGCCCTGTTCGGATTGCTGGGAGTCGTGCTCATGGGTGTGGGGGCCCACACCTCCGGGGTGTTGGCAATCGGTGGCTGGGCGGCGCTGGTTGCGGCAGGATCGGTGCTCTTCTTCTCGCTATCGCCCCGTAGACAGCCTTTGGAGGACGCTGCGGTCACAGTGGGCGCCATGGCCTGGGTTGGCCTGCTCTCTGTTGCGATTCTCATTGCCGCCGGGCCCCGTCCCCTCGAGCACATCCTCTTCGCGGTGCTGTTGGTGGCCTTCAACGACATGGGTGCCTATTTCATCGGCAGAGCTTTCGGGCGAAGGAGGCTGGCGCCTGTGCTTTCGCCCCAGAAGACGATCGAAGGCTTTTTCGGCGGCCTCCTCGCCGGACTGGTGATCGCCTCGATCCTCGTCACATTCCCGGGGTGGGAGGACATCGGCCTCGCCAAGGGACTGGTGGCGGCGGCCCTCGTCGGCGTGGTCGGGCCGATCGGAGATGCCGTCGAGTCGATGGTGAAGCGGGCCCTGGGGGTGAAGGACATGGGTTCGGTGTTGCCCGGGCATGGCGGGATCCTCGACCGCATCGACTCGTTCGTCTTCGCCATCCCGGCCATCTACTTCCTCTTCCGGGGTTTCGGGCTTCTGTGACCCGGCCGGTAGTCGTCCTCGGGGCGACCGGCTCCATCGGGTCCCAGACGCTGGAGGTCGCGGACAATCTCGGATTCGAAGTGGTCGGTCTGGCGGCGCGTGACCCGTCGCCCGGGCTGGAGAAACTGGCTGCCCGCTACCCATCGGCCCGGATCGCGGTGGCCGGCGGCTCCGCTGAGGACAGGAAGAGCTTCGAGATCCGGGTGAGCCGACCCGTCACCTACGACACCGATTCCGTCATCGATTTGGCTCGCATACCCGGTGCGATCGTGGTCAACGGCATCGTGGGAGCGGCAGGTCTCCGGGCGACTGTCGCCGCCCTCGAAGCCGGAAACCGCGTCGCTCTCGCCAACAAGGAAAGCCTGGTGGCGGGAGGCCCTGTGGTGAAGGCAGCCCTCTCTGAGCACGGTGGCGAGCTGATCCCGGTAGACAGCGAGCACTCGGCGTTGATGCAATGTCTCGTCGGTGAGAGCCCCGATTCCGTGGCCCGCTTGATGCTGACCGCTTCCGGTGGGCCGTTTCGAGGCAGGGACCGAGACTCGTTGGCCGAGGTCACCCCCGAGGAGGCGCTGCGTCACCCGACATGGGAGATGGGACGCCGTATAACGATCGACTCGGCCACATTGTTCAACAAGGGACTGGAGGTGATCGAGGCCCATTACCTCTTCGACATCCCCTTCGAGGCGATCGACGTTGTGGTCCACCCGCAGTCCATCCTGCACTCGGCTGTGGAGTTCGTTGACGGCTCGTGGAAGGGCCATTTCGGCCGACCCGACATGAGGATCCCGATCCAGTATGCCCTGACCGCGCCCGAGCGCGCACGGGCCCCGGTACAGCCCTTCTCGTTCAGCGACCTATCACTCACCTTCGAGGAGCTGGATCGGATCACCTTCCCCGCGGTCGACTTGGCGTTCGCCGCCGGGGCCCAGGGGGGTTCGAGCCCAGCAGTGCTCAATGCTGCCGACGAGGTAGCTGTCGAGGCGTTCTTGCAGGGGCGCCTTGGCTTTCTCGGGATAACAGAGGTGGTGGCTCGCACTATGGAAATGGTGCCATGGCGCGAGGTCATCGATGTGGAAACGGTGCTTGCTGTCGATGCCGAGGCACGTGCCACCGCGGCAGCATTGATCGCAGGAGCTTGCTGACTAGACCGCCGACGAAGGTAGCGTGTCACCGTGCTCGGAGGGTTCGCAGCAGCCGTCGCCATCATTGTCTTCGTCACCGCCCATGAGGCGGGGCATTTCTTCGCGGCCAAAGCCGTAGGGATGAAGACGACCCAGTTCTTCTTCGGTTTCGGACCCAAGATCTGGTCAATCCAACGCGGAGAGACCGAATACGGGGTGAAGTGGATTCCCCTCGGCGGTTATGTGCGGATCATCGGCATGAACCCTCTCGAGGAAGTCGACCCTGCGGACGTGGGTCGGACCTATCGCGAGAAGAAATTCTGGGAGAAAAGCGTGGTCGTCCTCGCCGGAGTCGGGATGAACTTCCTGATCGCCTTCTTCATCTTCTACGGGATCGCGCTCGCCAACGGGGTAAATGTGTTCCAACCAGCCGTGGATCGGGTCATCGCCACCGTCAAAGTCGGCGACGAAACGATTCCGACCCCGGCCGCGTTGGCAGGGCTGGAGAGTGGCGACGTCATCGTGGCCATTGGGCCACATCAGATCGATGTCTGGGAGGACGTCCCGCCGGCTCTCGACTCGGTGGGCGGTGGCGCGACGACGGTCACGGTCAACCGGGGCGGTCAGACGCTGATTCTCGATGTCGACCTGGTCGAACAGGCGAGCGGTTCGGGGAGCACCGGGTTTCTCGGCGTCTCCCCGCTGATCGAGAACTTCCCCCAGAACCCGGTGCAGGCGATCGGTGTCGCGGGCCAGCAGGTCTGGGAGGGAATCGGCTTTACCTTCCAGGCCCTGGGGGACATGCTCAAACCGTCGAGTCTCGCCCAGTACGTTGGTGTTTTCGCCGGTGATACCGATGTCGACGAGGAGATCAGGCCGGTGAGCGTGATTGGCCTTGCCAACATCGGATCGCAGGCGCCATCGGCCGGCGCCTTTCTCGGCATCCTCGCATTTGTCAATGTGATCCTGGCGACCATCAACTTGTTGCCCCTCTTCCCCCTCGATGGTGGGCACTTCGCGGTCGCGGTCTATGAGAAGCTCACGGGGCGCGAGGCGAATGTGCGCCGACTGGCGCCGGTTGCGGCCGCGGTGATCGCCATCTTCGCCTTCCTCGGATTCGTTGCGATCATCCTCGACATCGTGGATCCGATAAGTCTCTCTTGAGCCAGCGATGACCCCCCGCCGCCTCACCCGCCAACTGCATGTGGGCAAGGTCGCGGTAGGGGGCGACGCACCTGTATCGGTGCAATCGATGACCACCACCAAGACCGCCGACGTCGACGGCACTCTTTCCCAGGTTTACGCCCTGGCCGGGGCTGGAGCCGACATCGTTCGCATCACCTGCAACGAGGTGGAGGCGGCCCAGGGATTGGCGGAGATCGTCCCCCGGTCCCCGGTCCCGATCATCGCCGACATCCACTACCAGTACCGGCTCGCCTTGGCGGCACTGGAGGCCGGGGTTCAGGGGCTTCGCCTCAACCCGGGCAACATCCGCAAAGAGGACCAGATCAAAGCCGTGGCCCGCGAGGCCAAGGACCGAGGGGTCCCGATTCGGGTTGGGGTCAACGCGGGATCGCTAGACAAGGACATCCTCGAGCAATACGGGAGCGCGGTCCCTCAGGCTTTGGTCGATTCCGCGCTCAAGGAGATTCGCTATCTGGAAGAGGTCGACTTCACCGACATCAAGATTTCGGTGAAGCATTCCAATGTGCCTTCGATGATCGAGTCCTATCGTCTGTTGTCCCAGACGGTTGACTATCCGCTCCACCTCGGGGTGACCGAGGCCGGGCCGCCTCCCTCCGGGCTGATCAAGGGTGTTGCCGGCATCGCCACCCTTCTCGACGAAGGGATCGGGGACACCATCCGGTTCTCGCTGACGGCAGATCCCGTCGAGGAAGCCAAGGCCGGTCGCCAACTCCTGGAGATCCTCGGTCTCAGGGAGCGCAAGGGGTTGGATCTCATCGCCTGCCCGTCATGCGGGCGAGCCGAGGTCGATGTCATCGACGTGGCCACCAGGGCTCAAGCCGCCCTCGAAGCCGAGAACCTGCCGATACAGGTGGCCGTGATGGGTTGCGTCGTCAACGGACCGGGGGAGGCGCGGGAGGCGGACATCGGGATCGCTGCCGGCCGGGGCAAGGGCCATCTCTTCATCAAGGGCCAGGTGGTCAGGGTGGTGCCGGAGGCTGACATGGTCGAAGCTCTTCTCGACGAGGCGCGCAAGTTGGTCGAGGAGGGTGTCGAAAGCCGGCTGGCCCACGCCCAGGAGAACGCGGCAGGGATCGCAGCCGCAGCCCGCGAGGAGTTGATCCAGATCCAGGGGGATGTCAACCACTCCAAGGATCGCCGGGCCCGTGTGGCCGAGGTCGCCTCCTCCGACTGACTACCGTCGCCTCCTCTTCCCGTAATTGGGACGTAGAGGGGTCATATACGGACCCACAGCTCCCAATTACGGAGGGATTCACACCATGCGCTGGACCCAGGCCTTCATCCCCACCCTTCGAGACGCCCCGGCTGACGCCGAGGCAAAAAGTCACAAGCTCCTGGTCCGGGGCGGGTTCATCCGTCAGCTGGCGGCCGGCTCCTATTCGATCCTCCCGCTCGGGGTCAGGGTTCGAGCCAAGGTGGCCGGGATAATCCGGGAGGAGATGAACCGAATCGGTGGCCAGGAGTTTCTGCTCCCTGCCCTGCACCCCGCCGAGATTTGGAAGACCAGTGGGCGCTGGACCCTGATGGGGGACAACCTCTTCCGGCTCCAGGACCGCAAGCAGGTCGATCACGCTCTGGGGATGACCCACGAAGAGGTGTTTGCCAGCCTCGCAACCGAGCTCTTCTCATACCGGGAACTTCCCCAGATCTGGTACCAGATCCAGACCAAATTCCGTGACGAGCCACGCCCCAAATCCGGGCTGCTCAGGGTCCGTGAGTTCACGATGAAGGACTCGTACACACTCGACATCGACCGGCCGGGCCTCGACAGCGGTTTCGACAAGCACCGCGCTGCCTACTTCGCCATTTTCCGCAGATGTGGGCTCGATCCGGTCGACGTCGAGGCCTCATCGGGGGCGATGGGGGGCTCGGAGTCGGTCGAGTTCATGGTGCGCAGCGAGGCCGGAGAGGATTGGATCATCACCTGCGGCAACTGTGGCTATCGGGCCAATGTGGAACGAGCGTCGTCAGCCGTGGCCCCCATCGAAGATGGGGAAGGCACCAACCTCGAACGGTTCCCCACGCCGGGGCTGAGGACGATCATGACGCTTGCCGAGGCCCATCCCGAGATCGCCCCACCGGACCGCCAGATCAAGACATTGGTCTACGTTCTCGCCGGAGAGCCGATCCTCGTCCTGCTGCGCGGGGATCACGAGCTTCAGGAGCAGAAGCTGATGGACGTCACCGGTGCGGTCGAGATCCGACCCGCCCAGCCGGAGGAGATCCGGGAGTGGCTCGGCGCCGACCCCGGGAGTCTGGGGGCGGTGTCGGTCAAGGGCCCGACGGTCATCGCTGATCTCGCTTTGGAAGGTCGAAAGAACCTGGTCACAGGGGCCAACGAGGACGATTGGCATTACTCGGGTGTGGATCTAAACCGTGACGTCGGTGTCGGGGTCTGGGCCGAGCTGCGGGCCGTTGGCGCCGGGGAGCCGTGCTCGGTCTGCGGCAGTCCATTGGAGCGTTGGAAGGGGATCGAGGTCGGTCACATCTTCAAGCTCGGGACCAAGTACTCCGAGGCGTTTGGGGCCACAGTCCAGGACGAATCAGGGCAGAGCCACCCGATCATCATGGGCTCCTATGGCATCGGTGTCGAACGTGCGATGGCGGCAGTCGTCGAGTCGTCATATGACGACGGCGGGATCATCTGGCCGGTCTCGGTGGCCCCGTACGAGGTGGTCATCACCGCGCTCAGGACCGACGACGGTCCCACCATGGACACCGCCCACGGGCTCTATCAAGAGCTGATCGAGGCAGGGATCGAGGTGCTTCTCGACGACCGTGACGAGCGCCCTGGGGTGAAATTCGCCGATTCGGAGCTGATTGGCATTCCCTATCGGGTCACCGTCGGGCCTCGCGGTGTGACCGACGGCGTCATGGAGCTGACTGCGCGTCGGGGGATGGTGAAATCGGACGTACCCCTCGCCGACCTGGTGACCACCGTCAGAGGTGTCGTCGAGTCCGAGCGCTTCGGCACTGAGGTCACGTAACTCCCTTATAATCAGATCCGACAACAGGACGCTTTTTTGGATCAGGTGGGCGCCTTTGGTACCCACCTGAATTGTTGTGGAGTGACATAGGTGACAACGGTGGAGGACATCTGGCCGGTGGTCGAGACTTATCTGACCGCCGAGCGTCTGGAGCTCGACGATGTCGAGCTGCTCGGCCGCGGGCCGGGGCGGGTGCTCCGGATCGTCGTCGATGGCAAAGACGTGGATGTCGAGCGGTTGGCGGAGGTCTCTCGGGGCGTATCCCGTCTCCTGGACAATGCGAGCGAGCTCAACGATCCCTATCAACTCGAGGTCACCTCACCGGGTCTGGAGCGAAAACTCCGCCGCCCCAGCCACTATGTGAAGTCGCTGGGCCGGGAGGTGGTCGCCAAGGTCGCCTCGGAGGGGGGCAAGACCACTGTCAGGGGTGTGATCGCCAAGGCAGGCGAGACCTCCTTCACCGTTGAGGGCGACGGCAAGAGTCATGTTGTCAACTATGAAGACGTACTCACCGCGAACACGGTGTTCAGGTGGGAGAAGGCCCCCAAACCGGGCCACTGAAGGAGAATCATGAAGCTCGACACGATGATGGAAGCCATCGAGGTCCTCGCCAGGGAGCGAGGGGTGGCTGTCGACACCATCCTCGACGCCTTTGCCAACGCCCTGGTGGCCGCCTACAAGCGGAGCCCGGGCGCTGCCGAGGAGGCCAGGGTCACCATCGACCCCGACTCCGGTGAGGTCATCGTGTACGCCCAGGAGCTCGACGAAGAGGGGAACGTCGTCACCGAATGGGAAGACACCCCCGAAGGCGAGGCATTCGGGCGTATCGCCGCCCAGTCGTTCAAGCAGGTGATGCAGCACAAGCTGCGTGAGGCGAAGCGCGAGCACGTCTTCGAGATGTACGAGGGACGTGAAGGCGACCTGGTGACCGGTCTGGTCCAGCAGGTGGACTACCGATCGGTGATCCTCGACCTCGGTGATGCCGAGGCGATCCTTCCCGGATCGGAGCGGATCCCGTTCGAACGTCTGGAGCGGGGCAACCGGGTGAAGGCGCTCATCCTCGAAGTGCGCAACGAGGCAAAAGGGGCTCAGATCGTCGTCTCCAGGAGTCATCCCGACCTGGTGCGGAGACTGCTCGAGCTCGAGGTGCCCGAGTTGACCGATGAGACCGTGGAGATCGTCAACATCGCCCGCGAGCCTGGTCACAGGACGAAGATCGCGGTCATCTCCCATGACCCCAACGTCGACCCCAAGGGTGCCTGCGTCGGGGCCAGGGGATCACGGGTGCGACAGGTGGTCAACGAGCTCCGCGGCGAGAAGGTGGACGTCGTGCAATGGCGCGACGACATCGGGCAGTTCATCGCCGAGGCGCTCGGGCCGGCGAAGGTGAAGGAAGTCCACATCGACGAAGCAACCAAGACCGCCGACGTGGTCGTGTCGGAGCATCAACTGTCTCTCGCCATCGGCAAGGAGGGTCAGAATGCTCGCCTCGCCGCCAGACTCTCCGGCTACAAGGTCGACATCCGCTCCGACACCGAAGGTGCGGAGGTGGTCGAGGAGGTGGCGCCGGCACCTGCCGAAGACGTCCAAGAGCCGGTCGCCGAGGAGCCGACTGAAGAGCCCGTGGCCGAGGTGACCGTGGCCGAGGAGCTCGTGACTGAGGAACTCGTGACTGAGGAGCCCGTGGCCGAGGAGCCCGTGGCCGAGGAGCTCGTGAC
>DATDPT010000029.1:0-5518 GCA_035292605.1 Acidimicrobiia bacterium
ACCACCGATATGGCCGCTCTCACCCAGGCCGAGCTGGACGAAGCCGCCTACTCGCTCAACTCCAGACCTCGACAAACCCTCGGCTGGATGACACCATCACAGAAGCTCGCCGAAGCGTTGCGATGATCCCCTGAGACCGCAGCCGATATCGGACGGTCCCAGATATTGGCGGTTCCGCTACAGAAATATTGATATGCGCTACTCCTTCAAAGTCGGGCTGCGATTGCCGAGACGATGAGCGCCGCCGCATTCGGGGTCGACTCGCTCGTTGCCCGGGGGAATTTATGGCCGTGGTTCCATGCCGATCCCGGACGGTTATAGAGACGACCGGCTTTCGTCGAGACCAGTTGACCTATTTTCCTCGGCACCCCTGACATAGTGGCTGCTCACCGGTGGACTGGCCCATAGGAGTACCCCGAGGATGAACCACATGGTGATGTGGGCAAGAGTAGAGGACGTCTGAAAGACACTGTGGAACCCGCCGGAGAGTTGGCGGGGAAGAGACAGGAACCACACGCCCGCCGAGGCGGCCGCCGCAAGCGGGATGAAGCTGAAGGCTCCGAACGTCCTCCTGTGGAGAGCGGTGCGGCCCATGGCCGCCAAGCTAAGAGTGAACAAGACGAACGCGGCCGGAATGGTAAACCCAGCGAAGTAGTCACTTGGTCCGAACAGATCGGCGATGATCCCGGCGATTCCTACCAGTCCCAGCCCGACTCCGAGCCGAATGCCCTGAATAGTCGGAGCTTTCGAGACTTCCAATCGTTGGAACAGCGCGCGAAGGCCGATACCCGCCAAGACAAAACCCGGTCCGGCGAAAACCGGATACAGATAGCGACGGTGTCGAAGCCAGTTCTCAGCTGTTTCGAATCCGACGAGTTCGCCTGACCAGGCGATGAAACTGACGAATGCCAGCGGGTATCCGATGGCGGCGGCCAAACCGTACCCGAGGCCGGGCCAGCTGAGACTCACACTCCGTCCCTGCTTGAGGTGCTCGGCAAAGGCTGAGCGTGCTGCGTCCAGTAAAACCCTCAGCCACAGTCCGGTCAGTCCAACAGCACCGTGTTGGGTCCAGGCGTCACGTACCTGGTCGCGCATGGTCTGGGCCATCTCCTCTCCATATTCGTCACGAAACCCACGGGGATAGACGCTGAGGATCAGGCGGTAGAGCCGGTCAGACACGGCAACAATCTGGTCAATCATGCCAGCCCGGTGATCTGTGACCAGCCGGGTAGCAGCTGCTTTGCAGCCGCCTGACGAGCCAAGTCGGCGACCCTGGCCGCCTCGGCGCCCGCCACTCTTTGGCCTAGCCCGGTAAGGGTGTAGTAGCGGCGACGTTCATCGCCCAGCTCTGGGTCCACCTTTTGTTCCACCTCGGCGATAACCCTTTGATGCCGGAGCCGCTTGATCGCTCCATATAGGGTGCCCGGGGCGAGGCTGATCCGACCGTCGGTCCGCGCTTCTACTTCCTTGATGATCCCATACCCATGCCGATCGCTATCGACCAGGGAAAGCATGATCTGAAAAACGGATTCGGATAGAGGGAGGAAGTCTTGTGGGTCCTCGTCGTGAGTCACGGCATTCTCCATGGCGACCGACTATATCGTATCGCGATATATGTCGGGTGTCGAGCCGATTTGAGAACGACCGATCGGCTTCCTATCAGCTTGGACATTCGACGCCGGACTTGCCGATCTCGGGCGGTCTCACATATGGGCGGTTTCGCCCGGGATCATCGATAGGACACGGGTTCCGTCCAGCCGGTGCGGTATCGCCGCAGAAAGTTGGCCGCACCGTTCAAGGCGGCCTCTACTTCTTTGCCCTCCAAGTGCTCTCGGTAGACAGATTCAATTGTCTTGTCTCTGTCCCAGGGAGGCAGGTCATCCACAATGCGCCATCGCCACATGGGAGCCCCAACCCTGAAGTCCCCATGGTCGAAGTCTCTGGGGTCAAAGTCTCCTTCTTCGTACTGCATGCCGTGCATGCCGTAGATCATGGGATTGTGGGTGAGTCTGTTGCGTGCGTACCTCAGGCCCTCGATCGTCTTGCCAGCATCATCAACCTCACGCTGGCTCACGTATACGTGACCGTCAACTTTGTAGAAGGCCGTGTTGATTAGATCTATCCACAGCAGAGTCTCTGCGAGGGGCGCAAATCTGTTGTCTGGCTCATAGGAGCCAATCCGCTTTTCGGCATCGTCCAGAGCTTCAAAGCTGTACTGCAGGCGCTCTTGCACAATAGGACAGTGTAAGAACGCCTGTCTTGCCCTGACGTGTCCCGGGCTAGCCCATAACGCGCGGCCAGGTAAGCCAAAACCGACCGCATCACCCGCGCGAGAACCGGCATTATGCGCCGTGCTCGACCTTTCACTTAGAGACATTCCCCGACCCCTCCGAGGGCTTGGAGAGTTACCAGATGGCAGCGGGGTAGTGGTCTCGGATGGTGGGGTCCTTGGTGACGAGACCTGCCCCGGTGAGGGAGGCGTGGCCGACCAGGAGCCGGTCGAAGGGGTCTCTGGTCCAGGTCGCACCGAGGGCGTTGGCGACGACCCGTGCCAGTGGCTGATCGTCCACGTCGAACCCAGCGCCCGCGGTGAGGGCATGGATCACAAAGGCGGCCTCGCTCGTCAGTCTCTTCGCCTCGACCAGATAGGCGACCTCGAGCAACGTGATCGGGGAGAGAGCGACGGTGCTTGCTTCCTCGATCGCGGTGAGAGCGGATTCTGACAAACGCGAGATCTCGCCGGCCGCGAGCCAGACCGCGACGTGGGTGTCGAGGAGGATCATGGCTTCCAGAGACCTGACCAATCGATCTCGACCAACTCGTCGGGGTCGCCGATGATCAGATCCGGTCGTGCCGGCAGCCGGCGCAGGCGTTCCATCCGATCCTCGGAGTCATCTTCTACCGGGACGATTCGGAGCAGTTTTCCCTTGCGTCGTATCTCGGCGGGCACACCTGACTCGAGGACGGCGTCGAGGACGGCGTAGATGTTCTGTCGCAATTTGGTGGCAGTCATCGACACGTACGTACCCTAGCAGATAGACGTACGTGTTGCGGTCGACAAAAATAGGAGCGGGCCCTTCCCCGCCGAGTCATACACTCGCTCGCCTCATGGCCCTGATTCACATCGAGGATCTCAGCAAGCACTTCAGGATCCTGAACCGGCATGAGGGCCTGGCCGGCTCGTTCCGCGATCTGTTCTCCCGCGACTACCGCACGGTGAAGGCGGTGGACGGGATCTCCTTCGACATCGAGCCGGGCGAGATGGTGGGCTACATCGGCCCCAACGGCGCCGGCAAGTCCACCACCATCAAGATGATGACCGGGATCCTCAAACCCACCTCGGGAACGATCCTGGTCAACGATCACATCCCCTACGAGAACCGGATCCGTCAGGCACAGATCATGGGGGTGGTGTTCGGCCAGCGTTCCCAGCTCTGGTGGGACTTGCCGGTGATCGAGTCCTTCCGCATCCTCAAGGAGATCTACAAGATCGACCAGAAGTCCTTCGACGCGCACCTGTCTCTCTTCGACGGCCTGGTGGGCCTGAGCTCCCTCTACTCGCAACAGGTCCGGACCCTGTCCCTGGGCCAGCGGATGCTCTGTGACATCACCGCCTCGTTCCTCCACAACCCGAGCGTTGTGTTTCTCGACGAGCCGACCATCGGGCTCGACGTCTCGGTGAAGGCGAAGATCCGCTCTTTGATCCGTGAGCTGAACCGGGTCAGCAATACCACGATCATCCTAACCACCCACGACCTCGGCGACGTCGAGGCGTTGTGCAATCGGATCATCATCATCGACAAGGGGACCATCCTCTACGACGGGGGCACCGACAAGGTCTCCCAGCTCTTCGGGGTGTTCCGCACTCTGGAGGTCCAAGTCGGCGACGGGGACCAAGGCGCGACCGACCTGATCGAGGCCCGCCTGACCGAGCGGTTCGGGGAGGCGGCGGCGATCATGGTTCGGCCCCAAGATGAGTCCTGGACTGCGATGACCATCGATCAGGCTCGGATTCCGCTCTCCGACGTCCTCAATTTCATGATGACCACCTTTCCTGTCGACGACGTTCGGATCGTCGAGATCTCGATGGAGAACGTCGTGCAGAGGATCTACGAGGGGGCTCTCCAGTGAGGAAGTACCTGGCCCTGAGCAAAGGCTCGTTCATGACGGGAATGGTCTACCGCTTCGGGTTCATCGCCACCATCGTCGGGAACATCCTCTACATGGTGATCGCCTATTACCTGTGGACCAGTGTCTACGACGGGCAAGAGGTCATCAACGGGCTCAGCTTCGACCAGACCTTCCTCTACGTGGCCCTGGCTTCGACCGTGTTCATCCTGTTCAACACCTATGTGGACTGGCTCATGTCCTTCGAGATCAGGGAAGGGCGGATCACCAACTACCTGGTCAAGCCGATCGACCATCAGCTGGCGATCCTCGCCTCCGGTGGCGGTCGCACCATCCTCAACATTCTCATCGTCACCGTGCCCACGGCTCTCCTCCTGACGTTTGTCTTCGGGGTGGCGATACCGGTCGGGGCGGGGCTTCTCCTGTTCCCGGTGAGCCTGTTCTTGGCCTTCCTGATCAGCTTCTGTTTCGACTATGCCGTTGGGCTGACCGGGTTCTACACCGAGTCGATCTGGGGTCTGGTAACGGTGAAAGAGACCTTGATCCTGGCGCTGTCGGGGGCGCTGATCCCGATTCAGTTCTTCCCGGAGGGTCTGCAGAACCTGCTCCGGTGGCTCCCCTTCTCCGCGATCTATCACACGCCGCTGATGATGATCACCCAGCCCGATCAGGGGCTCGGTCTGCTCCTGGAACGACTCGCCTTCCAGTTCTTGTGGGTGGGCACCCTCTTCGTCTTCACCCGTCTCTTCTACAACCGCGCCATCAGGGTGTTGCGGGTCGCGGGAGGTTGAGGGTGCGTTCGCTTCGTGAGTACATCCGCCTCTACTTCATCATCGAGGCCCAGTACATAAAAGCGCGGATGCATTACCGCGCCGACTTCATCATCAGCTCGATCGGGATGTTCCTCTCGAGTCTCGTCACATTGGGGATGTTCTGGGTCCTTTTCGGGTCGATCACCGATCTCGCCGGTTGGACCCTCAAAGAGATGGTCTTCATCTACGCCTTCTACATGGTGGCCATCTCCCCGATGCAGGTCCTTTTCGATCACATCTGGCAGCTTCGGTTCCATATCGAGGAGGGCAGCTTCATCAAGTATTACTTCCGTCCCCTCAACATGATGTTCTATTACATGTCCGAGATGTTCGATATCAAGGGCCTGGTCCAGTTGGTGCTGGGGATCGGTCTCCTCGCCTACGCCTCGGCTCAGATCGGGATCGAATGGACAATCGGCAGCATCGGGCTGATGCTGGCCGCCCTCATCGGAGCCTCCCTGGTCCAGATCGCAGTGGTCGTCACCGCCGCCTGCACCGCTTTCTGGCTGGTCGACTCCTGGCCCGTGCTCAGCCTCTCCTGGAGGGTGCGGGAGATTGCCCCCTATCCGATGACCATC
>DATDPT010000030.1:0-2764 GCA_035292605.1 Acidimicrobiia bacterium
CCCGAGCACGGGCTCTCATTGTTCGAGGCCGCACAAGGCCAGGGTCTGGAGGGAATCGTCGCCAAGAGGGCGGGTTCTCCCTATCTGCCCGGGCGCAGGTCGCCGGACTGGCGCAAGGTCGCGGTCAGGCACCGTCTTCGCGCCGTCGTCGGCGGATACCTGCCCGGTGAAGGAGGGAGGGCTTCTACCTTCGGCTCGATCCTGGTGGGGTTGAACGACGAGCTGGGCCTGCGCTGGATCGCGGCAGTTGGCTCGGGCTTTGATGAGGCGGCGCTCAATGCCTTCTCAATAGCGCTCCATGAGCTGGAACGCCCTGTAAGGCCGTTCTACAACGAGGTGGTGGTGCCCAACCCGAACCGGCCGGTGTGGGTGGAACCGGGAATAGTGGTCGACGTCGAGTACAAGGAATGGACCCACGACCTCCACCTCAGGGCCCCGGTCTACAAGGGAATCGAGATCGCCGACCCCGAGACCGTCACCTGGGACGAGGAGGGACCGGGTTAGCCGGCCTTCGCGGTCTTGACCTCTTTGGACTTGGTGGCCTCCACCGAAGCCTTGAGCGCTTCGAGAAGGTCGACCACCTTGGTCGGCTCCGGCGAGGACGTGGTCACGATCTCCTCTCCGGCGACCTTCTTGGCTGCCAGCTCCGCAATCGCCTCCCGCGTCCGATCGACGAAACTCTCGGCGTCGAAGGGCTTGGTCAGATTGTCGATGAGCGAGGCCGCCATTTGCACTTCCTCGGGCCGGATCTCGACGGTGGCGTCCAGTTCTTCGAACTCCGCGTCACGCAGTTCATCGGGCCAATACATGGTCTCCATCACGATGACGCCATCCCTGGCCCTCAGGGTGGCCAGTTGCTGCTTCTCACGAATTGAGACTTTGGCAATGGCGACCCGCCCTTTGTCTATGAGCGCCTCGGCCAGTATCCGATAGGCCTTGACCCCGATCTTCTCCGGGATCAAGTAGTAGGAGGACTTGTAGAACATCGGGTCGATCTCCGATTCATCGACGAATTGGACGACATCAACCAGCTTGTTGCTGTCGGTGTGGGTCGACTCCAACTCTTCATCGGTGAAGACCACATAGCGGTCTTTCTCGAATTCATAGCCCTTGACGATGTCGTCCCACTCCACCTCCTTGCCGTCGGCTTCAGCGACACGCTTGTAGCGGATGGGGGAGTGGTCCGTCTTGCGGAGCTGCTTGAACTTCGGGGTCTTGTTGTCCGTCGCGGTGTACAGACCCACCGGGATGGTGACCAAACCGAAGTTGATGGCGCCTTTCCAGATTGAGCGAGGCATGAAGGGGAGTCTATTGAAGCGGGCTGACAAGAAGTCGGGCGCTCCCGGCAGGATTCGAACCTGCGCACCCGGCTCCGGAGGCCGGCGCTCTATCCCCTGAGCTACGGGAGCATCGAAGGGTCAATCCTATCGAAAGCACCGGCCCTACCCTCCCGGGGGTGAAGTACGTCTCGACCAGGGGTGACGCGCCGGAGCTCGATTTCCCCGGCGTCGTGTTGGCAGGCCTCGCCCCGGACGGTGGGCTCTACGTTCCCACCGAGATCCCGGTCCTTCCCGAAGGCTGGGAGCAGTGGGGCTATGTGGAGGCCCTGTCGTCCACGCTTGGGCTGTTCGGCGCCAGCGAAACCAAGGATCTGGTCGAGCAGGCGGCTTCACGTTTCCGGCATCCGGGCATCGCCCCCGTCGTCCCGGTCGGTGATCGGTTTGTCTTCGAGTTGTTTTGGGGGCCGACGCTCTCCTTCAAAGACCACGCCCTTCAGGTCTTGGGCGGGCTCCTCGAGCGGGAGCTCGTCGCCCGGACCGGCGTAATCCTCGGGGCCACATCGGGGGACACCGGATCGGCGGCCATCGAGGCGATTCGGGGAAGGCCCAACATGAGGATCGTCGTCCTCTACCCGGAGGGGATGGTGTCCGACTTCCAACGCCGCCAGATGACGACGGTCGACGACCGCAATGTCTCGGCGGTGGCGGTGCGGGGGACGTTCGACCAATGCCAGACGCTGGTCAAGGAGGCGTTTCGGTCACATCGCGACCTGTTGGCGTTCAACTCGATCAACTGGGCACGGATCGCCGCCCAGGTCGGTTACTACGTGTTCCTCGGATCGAGCGTCGGGGAGAGGTTCGACGTGGTGGTTCCCACGGGGAACTTCGGAAATGTCTATTCCTGTTGGTTGGCGAAACGGATGGGGGTTCCTATCGGCACCATCACGATTGCCAACAATGCCAATCAGGGTCTCGCCGATCTGGTGAGCACAGGGTCGATGAGCCACCGACCGGTCGTGGCCACGGTGGCGCCGGCGATGGATGTCGGCCTCCCCTCCAACCTCGAGCGTTTCACCGGCGATCCGCAGGTCGAGTTTGCGGCCGGTTACGCCGACGACGGTCAGATTCGCCAGACCATCGCCGACGTGTACCGCGACCACGGCTACGTCCTCGACCCTCACACCGCCGCGGCCTGGCATGTCGGAGTGGCCACCAAGACCAACCTGCCTCAGGTAGTGGTCGCCACTGCGCACCCCGCCAAGTTCTCTGAGACGATCAGGGCAAGCCTGGGTCACTCCCCGGAGTGGCCCGAGATTCATGACGAGCTGTTCCAGCTCCCGGAGCGAATCGAGGTGATAGAACCCGATACTTCAGAGCTGGAACGGTTGATCCGATAGTTGAATTCGAAGGCTGCTTTGCGCAATCGCGTCGAGTGGCTACGATGAACATCGCTGCCGGCGCCAAGGGACACGGCAACGACCCAC
>DATDPT010000031.1:0-5473 GCA_035292605.1 Acidimicrobiia bacterium
CTCGAGGTAATGGCGTCTCATGGGCTGCGGCGCGGCGAGAACGGCCTGGAGGTGTATGTCATGTGTGAGATCCCGAACAATGTGGTTCAGGTGGATGCCTTCGCCGGGATCTTCGATGGCTTCTCCATCGGCTCGAACGACCTGACCCAACTCGTGCTCGGTGTGGATCGGGACTCCGAGTTGGTTGCGTTCGACTTCGATGAGCGCGACGAAGGAGTAATGGAGATGATCCGGCTCGCCGTGGACGGTGCTCATCGCCACGGCCGGCACATCGGGATCTGCGGTCAGGCGCCGTCGGACTTCCCCGAAGTCGCCCGCCGTTTGGTGGAGATGGGGATCGACTCGATCAGTCTCAATCCCGACACCGTGGTCCGCACCATTCCGATCATTCTCGAGGCCGAACAGGGCGAGCACAGGCTCGTCGAAACCCTGAGCCAGGTCTCCGCCGGCTCGTAGAGGCGCCGTCAGCCGCCGGTTCGAGCCAGGCCCAACTCCTCTGAGCGTCGCACCCACCGAACGATGTCCTGCGACGTGATGATCCCCAGCACCTGACCTGCATCGAGCACCAGAACCCGATCCTGCCCCTCTTGGCGCATGCGTTCCATGACTTCGTCCATCGGTGTGTCGGGCCCGACCGTGCACGTTTGCTCGAGATTGGTCGTGGCGGTCCACACCTGACGGATCTCCCACTGGTCACGTGGGATCTGGCGAACCGCCCTGAGAGTCAGCAAGCCTGTCTTCTCTTCCTCCACCACCGGGAAGGCTGAGTGGTCGTAACGGAGGAAGTACTCGTCCACCGCCTCCCTGATGGTGGCGTTGGAGGGAATGGTCACCAGATTCGGGGACATCAGGTCACTCGCCCTCACCTCTCTCAGCAGGCGTCGGAGCATCGCATCCTGGTCAGCGGCCGTGGCAGCCTGGAGGAGAAACCAACCGATGGCCGCCAACCACAACCCACCCAGGTCTCCTTGGAACACGGAGAGGAGACCAAAGCCGATCATGATCATGGCGATGATCCTCCCGCCCCAAGCGGCTCCCTGGGTGGCCCTGGTCAAGCTCCCGGTGGCCCGCCACAGGATCGATCGCAGCACCCGGCCCCCATCGAGGGGGAAACCAGGGAGAAGGTTGAAGACCCCCAAAAGTAGGTTGAGCCAGCCCAGATACCCCAACGCGTACTGAACCGGATCGGGAAAGACATCTCCGGTCAGGTTCACCACCAGCCACAGCAGGCCGGCGAGGGCAAGGCTGGTCACCGGGCCAACCACCGCGATGAGGAACTCGTCTCGTGGCTGTCGTGCCTCCATCCTGGTCTTGGTCACACCGCCGAACAGAAACAGCGTGATCCCTTCCACGGGGATGCCCAGGCGCCGGGCCACCACCGAGTGACTGAGCTCGTGCAAGAGGACCGATCCGAAGAACACAACGACAGATCCGCCCGCCAGTAGGACATTGGCTTCCGATTCCAGCCCGGGGAACTCGAGATCGAATTGGGCGTAGAACGACCAGGCGACCAGGAAGGCGATCACCAGCCAGGACGGATCGATGCGCACCTCGATACCGAAGGCTCGGCCTAGGCGCATTGCGGTGACCACATCTCGAGGCACTCCGATCGCTCAAGAGGGAACCTAGTGAACAGAAGCTCGAATTGAGCCGTACCCCGCCTGGGGTGCCTTCACTCGCGCCACTCCCGACCCTTGCCTCAGCCGGACACCCTCAACACCGCAGCCCCGTTGACCCGATCGTGGGCCAGATCGGTGAGGGCTTGGTGGGCGGCCTCCAGCGGATACACCGTGGTGGTGGGTCGAATAGGTATCCGGGTGGCAAGATCCAGCAGCTCCACTCCGTCCTGCCGAGTGTTGGCGGTGACCGAACGGATCTGAAGCTCCTCGAACAGCCAGGCGTACCGGAGTGCGGGGATGTCGCTCAGGTGGATACCGGCGATCACCAATGTCCCACCGCGATCGAGGGCGCGCAGGGCAGTGGGCACCAGGTCACCCACCGGGGCGAACAGGATCGCTGCGTCCAGTCTCTCGGGTGGCTCGGCGTATGCATCGCCTGCCGAGGCACCCCAGCTCCAGCGCCAAGCCCCGGGCCTCGGGCGACCTGGTCAGGACGTGGACCGTCGCTCCGTCGTGCAACGCCACCTGGGCGGTGAGATGTGCCGACCCCCCGAATCCGTAGATGCCGAGCCGTCCCCCGACGGGGAGCTCGGCTCTACGCCACGCCCGGTAGCCGATGATCCCGGCGCACAGAAGTGGTGCGGCCTGCTCGTCGTCGAAGCTCTCCGGGATCGCATAGGCGTAGGCCTCGTCGACCACGGCATACTCGGCGAAGCCGCCATCGGCATCCCAGCCGGTGAATTCGGGCTCGATGCAGAGGTTCTCCGCACCGCGCTGACACCAACGGCATGCGCCGCACGTGTGCCGCAGCCAAGCGATCCCCACCCGATCCCCTAAGGCGAACCTGCCCGCGCCCGTCCCCAAGTCATCGACCACCCCCACCACCTCGTGGCCGGGCACGACCAGGTCACGATGGGAAGGCAGGTCACCTTCGGCCAGGTGGAGATCGGTGCGGCACACCCCGCAGACCAGTACCCGGACTCTGATCTCTCCCGGCCCGGGACGGGGCACGGGCACATCACGAAACTCGAGCGGACCACTGGCGATAGGCCCCGGGAATGCCACCTGCCATGCATGCATCAGAGACTCACCGGATCTTGAAACGTAGACGGGCGGCCGCCAGGTCCTCGGCGAGCCTGGTCGGGGCCATGACGTGCTCGACGGATCCGCCGGCATCCACCACCGAGCGGGACAGCGCTTCGAGTAGATCGGGAAGGTGTGCAACCTCGCCTCCGCACTCGATACACACCATGACCGGAAGTGACAGTGCCCCGCATTCCCCACATGTCGACCCCTCGAGTGACGCCCCGTCGTGCAGCAGAAGCCGAGCGACGGCATGGCGATTCACTGCCCTCACCACTGGCGCGATCCCCACGACGGCAAGGTCGCCGGCGCTCGCAGCGGCATAGGCCTCCTCGACCTGACCTGTCTCCTCGGCACGCTCGAATGCCTCTTCGATCTCGGACACCCTCGATGCGAGCCGAGCCGGGGTGAGTGTGTTGAGGTCGATCACGAACGTGTCCGTGATCGATCGCACCCTCTCGTCCAGGAAGGACAGGAGCGCATTGGTCACCTCCTCCTGACCACCCACCAGAACCAGATCGACTCCCGAGTGCCTGCGCAGCCGATCGAGATGCTCGGCCACCTCCCGAAACATGTGGTTGCGTGCCTCTTCGGCATGCTGACGATGTCTCCGCTCCTCCAGCCCGTACCAGCCGGACAGATTCGACTTCCTCAACTCCTCGGCCTCGATCACCTGGCGATCAAGGACCTCTCCCATGTGAAAGGTCACGATCTCCGCACCCCTGGCGTCGAGCACGACTGCGGCCACCTTGCGGTATTCGTCCAATACCGCCTGGAGAGGCCGCAGGTATGGCTGCGGCCCGGCCACCGCGCAGTCCCAGATTCTCCGCGGCATGGTCAGATGCTCGTCCAGATCCAGCCCATCGCAGACGAACACGGCGACCCCATGACCCAGCTCCCCTGTGAAGGCTGGTGACATGTCGAGGACGCGATGAACACCCGCCCGCAGAGACATGGAGGAGTCGTGATCCAAGTCACCGGACGCGGCGAGCTTCTCGATCGGATCGAGCAAGTCGCGCAGCCGGCCGCCTATCGATCGTCTCTCGATCCGCTCCGGCGCCAGACTGAGGTACACGGACAGAATCGGAAGCGACGGGCTCTCGATGAGCCGCAACCTGTCCATGGCCTCCTGAAGCCGATCGGCCATCTCCTACCTCCTTCGCCGCCAAGCACCCTCCAACCGGGCTCCTGCGCCGACCTTAAGACCAAGGCGGGCAGGTCGGGAAGGGTCGTTGGTCCCATAGTCGTGCCAGTTCAAGGAATCGTTCCAACGTCCCAAAGCACAGGCGCGTCAGCGCGGCCGATTAGTCAGTCGAGGCTCAGAAAGCGACGGCGTGATGCAGACTGATTATCGGAATCGCAGCGGCGTGCGGGTGGCGCCACTGGCGACACCTCACTGGCCGAGCAGACGGATCATGGCCGAGTCATGGCTGATTGGTGCGGCCTTGGTGTTCTTGGGTCTTGATTTGACCGGCCTCGACGACCCCGATGCCCTGCTCCTCATCGTCCTGGTATCGGCGCTGCTTTCAGCGGACATCCTGGCGGGGGCAGTCTGCCTCCTCAAGGGTCACACCTGGGTTGGGTGGCTGGCGCTCACGGCATGGTTGGTCCTGCCGATCGGTGTCGCCATCTCGACGCTGGTCTTCGAGGAGCATGGGGCGTCGGAGTTCTTCGGATCTGTGGTGGGCGCCGTAGACGTGCTGGTCGTCGCCGCTCCTGCCCTGGCCGCTGCCCGTCAACGGGCTCGCTACCGGTCGTATTGTGAGCGGCGAGGCTGGACCAACTGACCTGATCGAGGCGTCTTCTGCCCCCTTGTTCTGCCTAGGGACTGCGTTGTCTATACTGGCACCACCATGGCGCTCAGCATCAAGAACAACGAAGCAGACCAACTCGCAAGGGAACTTGCCGAAACCACTGGTGAGTCGATAACCGACGCGGTGGTCATCTCGTTGCGTCAGCGCTTGGAGCGAGAACGGCGCAAGCCGGGAACCCGCAAGAAGCTCCTCGATCTCGCCGCCGAGGTTGCCGAGTATCCGGTTCTCGACGATCGGACACCTGATCAGATCATCGGATACGACGAGTTCGGGCTCCCCAATTGAGTGACGTCGTCGTTGACACCTCAGCGGTCGTCGCATTGTTGATTGGCGAGTCAGCAGGTGGCCAGGTGGCTCACGCCATGGAGGACTCTGATCGCCTCCTGATCTCTGCGGCGACACTTGTCGAACTCGGGATTGTCCTGGAAGCCCGCCTGGGGCCAGTGGGCAATGCTGTGCTGGAACGCTTCATCCGAGCAGGTCATCTGGAGGTCATCGAGGTCAACGAAGAGAACGCTCATGCGGCGATAGATGGCTGGCGCCGCTTTGGCAAAGGAAGACATCCAGCAGGGCTGAACTTTGGTGATACCTTCGTTTACGCCCTGGCGACCGGCACCGGAGCCTCCGTCCTCTGTGTTGGAGACGATTTCGCCAAGACCGACTTGCCGATTGTCGATCTGACCTAGGGGCAAACGCCATATCCCGAGGTCCGAAATCGTCACTGCGGTGATTCTCGTGAACCGAAGGCCATCCTGATCACGACAATGGGGTGATGACCGACGCCGAGTTGCTTGCGGCCATAGCCGACGGACGGTTCGATGCCCTGCGCATCCTCCACGAGCGTCATGCGCCGTGGCTGGCGGCTCGCCTCTCACACCGCTCGAATGACCCCACTCTGGTCGAAGAAGCGATTCAGGACACGTTCGTCGCAGTCTGGCGCAAAGCCGGTGACTACCG
>DATDPT010000032.1:0-3067 GCA_035292605.1 Acidimicrobiia bacterium
CCCGTTTGCGTTCTCGAATATGTCCCAATCGGGCTCGATCGCCCCGGTCCAGGTCCGGCCGTCCGAGCTATGGACCGACGTCGCCCTGCCAAAGCTCATCGGATGTCGAGCCCTCCGCCTGCCGTGACGACGCCGATCACGGCCGGCTCGTGCTCGGCGGTGGCCTCCAGGACCTCATCGAGCAGCTCGGGGTCAACCACCAGGCAAAACCCGATGCCCATGTTGAAGGTGCGGAACATCTCCTCTCGGGGCATTCCCATTGCTGCCACCGACTCGAACACCGGTGGCACTGCCCAAGCTGAGGTGTCGATCGTGGCCCCGAGGTGAGCAGGCAGACTCCTGGGGATGTTCCCGATGATTCCCCCACCTGTGATGTGAGCCGCGGAATGCACGGCGCCGGTGGACGCCGCCCGCTGTACCGATGGCGAGTAGATCACCGACGGCGCGAGAAAGCTCTCGAGGTGCTCGTCGAGGCTGTCGGCGAATAGCGAACGGATCAGGGAGAACCCGTTCGATCGGAGGTTGGGTGACCTGAGCCCGACCAACAGGTCGCCCGGGGAGACTTTGCCCGGACTGAGCTCCTCCCCGTTCTCGACCACGCCCATCACCGCGCCGGCCAGGTCGACCGCATCAGGTGCCATCACCCCGGGATGCTCGGCCGTCTCCCCGCCCAACAGCGGGCACCCGGCTTGGAGACATGCTGTGGCAATCGAGGTGACGATCGCCAGGTCGCGCTCCTCGTCGAGGGCTCCGACCGCCAGGTAATCGACGAATCCGATGGGCCGGGCGCCCAACGCTGCCAGGTCGTCGACACACATGGCGACCACATCCATGCCCACCCCATCCCAGCGCCCGGCGCGTCGTGCCAACTCCAACTTGGTGCCGACACCGTCGATCGACATCATCAACACCGGCCGGCGGTAACCCTCAGGGATCTCGACTCCTGCCGCGAAGCCACCAAATCCCCCGATCACTTCCGCCGCCCAGGTCGAGGTGACAACCGACGAGATGTTGGCCACGTGACGGTCGGCGCCGTCGAGGTCGACCCCGGCCTCCCGATATGAGGTCACTTCAGGAACGCTCGAGCTGGAACTTGTCCGTCACCTCGGGGATCTCGGTCGGGTACTCCCCGGACAGACAGGCGGTGCAGAACCCGGCGTCGGCGACACCGGTTGCCCCGAGCAGGCCCTCCAGAGACAAGTAGCCGAGCGAGTCCGCCCCCAGATGCTGACGGATCCCTTCGATGTCCATGCGGGATGCGATCAATGTCGACCGATCCGAGGTGTCCATGCCGTAGAAGCAAGGCCAGCGGTAGGGAGGCGAGGAGACCCGCAGATGAACCTCGACCGCACCTGCTTCTCGAATCAGTTGCACCAGCTTGCGGGTCGTCGAGCCGCGGACGATGGAGTCATCGACCAGGATCACCCGCTTCCCGTTCAAGTTCTCCACGATCGGATTGAGCTTGAGCCGTATCCCGCGATCCCGGATCGTTTGCGTCGGCTCGATGAAGGTGCGACCGATGTAGCGGTTCTTGACCAATCCGTCGGTGTAGGGGATGCCACTGGCGGCGGCGAACCCCTGGGCGGCCGGTATCCCGGACTCGGGAACGGGGACGACCACATCGGCCTCGACCGGGTGCTCGGCGGCGAGGACCTGACCCATCTGATGACGCGCCCCGTGGATGCTCCGCCCGTACATCTGACTGTCGGGCCGGGCGAAGTACACGAATTCGAAGAGACAGAGACCGGGGGTCACCTGGTCGAAGGGGTGGTAGCTGTGAACTCCCCCGGCGTCGATGACCACCATTTCGCCTGCAGCAACCTCACGGACGAAACGGGACCCGATGAGATCGAGGGCGGCGGTCTCCGATGCGATGACCCAGCCACCGTCAGGAAGCGAGCCGAGGCAGAGGGGGCGGAATCCATTGGGGTCGCGAAGACCGACCACTCTTCCCTGGTCCATGATGACCAGGGAGAAGGCACCCTTCCAGTTTGGCGCCACCCTCATGATCGCCATTTCCAGCCCACGAGAATCGGACCGCTCGTCGTCGAGCTCCCGGGCAATCCCTTCAGCCATCAGATCGGAGTCGGTGGTGGCACCGGAGATCCCCAGCTCTGCCGCGAGCTGGCGGGTGTTGGTGAGGTTCCCGTTGTGACCCAACGCCAGACTGGTGTTGCCGACCTGACGATGGACGGGTTGGGCGTTGGCCCAGTTGTTGGAGCCGGTGGTGGAGTACCGGGTGTGCCCGATCCCGACATGGCCGTCTAGACCGGCCAGCGTCGATTCGTCGAATACCTGTGCGACCAGGCCGAGGTCCTTGAAGACAGTGACGGTCTCACCATCGGAGGTCGCGATCCCGGCCGATTCCTGTCCGCGGTGTTGAAGGGCGAAGAGGCCGAAGTAGATGAGATTGGCCGCGCGTTCCTTGGGGGTATACGCAGCGATTACCCCGCAGGCCTCACCGGGTCTGGCGCTTGGTGAGATAGCAGCCTCCTTGGGCACGTCGTTCATGCTAGGTGAGGCGGTGTGCCTGACCTATTCGCCCAACCTTCGTGGAAAACCATGTTTGAAACTCGCCCGAACGTGGAATAAGGCCCCTATGCCGCTCGCTCCGAGCGGATGTGGAGGCACAAACATGAAGAACAGGGTGACCAAAGGTCTCCTCGCGTCGGCGCTGGCATTGAGCCTGGCGCTCGTCGCCTGTGACACCGATAACCCGGACGATGGGACATCAACCACCGCGCCGGCTGGCACTGAGACAACGACAAGCCTGGCGGGAACCACGACATCCGTGGCCCCCTGAATCCCAGCAACCGCCAGAAGAAGACGGGGCCTGCCTAGGCCCCGTCTTCATGTCTGCGATGGCCAGGGGTTATTCAGAGAAAGCGGCGGACACCCTCCTCCAGTTCACCGGGGGTGTTGACCGAGTACCAACTTCTCCCATCCTCCCCCCAAAGCGCCCAGGTCTCAGGGGTCACTGCGTGGAACGAAACCCGATCGAGCAGGCTCTGGATCGACCCGTCGGCCTCCGCCTCCTCAATGGCCGCTTCGGCGATCGCTTTTGGAT
>DATDPT010000033.1:0-8327 GCA_035292605.1 Acidimicrobiia bacterium
GACAACGATCGGCTCGACATCGATCTCGACACCAGGATCGAGATGTTCGAGATGCAGCAGCTCCTCCGCCAATTCGAGGACAGGGTTTACGACCTCTTCATGCAGAACCTGGTGAAGGGGACCAGTCATCTCTCGCTGGGAATGGAGGCGATAGCCACCGGTGTGGCCAAGGCGATGCGCCCCGACGACTACACCTTTGCCACCTACCGGGGCCATGCCCACACCATCGCCAGAGGGGGCCAACTGGGCCCGGTGATGGCGGAGCTCCTGGGCCGGGACACCGGGATACTGGGCGGCAAGGGCGGCTCGATGCATCTCACCTCTGTCGAGCACGGGATGATGGGCAGCTACGCCATCATTGGGGCTCATCTCTGTGTCGCAAATGGGGCAGCGTGGTCGGCGCAGCTTCGGGGGACCGACCAGGTAGCGGTAGCCTTCTTCGGCGACGGCACCACCAACATCGGGGCGTTTCACGAGGCCCTCAACCTGGCTTCGGTGTGGAAGCTCCCGGTGGTGTTCGTTTGTGAGAACAACCTCTACATGGAGTACACGCCGATCGATCTGGTGACGGCCACCGCCCACCCGGCGGCGGGTCGCGCGCCCGCCTACGACCTGGAGCAGGTTGTCATCGACGGCAACGACGCCGACGAGGTCTTGGTCACCGCCCGTTTGGCGTTCGAGAGAGCCCGTGGGGGAGAAGGGCCGTCCCTCATCGAGGCTGTCACCTATCGGCACGGCGGTCATAGCCGCGCCGACCCCGGCAAGTACCGGCCGGTCGAGGAGGTCGAGGCGTGGTTGGCCCACGACCCGTTGCCCACCTATCACCAGCGGATGCTGCGTCTGGGTGTCCCCGAGTCCCGTCTCTCCGACATCGTCCACCAGGTGGCGGATCGCGTCGAAGAGGCGACCGCCTATGCCAAGGCCGGTGAACGGCCCGCTGAGCATGTGCTGATGACGGACGTCTGGGCCGACGGAGGCTCGTCATGGCGGAACTGAGCTACCGGGAGGCCGTGGCCAGGGGCATTGCCCAGGAGATGCGGCGGGACCCGAGCCTGGTCATGCTGGGTGAGGACATCGCAGGAGCCGGGGGTGTCTTCAAGACCACCGTGGGCCTGTTGGAGGAGTTCGGCCCGACTCGGATTCGGGACACCCCCATCTCGGAGCAGGCGATTCTCGGGGCGGCGATGGGGGCGGCCATGACCGGGGTGCCGGTGATCGCCGAGATCATGTTCTCCGACTTCCTCGCGGTGTGCTTCGACATGGTCGCCAACGAGATCGCGAAAACCAGGTACATGACTGGAGGGCAATTGACCATCCCTTTGGTCATCCGCACCGCAAACGGCGGCGGGGTGCGCTTTGGGGCCCAGCACAGCCAGAGCGTTGAGAACTGGTGCATGATGATTCCAGGGCTCAAGGTGGTGGCGCCTTCCACCCCTGAGGATGTCGTCGGCCTGATGGCGGCCGCGGTGCGAGACCCCGATCCTGTGGTCTTTTTCGAGCACAAGTCCTTGATGGCGACCAAGGCCGACCTTCCTGACACCGAAATCGTGGCCCGGCTCGGCGAGGCCCGAGTGGTTCGTTCCGGCAGCGATTGCACCATTGCCGCCCTGGCTTTCATGGTGCCAAGGGCACTCGAGGCGGCCGAGCGTCTGGCAGCGGAAGGGGTCTCGGCGGAAGTGATCGACCTTCGGACCCTGGTCCCTCTCGATACCAGGTCCATCCTGGGCTCGGTGGCGAAGACGGGCCGGATGTTCACGGTTGAAGAGAATCCGAGGTTGTGTGGGTGGGGCGCCGAGGTGGCATCGATCGTCGCCGAAGAGGCGTTCTGGGATCTCGATGGCCCGGTGGTCCGGATCACCACGCCCCATATCCCGCTTCCGGCAGCCGAGGCCCTGGAAGACCTGGCGATCCCTTCGGTGGACCGGATCTACGAGACGATCAAGAAGACGGTTGATTGAAAGCCGGCCGACCTTGGCGCGGCGAATCCGACGCGGCGGAAGCTCCGGCCGACCGGGGTCTGTTTGGACGATTGCAAGGAGCTTGATGCGCTCGCTCTCAACGTAGACCCCGGTTTGGGCTCGATCTCGCTCCCATGGAGCCAGACGTCCAAAGTCGGCCGGCAATCATCTGACCAACATCAGGTCACAGGTCTCACTGTTCGCCAGATCCTGGGCGGTCGAACCGAGAAGGAAGCTCTTCACCCGGCCCCGGCCCCGGGTGCCGACCACCAGTAGCTCGGCCCCGATCTCGGCGCAATACTCGACTAGGGTCTGACCCGGGCGACCTTCACGGTCGACCCGCACCACCTCCAGGCCTGCGTCTTCCAGAATGGGTTGCGCCGCCGTCCAGACCTTGGTTCTCTGCTCGTTGGCCAAATCACGAGTGTCGACGGTGACATCGTGCGGGAGGTGGAGCAGGGCAGGGCTGAGATCGACTGCGTGGAGGACATGGAGGTCGGCCCGGCGGAGGACCGCCTCATCGATCGCCTTCTTCAACGCGCGAAGGCTCTCCTCGGAACCGTCAACTCCAACCACTATGTGTCCCATGCCAAGGCGAGTCTGGCATATGTGCCTGTGGCCGATGCGGTGGGTCCCATCTGCCATAGTCCGGGGACTCGATCACGGAGATGGATGTTGCACACCGCGGATGAAGCCCGCTATGACCAGATGACGTATGCCCGATGCGGGCGAAGTGGGCTCGATCTTCCCCGGATCTCGCTCGGGCTTTGGCACAACTATGGTGGGGACTCGATCTCGGAGTCCGCCCGCGAGCTGCTCCTCGAGGCGTTCGATCACGGCATCACCCATTTCGATCTCGCCAACAACTATGGGCCACCGGCGGGGTCGGCCGAGACCAACTTTGGATCTGTGATGGCCGGCGATCTGCGCCGGTATCGAGACGAGATGATTCTCTCCACCAAGGCCGGATACTGGATGTGGGACGGTCCTTACGGCGAGTGGGGATCGCGCAAGTACCTGACGGCCAGTCTCGACCAGAGTCTGCGCCGGATGGAGGTGGACTATGTCGACATCTTCTACTCCCATCGTTTCGACCCATCGACACCCCTGGAGGAGACGATGGCGGCCCTGGACAGTGCGGTTCGCGCCGGCAAGGCGCTCTACGTCGGGATTTCCTCCTACAGCCCGGCCAAGACCCGTGAAGCGGCCGCCATCCTGCGAAGCCTCGGGACGCCCTGTCTCATACACCAGCCTTCCTATTCCATGCTCAATCGCTGGGTGGAGGACGGCCTTCTCGATGTGCTGGGTGAGGAAGGGATCGGCTGCATCGTGTTCTCGCCGCTCGCGCAGGGCCTGCTCAGCGACAAATATCTCAACGGCATCCCGGAGGGCTCACGAGCGGTCACCGGAGATTCCTTCGATCGAAAGATGCTGGCCGAGGAGAACCTGGCGCGGGTGCGCGGGCTGAACGACATCGCCAAACGACGTGGTCAAACGCTGGCCCAAATGGCGGTGGCGTGGGTGTTGCGGGACCCACGCGTGACTTCGGCCCTGGTCGGCGCCAGGAATTGGTCGCAGCTGGAGAACCTGCTCGGTGCGCTGGACTACCTCGATTTCACCGGTGAGGAATTGGCCGAGATCGATCGCCACGCCGTGGACGGCAACCTGAACATCTGGGCGACCTCCAGCGAGAGCTGACTTGCAACTCAGTTCTTTTCCAGCTTGAAGGCGATGTCACGGCTGAACTCGGGAAGGGTCAGCTGACACGGCTCATCGCCGGGGCAGTCGAGGGTGATCGGCTCCATCCACACCCCGGCCCAAGTGTCGAAGGGGGTGATGGTCCAGGTTCCTCCCGCCAGGGAGTCCAGGGCGACGGAGGCTCCGGTGCGCACCGTTTGGTCGGCCCGGATCTCATCCATGGTCGAGCCCTCGAGGGCGAAGTCCTGGACCCAGAGGACGCCGCCGGTATCTCCTGCGACCGCCCAGCCGCGCAGCTCGGGGTCGCTCGAGGTGACACCGACCCGAGCCGGGTCGTAGGTGACCAGCGGCACCTCCTCGACGAAGGTCGCCAGCCGTGCCATGTCGGCCGCCATCTCGTCGTCGAACCGTCCGTAGGAGGCTCCGTCGTTCCATTCACTCGGGGTCATCGCGGCCCCGGCACCGAGGGAGGCCCAGCTCGAGTGATGGAGCATCTCCGGATAGAACTGTTGACCACGGTTCCCGTACTCGCCGACCCAGTTCGGCTTCTCCTCCCGGTCCCACATCAGCTCGGTCCAACGGGCAAACTGGGCTGCCGCCTCGATGGGATCGTCCAGGAACTCATAGAGGTGCACCTGGGGAACGTCCATCACGGCATGACCCTCGGGCCAGTCCACGGAGCCGGACATGGTGGCTGTCGTGGGGTGGCGGTAGGGGTCGTTCTCCTGGAAATAGGCATTCAAGTTCTCGTGCCAGGGGTTGGTTTGGTCGTATGACTCGGTGCCGTTGATCTCGGTGATGGTCTGCCACATGGCGATGGCCGGGGAGTAGGCCCAGCGTGCGATGATGTAGCGGTAGTAGTTCTCCTGCCACGCCAGCGATTCTTCATCGGTGAAGAACCCAGCGATGTCGGTGAGTTTGCTGAAGCCGTTGAGCGGCCATCGCGAGTCGCCCCAAGGGTGGGCGTCGGTGCGCAGGTACTGGTGGGTCCAAATGGTGTAGACCAGAGTGGCGCCACTGGTCTCAGCTTCACGAAGCACGAAGTCGATGATCTCGATTTGGGCGGTTGAATAGTCGTCGTAGGCCTGAGCGATGAAGTTGTTGCCCCAGGTGGGCCACCACATCACATAGTTCTCACCGGTCTCCGGCATCGCGTTGAACAGCCGCAGCCCCGGTCCCTCGGGATCGGCGCCACCCAGGCCCATGTCGAGGTCGGCATGGCCACGGCCGTACCAGGGTGTCCCATCACTCCAGGCGAGATAATGAGAGCTGTAAGAGGGGTCGACCGTGTCTCCGATCTGGAGCCATCCGCGGCGCTCGGAGTCGGTCACGACGAAACTCCCGGTGCTCGCCGGGCTCAGGCCGCGTTGATCGGAGACGGTCACCCGATATGCCCATTCACCCACCTGGGAGGGAGTGAACCTGACCTTCCACTGCTCCCTTCCGTCCCAAAAGCCGGGAACCTCCATCTCGGTTCCGTCGGGCCCGACGAAGACAGCATCCAGGGAAACCTGGCGCTGGTCGTAGGGGTTCTCGTATTCGGCGGAAATGCCGACAGCCATCTCCAGCATCTCGTAGTTCCCGAGCTGGTCGCCAGAAACGCTGACCCCGTCGATCGAAGGCAGGTCGGGAGCTGTGGTCGTGGTCGGAGCCGGCCTCGTCGTGTCGGATTGTCGTTGGTCGGAGGTGCAGCCGGTGAGCATGAGCACGACCACCGCCACGACGATCAGCCATTGCCTCGACGAGGGTGTCACCATTCTCCTCCGGTTTCCAAGTTGGCGGATCGTAGGTGGGGCGGAGCGTCGTGTATAGGGTCGGCGCCATGACCGGTCGAATCGATCATGTCGTCATCGTGGGCGCCATGGGGGCGGGCAAGACCACGGTCGGTAGGAGGCTGGCGCAGCGATTGGGCCTCGCCTTCTTCGACTCGGATGATCAGATCCGTGAGCTGAGGGGCGTGGATGCCACCCGGATCGCAGCCGATGAGGGGGTCGAAGCCCTTCATCGGCTGGAGCGACAGGTGTTCTGGGACGCCTTCCGGTCTTCAAACCCATCGGTCATCGCAGCGGCCGCCAGTGTCATCGAACACGATGAGGTCAGAGAGGTCCTGCAGGGTGTGCACTGTGTCTGGGTCGATGCCGACGAGGAGACGCTGCAGCTTCGCCGGGCGTCGGCCACCCACCGACGTGAGATCACCGACGACGAAGCGAGCCTGTTGGCGAGGAGACGACCCCTGTTCGCCGCTTGCGCCGATGTGAGAGTCGACACCGGTTCGGTGGAAGAGCATGATGCCGTCTCAGTTGCGGTAGAGGCGATCACGGTGAGGGACATCGAATGAAAGAGAGTCTCAGCACCGAACCGTTCCTGCTCGGGGTCAACTACTGGCCACGACGCAAGGCGATGTATTGGTGGAGTGACTTCGACGCGGCCGAGGTAGCGGACGAGTTCGATGTCGTGGCGTCGGTGGGTATGAACGTGGTCCGTCTCTTCTTGTTGTGGGACGACTGGCAGCCGGCATCCGACATCGTGTCGACCGAGCGTCTTCGAGATTTCGGAGTGGTCTGTGACATCGCTGCCGACAGAGATCTGGGTCTCGACGTCACCTTCTTCACCGGTCACATGAGCGGGCCCAACTGGTCGCCCTCATGGTTGCTCGACCCCGGGGCTCCTTCTCATCCCTCCCCCTATGTCAGACAGGTGGTGAGTGGGGGACAGGTCGTCGACAGCCCCTACCGCAACATGTTCCACGATCCGACGGCGCTCGACGCCGAGCGACTCATGCTGAAGACCGTTGTCGAGGCCTACCGGGACCACGATGCCATCTGGATGTGGAATCTCGGAAACGAGCCCGACCTTTTTGCACATCCCAGGACTGCCACAGAAGGTCGCGCCTGGGTGCGGGAGATGACCGGGCTGATTCATGACCTGGATCCCGCCCACCCGGTGACCACCGGGCTGCACACTGCGAGCTTGTTCAACGACAACGGCTTTCGAGTCGATGACGTCTACGCCGAGAGCGACGTCGCGGTGATGCATGGCTATCCGATGTACGTCGACTGGGCTCGGGGCGGTCTGGACCCGGACTTCGTCCCGTATCTGTGCGCCCTGGTGACGGCTCTCAGCGGGAAGCCTTGTCTCGCCGAGGAGTGGGGTGGCTGCACCTCTCCCGACACTGAAGAGTCGGTCGTGTGGGAGTGGACCGCCTACGGGTCACCACGCACCCAGTTCATGGCAGGAGAGGCGGTCTTTGCCGACTACGTGGGCGAGGTGTTGCCCCGTCTGGTCGAAGTCGGCTCGACCGGAGCATTTCTATGGTGCTTTGCCGATTATGCAGAGCACCTCTGGGACCGACCACCATGCGATCCGGATGGCGCCAGACATGAGCGACATTTCGGCCTCGTGCGCCCCGACGGGAGCCTCAAACCCCACGCAGAGGTGATCCGTCGGTTTGCGGAGACCAGGCCCACGGTTCAGGAGGCCGCGAAAACCGTCACTCTGGACGTAACCCCCGACCAGTACTACCAGGACCCGTGGGGGCACGCCCAGCGGTTGTACGACGTCTACCTGGATGCCTAGCACCGCTACCCCAGTACCCGTACCACCGACCGACCGGCGTCTGTTCGCCCGAGGTTCTTCTGGACGTCAACCTCTGGCTGCTTGGTGCGAACCGATGTGACCGGAGGGCGAAGTCGGCCGGCATCGTCCTGAGAGCGCTTTCCAAAGAATCCCAGAGAAGTAATCCCCCACTTTGGCTGGCGCTTTCGGGGAATTGTCTGTATGTTATGAGAGCGCTCTCAGGAGGAGGAGCCCCTGCGCATGGCGAGGACGCTCGATGACTTGGCCGAACTGAGTGGTGTTTCGCGTGCCACCGTGTCCCGTGTCATCAACGGCGGACCGGTTTCGGCAGCGACCCGGCGCCGGGTTCTCGAAGTAATCGAGGGCACCAACTACCGGCCGAACCTTGCAGCCCGTTCTCTGGCCTCGGGTCGCACCGGTGTCATCGGGGTTGTCATGCACGTCGACCCGCCTCTCCTGTTCGAGGACTCTTATTTCGTGGCCCTGCTCCATGGTGTGAGTGACGTGCTGGCCGATCGCGCCAGCGGGATGATGTTGTGGCTCGGGAACCGGAGCAAGGAGGAGACCCTCAACCGGATTCTGGGCACGGGCCTGATGGACGGTGTCATCGTCAGCGCCGACAATCTCGACGACTCGTTGGTCGACGGACTGCTCGCCTCCGACCTGCCGACGGTGCTGATCGGTCACCGGCGCTCCGACCTCACCGCCAGCTACGTCGATGTCGACAATGTCGGCGCTTCGGACACCATCACCACCCACCTCATCGAGATCGGGAGGACTCGCATCGGCCACATCACCGGCCGCCGCGGGACTGTGGCTGGAGAGGACCGGCTCAGCGGCTATCTGCGGGCAATGCGCCGCGCCGGTCTCAAAACCGACGACCTGGTCGTCGAAGGTGACTTCAACCGCCCTTCTGGTTTGTCGGGTGCCGATGACCTGCTGGACCGGGATGTGGACGCCATCTTCTGTGCCAACGACGCCACGGCGAGCGGCGCCCTGCAATCGGTGCGGGCCCGCGGCCTGTCGGTTCCCGAGGACGTTGCTCTCGCCGGATTCGACGATTTGCCGTTTGCCGCCGAGCTCGACCCTCCCCTG
>DATDPT010000034.1:0-16983 GCA_035292605.1 Acidimicrobiia bacterium
GCGAGAGCGTCGGCGTCGATGTAGGAGGCGACCTCCTCAGGTGGCACGCCGTCAGATAGGAGAGTCGAGACCAGGTCCTTGGCGGCGTCGACGATCTCCTGACGACCCCCATATCCCATCGCCACATTGAGACGTTTCGACCCTCTCGGATGCGCCTCCTCGGCAGTCTTGGCGGCTGACACCAACTTGTCGGGGAGAAGGTCGAGGCTCCCGATGAATTTGATCGCCATGTCGTACTTCTCACACAGAGCGGGGAGACGCTCGAACAGCTCGATCAGCACCTGGAAATACGGCTCCAGCTCCTCCTCCGGCCGGCTCAGGTTCTCCTTGGAGAGAACCCACGCCGTGACCGCCGGGATATCCAACTCGTGGGCCCAGCCGAGGAACTCCTCGAAACGGCGCATCCCGACCCGGTAGGAGTCGGTGTAGGTGGGAAGCTTCTCCTCCCGTGCGTGACGACGATGACCGTCGAGGACGATGCCGATATGCCGAGGCAGGCGGTCCTTGTCGAGACCGTTGAGCAGGTTTCGCTCGTAGATGCGGTAGAGAAGACCGAGGGCCATGGCGAATGCTCTGATGCTACCGGCGCGCCGAGCCGTCTCACCAGCGCGGCGTTCAACCCGATCCAGCTACGTCTTGGCCCTGGTTCGAAATAGCCTTGTGATCTGATGGAAAGGCTCACCCTCGGCAGGATGCAGAACCCGATTCGAGGGTTTCTCCACGGAACGGCTGCCGTAGCCTCCATAGTCGGGCTGCTCGCCCTTCTCAGCCGGGCGTCGGGCAACCGTGCCGCTGCAGTCGGATCGCTCGTGTTCGGGGTCGCCATGCTCGCCACGTACACGGTTTCGACCCTCTACCACTCGATCCCGTGGAGTCCCGAGTGGAAGATCCGTCTGCAGAGGGTCGACCACTCGATGATCTTCCTCCTGGTGGCAGGGACTTTTACCCCGATCGCCATTGCCGCCGTCGAGGGAACATTGCTGGCGGTGGCTCTCGCCCTGGTGTGGACCACCGCGCTGACCGGGATCCTCCTCAAAGTGTTTCTCCCCAATGTGAAGACCTCGCTCTCGGTCACCCTGCAGATGGTGATGGGGTGGTCGGCGCTGATCCTGATGCCCTGGGTGCTGAGCCGTCTCGGCCTGGGTGCGGCGGTGCTGATCGCCCTGGGTGGGATCTGTTACACGAGCGGGGTGGTCATCTTCACGTCGAAGCGGCCCAAGCTGTTTCCGAGGACCTTCTCCTATCACGAGTTGTTCCACGTGCTCGTGATCGGCGGGAGCGCATTCCATTTCCTCGCCGTGCTCTGGTATGCGATTCCGGCCACCGTCTAGCCGGCGGGAAGCATCGACGCCTCGGCGCAGAGCGCCTCGACCTCTTCCCAACCTGTGGGTACCGCGGATGTGAGGTTGTCGTGTCCCTGGTCGATGATGACCACGTCGTCCTCGATCCGGATCCCGATCCCGAGAAACGCTTCGGGCAGGTTGTGCGAGATCTTCTCAGCATCTTCCTTGGCCTTGTTCTCCTTGGCCATCGCGGCGGTGCGGCCCTCCAGGATCCTGCGTTGTGCCCATTCGTCGAGGTCGTACTCGAGGAGGGCGAGCTCGATCTCCGCCTTGTCGGGCGCCACATAGAGGCCTGGCTCGACGGTGAAGGCCATACCCGGCTCCAGCTTTCGGGAGACCCCGTCGATGCGATAGGCGCCCGCGTCGTGCACATCGAGGCCGAGCCAATGACCGGTCCCGTGGAAATAGAACTGGTTGTAGTGGTGCATCGCCAAGCTCTCGTCAACGGATTTCGGGAGGAGGCCCAGCTCGACCATCCCCTCGGTGAGAATGCGGGTGGCGGCGTCGTGGATAGACCGCATGCTCGATCCCGGAGTCGACATCTCCAGACCAGTTCGTTGGGCGGCGAGCACCACCTCATAAAGGGCCCGTTGCGGGCCGGTGAACCGGCCGTTGGCGGGGAAGGTGCGGGTGATGTCCGACGAGTAGCCCTCGAACTCGGCGGCCGCGTCGATCAGGATCAGGTCACCGAACTCGATCAACCGGTCGTTCTCGACGTAGTGGAGGACGCAGGCATTGGCTCCCGAGGCGACTATCGACGGGTACCCGTTGTGTCTCGCCCCGCCCACCCGAAAGTGATACTCCATGGCGGCCTGGACCTGGTACTCGTAGACGCCGGGTCTGGCGAAGCGCATCGCCTCTGTGTGCCCCCGGGTCGAGAGATCACATGCCCGGCGCAGACTTGCCAGTTCGTCATCGGTCTTGAACAGCCTCATCTCCCCCAACGTCACCGAGAGGTCGCGCACCTCGGAGGGGACAGTGCCGCCGTAGCGGGCCCGGTGGTTGCGTGCCTTGGCGATGAGGGCGCTGACCCGGGCATCGTGATGCTCGTTTCCAGTCTCGTACCACAAGGCTTCCCGGCCGATCATGAGCCGCGCCAGCACCTCGTCCAACTCGCCCAGCTCGTAAGCGGCATCTGCGCCGTAGAGGGCCTTGGCGCCTTCCACCCCGGCCCGGTAACCGTCCCAGGCTTCCATCTCGGGGTCGCGGGATCGCACGAAGAGGGTGTAGTCCCCCTCGGTGTGGCCGGGGGTAATCACCGCCACCGCCTCGGGCTCGGGGAATCCGGTGAGATAGAGAAAATCGGGGTCTTGGTGAAAGTCGAACCAAGTGTCGTAGCTTCGGATCACCTCGACCGCGGCCGGGACGACGGCGATGCCTTCGATCCCGATGATCTCGGCCAATCGACGGCGGCGGGCAGCGAAACGCTCAGACATGAGACCAAACGGTAGCCCCTCCGTAATTGGGAGCCACAGGTCCATATATGACCCCTGTGCCTCCCAATTACGGTGAGTTCGACGTGGGGGTTGTCCATCGCCCCAGCTTCAAGTAGGACGAGACGGATGGAGGCGAAGGGAGAGGCTGCCCTGGCGCAGCGGGCGGCCGCGCAACACGGAGTGTTTCGCCGAAGCGACTGGCTTTCGCTCGGACTGAGTGACACCACCCTCAAGCGACGGACGCGGGCCGGCCTCCTGCTTCGTGTTGGTCCCGAGATCTACGCCTTCAGTGGTGTGCCCAGAACTTGGCACATGGAAGTCGCGGCCGCAGTGCTCTCCTTGGGTTCCAGAGCCGCTGCCTCGCATCGAACTGCGGCTCACCTGCATGGCATCGTTGACCGACCCGAGCGCATTGAGGTGGTCAGCCTTCGAACAGGACGTCGACCGCAAGAGTTCGTGTTGCACCAGTCGTCCGACTTGGCCCGCTCCCACATCATCTCAGTCCTGGGCATACCGACGACGACCCTGGCGCGCACCATCGTCGACATCGGGGTCCCCCACGGAATAGGGGCGACCGGCTCCTGTCTCGACGAGGCTCGGCGTCGCGAGCTGGTGACGCTCGAGGAGGTGGCTCGGGTCCTCCACCAGGTGGCGAGGAAAGGTCGCAACGGTGTCGGACCAGCGAGACGGATCCTCACAGAACGCCTGGCCTGGGACCAAATAACCGACTCCCAACTGGAGGACCGCTTCCTGAGACTGATCCAGCGGGCGAACCTGCCACAACCGAGAAGCCAGTTTGTGGTCACCGACGACGTCGGAGCCTTCGTTGCCCGGGTCGACTTTGCCTATCCCGAGGCCTCTCTGCTCATCGAGCTCGACGGAGCAGCGTTTCACAGCGATCGCGCCAAGTTCCAGCGAGATCGCTCCCGCCAGAATCGATTGGTCGCCCTCGGCTACACGGTGCTGCGCTTCACCTATTGGGACGTGCTGGCCGGCCCGGACGTGGTCTTGGACACCCTGGCCGGGTTTCTCCCCCGTAATTGGGAGCCACAGGGCCGTATATGACCCCTGTGCCTCCCAATTACGGAGAAGGGGGCACGTACTCCAGATCCACCAACAGGGCAAAGTGGTCCGAACCGAGACTGGGCCCGAGGTTGCGCTCCCGGACTCGAAGACCATCGCTGTGCAAGAGGTGATCGATGGGCACGCGCAGGAAGCCAAATGAGGTGGCCGCGAAGGTGGGTTGCAGCCCGAACCCGATCTGGGAGTTGCGCAATCCCCCCTTGGAGACCAGGTTCCGGAACGGCCACGACCATGGGGTGGCGTTGAGATCGCCCACTACGAAAAAGGCGCCTTCTTGTTCCGCGGCCCAGTCCGCGGCGAAGGCCAGTTGGGCGTCCCGGAGCGAGGCTCGCTCTTCGGTGGTCGGAGCCAGGGTGTGGGTGGAAAGCACTTCCACCGGGACCGGCCAGCCGTCTGGCTGGTAATCAAGTGCAACGGCACGGGGCTGCGCCTCGGCGAACCCGTGGGACACGGCTTGCACCTCGTCACGAGCCAGCACCAGGGTGCCGAAGATCAGATTGTCGGATCGGCCTCGGATGATCTCGTAGTCGAGAGCAGCCGCGTCCAGGGCCACCTCCCAAGGCCGGCTCGCCTCATGCAGGAAGACCAGATCGGCATCAATCGCCTCGATGTACTCGATGACCTCGTTGTAACTCTCGTTGCTCGAGAAGAGGTTGAAACTCATCACCACCAAGTGGGGGGCCCGAGGATCGGATTCCCCGGGGGAGCCGAAATAGAGCGGCGCCACGAAGACGAGGTTGATCAGGGAGACGCCGAGGATGACCATGCCGGTGCGTCGCCAGCGTGACAACATCACGATCCCGCCGAGCAAGGCGAGCACGACGAAATACTGCGCCCGGAAATTGGCGAGGACATCGAGCCACCAAACCCAGCGCCCGGCGAACGAGGCAAGACTCGCAACGGCAATCACCGCCGCCGGGATGATGAGGAGGATCACATCGAGCTAGTTCGGTTCCGCGCCGATCCGAGCGCGGATCGACGCAACCTGGCGGTGGACCGAGCTGGCGGTCCCCGATCCGGGCGACCGTTCCCCGGTCACCGACCGCTCCACGTCGACCACAGCCAGGTCGGATTCCTCGAAGCTGTCGTGAACCGACCTCAGGTCGTCGTAATTGGCCTCGGCAAGGCTCCGGCCACCCGCCTCCAGGGCGACAATGAGCCGACCGACCGTCTGATGCGCCTCCCGAAACGGGACTCCACGTCTCACCAAGGCCTCGGCGAGGTCGAGACTGGCTGTCGCTCCCTCGGGCAGAGGTGGGTCGAACACGATGTGACCGAGCATCTCGGTCATGGCCACGAGCGAGGAGGCCAAGACGTCGTCGGCGTCGAAAACCAGCCTCTTGTCCTCTTGCAGATCACGGTTGTAGGCGAGAGGGAGACCCTTCTGCAGGGTGATCACGGCGGCCAGATCCCCGGCCACCCTCGCCGTGCGCCCCCTGACCAGTTCCGCGATGTCGGGATTACGTTTGTGGGGGAGGGCCGACGAGCCGGTGCTGACCGAGTCGGCGAGCCGGGCCCAACCGAACTCGGTCGAGGTCCACAACACCACCTCCTCGGCCAACCGGGAGAGGTCAACCATCGCCTGCGCGCAGCAGAAGATGTACTCCGCCACATGGTCTCTCGAGCCCACTGCGTCGAGTGAGTTCTCGAAGGCGCCGCCCATGCCCAGCAGTCGTGCGCTCTCGTCGGGATCGATACCGAGCGACGTCCCCGAAGAGGCCCCCGCCCCCAGCGGCGACACGTCGATCCGGGCAGTGGTCTGGTCGAAACGCTCGACGCTCCGCAACGCCATCCAGGCGTAGGCGAGCAGATGATGGCCCAGGGTGCTGGGCTGCGCCTGTTGGAGATGGGTGTAGGACGGGACCGGGACCGCCGCATTGACCTCGGCGAGCGAGCAGAGGTGAAGGGCGAACTGATGCAACTGGCCGACGCGTTGGGTGGCGGCCCGCCCCAGATACAGCCTGAGATCCAGTGCGACCTGGTCGTTACGGGAACGGCCGGTGTGCAACTTGCCGCCGACCGGCCCGACGATCTCGCCCAGCCTCCGCTCCACCGCGGTGTGCACGTCCTCGTCTCCTTCTTCGAACACGAACTCCCCCTGCTCCGCCTCGGCCCGGAGCGCCTCGAGCCCGGCGACAATCGCCGCGGAGTCCTCGGCTGGGATGACACCGGTGCTGCCCAACATGGTCACGTGGGCGATCGAGCCGGTGATGTCGTCGAGGAGGAGGCGCCGGTCGCTGGGGTCGACGGTGTAATCCCACAACACAGTCCCTGGGGCGCTCTCGAACCGCCCGTCCCAGAGTGTCATCCGAGCCTCCCGTCGCCGAAGCCCCGGATTCGCAGAGCGTTGAGGTTGATGAACCCTTCGGCATCGGCCTGTCGATAGACATCGTCGGCTTCGAAGGTGGCCGATCCCGGGTCGTAGAGACTGTTGGGGGCCCGCCTCCCGGTCACGGCGGCCGAGCCCTTGTAGAGCACCACCCTCGCCTCGCCGGTCACCGGCGACTGGACCTCGTCCATGAAGCTCTGCAACGCCAGCCGCTCCGGGCTGTACCAGAAGCCGTTGTAGACCATGGCGGCATACCGGGGAACCAACTGGTCGCGGAGATGCATCACCTCCCGGTCGAGGGTGATCGACTCGACGGCCCGGTGGGCCAGACGCAGCAGCGTCCCCCCCGGGGTCTCGTAGACCCCCCGGCTCTTCATGCCGACGAATCGGTTCTCCACGATGTCGACTCTGCCGACTCCATGACGCCCGGCGATCTCGTTGGCCGCCTCCAACAACTCGACCGGGTCGAGAAGGCGCCCGTTGATCGAAACCGGGTTCCCGCTGGAGAAGCCGACGATCACTTCCTCGCCCGCGTCGGGGGCATCGCTGGGATCCACTGTGAGCCGGAACATCTTCGGCGGCGGCGCCGTCCACGGGTCCTCGAGGACGCCGCCCTCATAGGAGACGTGGAGCAGGTTGGCATCGGTCGAGTAGGGAGCCTCCTTGGTCACCGGCACCGCAATCCCACGCTCACGGGCGTAATCCATCAGGTCGGACCGACCCTTCAGCTTCCATAGCCGCCACGGGGCGATGACCTTCAACTCCGGAGCCAGGGCGGCGACGGACAGCTCGAATCGGACCTGGTCGTTGCCCTTGCCCGTGGCCCCGTGGGAGATGGTGTCGGCCCCATGCTGCCGGGCGGTGCGGACCAGGCCCTCGCTGATGATCGGCCGGGCCAATGAGGTGCCCAACAGGTAGTGGCCCTCGTAGACCGCCGCCGCCCGCAGCGCCGGGAACACCGCACCGGTCACGAACCGATCTCGAAGATCCTCGACCACGGCATCCGTCGCCCCGGTATCGAGAGCCTTGACCCGGGCCTCGCCGACCTCGGCACCCTGTCCCACATCGGCGGTGTAGGTGACGACTTCGGCCCCGTACTCCTCACGAAGCCAAGCCAGGATCACCGAAGTGTCGAGACCCCCCGAGTATGCGAGTACGACCTTCATTCCTCCTCCTCTGACACCGGAGGTTGGCCCGGGTCGGAAATGCCCTTTCCCAACGCCCACTCCCGAACCAATCGGTAGGCCTGTTCGTCCGAATAGGGGCCGTCTTCGATGCGACGCTCCAGCAGTATCTCCATGATCTCACCAACCATGGGCCCTGGGGAAATCCCGAGATACTCCATCACCTGATGACCGTCGATCGGGGCGCGCAGAGCGGCCAGCTCCTCCTGTTCGGAGAGCTCGGCGATGCGAAGCTCCAACTCGTGGATGCCCGTGGTGATCTCCCGTTCCCGCCTGGTATTGGCCGTCGTGATGTCACACCGGACCAGCTCGTTCAAGGACTCGAGGAGGTGCCCCGCGTCTCTCACGTAGCGACGAACCGCCGAATCGGTCCAGCCCATCTTGAGGGTGTGGGGTCGAAGATGGAGGAAGACCAGTTGGGAGACGTCCTCGACGATCTCCTTGGGATAGCGAAGCGTCTTGAGACGTCGCCGGGTCATTCGGGCCCCGACCACTTCGTGATGATGGAACGACACGCCGTCCGGGCCGAACTGTCGGGTATCCGGCTTCCCGATGTCATGGAAGAGGGCGGCCAGTCTGAGGATGAGATCCGGAGATGCCTTGTCGACGACGGCGAACGTGTGAGCCAGCACGTCTTTGTGACGTTGGTGGGGGTCCTGTTCCATCGCCAGGGCCGGAAGCTCGGGGAGGAAATGATCCGCGAGGCCGGACGTCACCACCCCCTGAAGAGCGGAACCCGGCGCCGGAGCCGTCAGGAGCTTTGACAACTCGTCTCTGATCCTCTCCGACGAGACGATTTCGAGCCGATCCCCCATCGACGCCACGGCCCCCAGAGCCTCCGGGTCGGGATCGAATCCCAGGGTGGCCTGGAAGCGAAAGAGGCGGAGCATGCGCAGGGGATCATCTGAGAACGACACCGTGGGGGCGATCGGTGTCCGCAGTCTCCTCGCTGCCAGGTCCGCCAGGCCTCCGAATGGGTCGACTGGCTCCATTGCCATCAGGGGGAGAGCGATGGCATTGATGGTGAAGTCGCGCCGGGCGAGATCGTCCTCGATGTGGTCGGAGAAGGTGACCCGGGGTTTGCGTGAGTCGTCTCGATAGATCTCGTCGCGAAACGTCGTTACTTCGACGATCCTCCCATCCTTGCGGGCGGCGATGGTCCCGAACTTGGCACCAACCGTGTAGATGGCGTCCGCCCAGCCCTCGAGGATCTCGGCTATCTGGTCGGGGCGGGCGTCCGTCGCAAAGTCGTAGTCCTCAACCGGCCGCTCGAGGAAGGCGTCGCGCACCGATCCACCCACCAGAAACAGCTGATGACCCGAGTTGGAGAACCGCGGAGCCAGTTGGGCGGGCGGGAGCTCAGGGGATACCAGGAATTCGAGTCGCTTCGGAATCACCCGCTGAGGTTAAAGGGGCCGGGCCTCCCGGAGCTTCTGGCTTGAGGTTTGAGACCTGAGACTTAAGACCTAGATCGCGATTCCGGCGGCCATGGCCTTGGCCCGGAGCTCATGCACATTGCGAGCGTGGGGAAGGGCGATCGGGAGCTCGATGACTCGACTCACGACCAACTTGAGCATCGACTGGTCGAAGGTCTGCATCCCGAAGAACTCGCTCTCCTTCATGATGTCGATCAGGAAGTTGGAGTCCTTGGCGCCGAGGATCCACTCCTGGACCCGCTCGTTGTTGTTGACGACTTCATAGGCGAGAACCGGACTGCCTTCCTGGCCCTCCAGCAAACGCTGACTGATGATGCCCAACAACTGCGACGCCAATTGGGTGCGGACGATTCCCTGCTCGGTTTCGGGGAACAACGAGATGATCCGATGGACGGTGTCGGCCGGGTCAGTGGTGCGCATCGAGGAGATCACCAGATGCCCGGTCTCCGACGCGGCGATGGCGGCCCGCGCCGTCTCCAGATCCTCGATCTCGGACACGAGGATCACATCGGTGTCATGACGCATGGCGCTCCGAATCGCCTGCGCGTAGTCGGCGGTGTCCACCCCGACTTCCCGCTGCACGACGACACTGCGCTTGTCGGTGTGGAGAACCTCGATCGGATCCTCGATGGTGAGAATCGAGACTCCCCGGTTCGCGTTGATCCAGTCGATGATCGATGACATGGTCGAGGTCTTGCCCGACCCTGAGGGCCCGGTCACCAGAAGCAGCCCCGATTTCTCAGCGGCGAACTTCTCGATCATCTTGGGGAGTCCCAGCTCGGCGAATGTCTTCGATTCCCGGACCACTTTGCGAAGCACGAGTGATACCGATCCGCGTTGCCGGAAGGCTGAGACCCTGAAACGGCCCAAGTCTTGGCGGCCATAGGCGAAGTCAGCGAAGCCGTAATCCTTGAAGTCTGAAGCCGCCCGCGGGGTGAACAGGGTGTCGGCAAAGGCTTGGGTGTCTTCGGGGCTCAACGAGTGGAACCCGTCGAGTCTGCGGATCTCACCATTGATCCGGGCAACGGGGGCTGATCCGACCTTGAGGTGGATGTCACTGGCCTCTTGAGACACAGCCTGCCGCAAGAGTTCGTCGATGTTGTTTTCCATGTCCCTTCCCGAGTATTGACCCAGGTTCTCTATATCGGTCGATCGCGCCCGAAATTGAAGGACTTTGAAAGGACTTTTGGTCAGACCGCCCAATGTCTGGAGACACCCTCGAAGACCGGATCCAGCACGTCCTGTGCCTCCCACGGCGAGACCAGCCCTTCGCCGAATTGGTCCTGACCGGACACTCCACGCAGTGTCTCAGCCGTCGAATCGCGCAGAGCTTCGAGGTCGTAGCCACCTTCGAGGGCAAACACGGTGCGATAGGCGGGATGGGTGGCCGCCAACTGAGCCGCCATCCACCCGTAATCAGATGCGACCAGGCGCAGCTCGGCCATCCGGTCGGAGACGTGAGCATCGAAACCGCAACTCACCAGGACCCAATCGGGCTCGAACCCCCTCACCACCGGGATCACAATCTCACCCCAGGCCCGTCGATAGAGATCGCCGGCGGTGCCGGCAGGTACCGGCACGTTGATCGTCGTGCCCTTTGCCTCCCGCTCGATGTCCCCTACATCGCCCTGGAAGGGGTAGAAGGCGTCCTGGTGAACCGAGACATAGAGGATCCCCGGGTCCTCGATGACCATTGCCTGGGTGCCGTTCCCGTGATGCACATCCCAGTCGAGGATGGCCACCCGGTGGCCCTGGGAGCGCAAAAGAGCCGCCCCCACGGCCACGTTGTTGAAGAGGCAGAACCCCATGGCCCTGCTCCGGAGCGCGTGGTGACCCGGGGGGCGGGCAATGACGAAAGCAGTGGCGTCACTTCGGTCCTCCAGCTCCTCGATGGCCGCCGAGACCCCGCCGGCCGCAGTCAGGGCGGCAACCCAACTCTCCTCCGAGGCGAACGTGTCCCGGTCCAACAGCCCGCCACCCATACGACAGAAAGACTCGATCATCTCGATGTAGGAAGGGTCGTGAACCAGCGCCAGCTCGCTGCGGCGGATCTCCGGTGACTCGATCTCGACCACCACCAAGCCGCTGTCGGCGATTCCCTGCGCCACTGCGCCCACCCGTGCCGGGCGCTCCGGGTGAAACGGAGTCGTGTTGTGCTCCAGCGCCGACGGATGGGACGCGACTACGACCTCCATGCCCGTACCCTTTCCGGGGTGCCAAACCGTCTCCACATGGATGGCGTCTGGCCGGGACCGCTGGCCCTTCGTCGGGGATGGGCACGGGCCGCGGCCAGACCCTGGAACGACGACGGCTCGGATGTGGCCATGAGACTGATCCGGGGGTCGCACGACTTTCTCGGCGAAGCATCCCGAAAGCTCCAGTCCCTGGACATACGCGACATCTTCTCACCTGCTCTCTATCCGATGGCGACCAGGATCTGGGCGCGGGCCGGGTATGTCGAGCACACCGCCCTCTCCGTGATGGAGCGACACCTGGACGAGAACATAACCGAACCTCGTCATTCGGTGCGTCCCAGTGAGTCACCTGATTGGCCGGCCCTGGCCAAGGTCGATCGCGCTGCATTCGCCGAGTTCTGGAGGATGAGCGTCACCGGGCTGGGCGAAGCGATGAAGGCCACTCCGAGATCGGTTCTGCTCCAGATCGAGGAAACCGAGGGGATCGTCGGGTACGCCATCGTCGGCACCCAGTTGACCGTTTCCTTCCTACAGCGGGTAGCGGTCCTGCCCACCCGGTCCGGCAACGGTCTTGGCACGGCACTGATCAGGGCCTCGCTGCTCTGGGCCCGAGCCCAAGGGGCGCGCACCATGGTTCTCAATGTTCGACCCGAGAACATGAGAGCCACCGATGTCTACTCCCGGGAGGGCTTCGCAGAAACCGGGACCGCCTTGCATGTCCTCAGATTCAGCCTTTGAGGCTCGTCGGCTGCTGGACTGACTAGATGCCGGCTGCAATACCCGACCGCTATCGCCTCGAGATGCGTCTCGGGCGTGACGGCGACATCGAGGAGTGGCTGGCCACCGATACCTCGCTGGAGCGTCCTGTTCTCGTCAGGTCGCTGGGCCCGGAGACCAGCACCGAGAGACGGACCCAGTTCGTGGCGAGCGTCAGCGACGCGGCCAAGACCACCCACCCCCACCTCGCCCGGGTCTTCGCGGTCGAGGTGGTCGCGGGCGGCGCCTACTCGGTGTCGGAATGGACCGGAGGCGCGACCGCGCAAGACCGGGTGGACGCCGCACAGACCTTCGAATTCGAGGAATTCCTGCCCAATGCGGCAGGTCTGGCCGGAGCGCTCGCCGCCCTTCACCAGGTCGGAGGGGTCCATGGCGGGCTGGATCTTTCGGCGATCTATTACTCCGTGGCCCACCCGGCGAAGCTGGGGGCCTTCGGCCGCCCCCCAAGAACCGATGCCAACGGGGACGTGCGCGCCCTGTCGGCGGCCCTGGAGACCGCCCTCACCGGCTCCCCACCTGGCGGCCCACCTCCGTCGGAGCGAATCGATGGCATCCCCCGGACCCTCGACGTGGTCCTCCGATCCGGTCAGTCGGGGAGGTTGAGCTCGGCCGACCTGGCCAAGGCCCTCCTGTCCTCTCCCACGCCCCGCCTGCCCCGCCCCGAACCACGCTCCACGTCGCGTCGTCTCCTGCTCGCCGCGGGAATTCTGGTCCTCCTGGCGATCGCCCTGGTCGCTCTCGGGCTGCTGTTCACCGGCGGCTCCCCCGTGGTTCCGGCATCGCCCACCGCCACCCTGCCCGACACCCCCACCACCACCGTCTTGCCGACGACAACGTCGCCACCGGTGGCTCCGGTCACCATTCTGGGGGCAACTTCATTCGATCCATTCGGTGAAGGGGGTGAGAGTGACACCCTGATCCCGAGTCTCTTCGACGGCGACGGCACCACCTCATGGCGAACCGAGCGGTACCAGGACCCACTTCCGCTGCTGAAACCAGGGGTCGGTGTTCGCTTCGAGATCGAAGGAGCGCCGCGTCGACTCGAGCTCCACGATCTCACCCCGGGCACCTCCTTCGAGCTCTACTGGTCTGAGAACGCGCCGACTGCGCTTCCCGATTGGGAGCGGATCGCCGGTGCCCAGTCGCCGCCCGGCACCACCTCACTCGACCTGCCGGCACGGCCCAACGGCCACTGGCTGATCTGGATGGTGAACCTCCCGCAGCAGTCGGATGGCACCTTTTCGTCATCTATCTCAGAAGTACGCTTCATCGGGTGACGATGCCAGGGACCGAGACCGACCTCTTGGCTCGGGTAATCACCGGCGATCGCGGTGCCTTCGACTCCATCATGAGGGCCCAGGAGGAGCGCGTGTTCTCGGTCTGCCTGCGGATCTTGGGGGATCGGGACAACGCCCTCGACGCCACCCAGGAGACCTTTCTCACGGTTTTCAGGAAGGCCGGCCAGTTCAAGGGCGACTCGGCTCTCGGCACCTGGATCTACCGCATCGCGGTCAACACTTGCTATGACCAGATCCGGAAGTCGGCGCGGAGGCCCACTGAGTCCCTGCCCGACCATCTCGAGCCGCCCGATGCCTCGGCTGAGGACGCCATCGATGCGGCCGGGCTCCGCCCGGAGATCGAGCGGGCGCTGGCGGGGCTACCACCCGAATTCCGAGCGGCTGTCGTGTTGTCAGACCTCGAGGGCATGTCGCTGCCCGAGGCTGCTCATGTGCTCGGAATCCCGCTGGGAACGGTGAAGTCGCGGGTGTTTCGGGGGCGCCGGCTGCTGGCGGAGCGTCTGGGGAACTAAACGGCTCCATGAGACCATCAAAGAGAACAGATGCATGATCACGACCTCGACCTGATCGCCGCGCTGGCCGACGGGACGCTCGACGACCAGACCGAGGCCCGCGCCCGGGTCGAGAGCTGTGAGGTATGCCGGGTCGAATTCGAGGCCCAGGTCTCGATCCTTGCCGCCTTGGCCACGATCGAGCCGGTGCGGATGACCGAGCTCGAGAAGGCAGCCCTCCATCGTGATCTTTGGACCGAGCTCAGGAGCGAGCCGGCGAATCAGGCCTCAACCTCCCCCTGGTGGTACCGGCTGTCCTATGCCGCTGCCGGTCTCTTCGTGGTGGTGGGATTGGTGGCGGTGGCCAACCAGATGGGAGGAAGCGAGGACACCGGAGGGCAAGTCGAGACCTTCACCCAGGCTTCCGGCCGTCTCGACGCCGGCTCCGAAGAAGACGCCGAGGCCCCGATGTACGAGTACGGGGCGCAGTCAACCGAAACCACCACCCCGGCCGGCGACGCAAGCGCGGAGACAACACCCGACTTTGAGACGCTGGCAACCCAAGCCCGTCTCCGAGAGTTCCCCGCCGCCGATAGTGCCCTGCCGACCGAGGACCAGGCTGATTGTCTGGACGCTGCCGGTCTCGTGGATCAAGAGTTGGTGGGGACCGTCGACAGGGAGCGGACCTATTTGATCGCAGTGCCCGCGGGGGTCGATCTCGACGCCGATACGCCGGTCAGCTTCGTCGACGCCGACACCTGTGAGGTCGTGCACGTCGAGGACTGATTCTGGGCGGCTGCTAACTAACCTCGCCTCCTGATGGAGGATTACGCAGCCAAGTTCGCCGAGTTTCTCGAGCAGGTCGCGACCAGGATCAGGTCGGTGACCGTTGACCGGGTGGCACGTGGTATCCGCCTCACCGGGCTGGGAATCCTCGCCTTCACCCTGGGGTTCACCTCAGTGTTGTTCTTGTTGTTCGCGATCTTCGGAGCGCTGGAGATCCCACTGACGACGGCAGGAGCGTTTGCATTGGTAGGAGCCCTGTTCGTCGGGCTGGGGACCTATCTCTGGATCAAGAGGAAATGAAAGAACCATGAGTCACGAGAAACTCGTCATCATCGGATCAGGCCCAGCCGGTCTTACCGCTGCCCTCTACGCAGCTCGTGCCGACCTCCAGCCTTTGGTGTTCGAGGGATCCGCCGCCGGTGGCCAGCTCATGATCACCACGGACGTCGAGAACTACCCCGGGTTCCCGGACGGGATCATGGGACCCGAGCTCATGGACCAGTTTCGCAAACAGGCCGAGCGATTCGGAGCCCGTCTTCGCCAGATCGACGTCACGTCGGCCGACTTGCAAAAGCGGCCGTTTCGCCTCGGAGTAGGAGCCGATGAGTTCACCGCCGACGCGGTCATCATCGCCACCGGCGCCTCAGCCAAGTGGCTGGGCATCCCGGGCGAAGAGCAGCTGACCGGACGTGGTGTCTCGGCCTGTGCGACATGTGACGGTTTCTTCTTCCGTGACCAGGAGCTGATCGTGGTTGGCGGCGGTGACACCGCCATGGAGGAGGCTCTCTTTCTCACCAAGTTCGCCTCGAGAGTGACGGTCGTCCACCGCCGAGACGAGTTCCGGGCCTCGAAGATCATGGCGACCCGGGTCCTGGAGCATCCCAAGATCGAGGTGCAGTGGAACACGATCGTCACCGAGATCCATGGTGACTCCACGGTGACCGGAGTGACCCTGGAGGACACCGTCAGCGGAGAGCGGCGGGAAACGCCCAGCAACGGTGTCTTCGTGGCGATCGGTCACAAACCCAACACCGAGATCTTCGCCGGTCAGCTCGACCTCGACCCCAACGGGTATCTGCTCACGACAGGTGACGGAAGCACTCGGACCAAGCTGGAGGGAGTGTTTGTCGCCGGGGACGTGGCCGACCACATCTATCGTCAGGCGGTCACCGCGGCGGGAACCGGGTGCATGGCCGCCATCGACGCCGAGCGCTGGCTGGCGGACCAGGAATGAACCCTCACCGAACGCCGTTCCCATCAGAGCGCACAAGGAGAAGAAAGATCACATGGCCGAGATCGTCACTCTGAACGACGACACCTTCAAAGAGGCGATAAGCGCCGACAGGCCGATACTCGTCGACTTCTGGGCGCAATGGTGTGGGCCGTGTCATGTCATCGCCCCCGTCCTCGAGGAGATGGCAACCGAGAGTGACAAGATCACGATCGGAAAGCTGAACATCGACCATTACCCGATGCCGGCGGCCGACAACGACGTGATGAGCATTCCCACCCTGATCCTGTTCAAGGACGGGGTCGAGAAGAAGCGCATCGTCGGAGCCGCTCCCAAGCACCGACTGCTCCAGGAACTCGCAGAGTTTCTCTAAGGCCAGCTTCGCTCGCCATTTTTCCGTAATCCGTGATCCCATAACGGAAGACGGATGACGGGATCCGGTCAACGGGGATGGTTGTCCGCAACCAGTCCACTTCTGCCACCATTCGGTTCATGCGGCTCTACCGCCTCGGTGACGAGGGTGCCCCGGTGCGAGACATCCAGGATCGTCTCAGCTCTCTCGGATTCGAATCCGATCCCGATCCGCGTTCGGTGTTCGGTGGGAGCACCGTGGCCGCGGTCAGGGAGTTCCAGAAGGCAAAGGGTCTCGACGTCGACGGCATTGTCGGGCCTGACACCTGGAGATCGCTCTATGAGGCCGGGTACCGTTTGGGGGACCGGCTCCTCTTCTTCCGTCGTCCCATGTTCCGGGGCGAGGACGTCTCCGAGCTCCAGTCACGTCTCAGCTCGCTCGGTTTCGACGCCGGGAAGATCGACGGGATCTTCGGTCCCAAGACCGAAACGGCGGTGCTGGAGTTCCAGCACAACAGGAACCTGGCAGAAGATGGGAAAGCGGGACCCGAGGTGGTGACCGAGGTGCATCTCGTGACCCGTGGCGAGATGAGGGAGGGGCGCCATGCGGTCCGAGAGCGGGAGTGGCTGCGTCGGCTGCCGACAACGGTGGCCGGAGCGAGAATCTACCTCGATGCCGGTTGTCGCGACCCCCACGAAGCGAGCATGGCCTGGGAAGCGGCCTCGGTGGCAGCGCTCAACCTCCAGGAGTTGGGCGGTCTCCCGGTCATGTCGAGGTCACAGGACGCGTCGCTTCCGGAGCGGGTGAGGGCACGTCGCGCCAACCGCATGGGCTCCGACCTCATAGTCGCCTTCCAGATGAGCCCCGATGGTGACGATTGCGTCTTCTTCTTTGCCACGGAGCACAGCAGCTCCTCCGCCGGGGAGATGCTGGCCAGGTCGATCGCCTCGATCACCGGGGGCCGGGTGGAGGGCCGAGCCAGCGCGCTTCTCAAGGACACCAGCGCCCCGGCTGTGGTCGTCTCCAGGGCCAAACTCGATGA
>DATDPT010000035.1:0-3981 GCA_035292605.1 Acidimicrobiia bacterium
GGCAGAACTCACACATCCACTTGATCGCATCGGAGAACTTCGCCTCACCTGCGGTGATGGCCGCATCGGGCTCCGTCTTCACTAACAAATACGCCGAGGGGTATCCCGGCCGCCGCTACTACGAAGGATGTCAGGTGGTCGATGATATGGAACAACTCGCCATAGACCGGGCAAAGGAGCTCTTCGGCGCAGAGCACGCCAACGTTCAGTCGCACTCGGGGGCCCAGGCCAACATGGGTGTCTACTTCTCGCTCCTCCAGCCCGGGGACAAGGTCCTGGGGATGCGTCTCGACCAGGGCGGGCACCTGACTCACGGTTCCCCGGTCAACTTCTCCGGGCTGTATTACGAGTTCGTGGCCTATGGGGTCGACCGCGACACCGAGTTGATAGACATGGACCAGGTCCGCTCCCTCGCCAGAGAGCACAAACCGAAGATCGTCCTTGCCGGCTACTCCGCCTACTCACGGATCCTCGACTACGAGGGGTTTCGGTCGATCGCCGATGAGATCGGCGCCATCTTCGTCGTGGATGCCGCACATTTCATCGGGCTTGTCGCCGGCAAGTCCCACCCCTCCCCGGTCCCACACGCCGACATCGTCACCGGCACCACCCACAAGGCGCTCCGCGGCCCGCGCGGCGGATTGATCCTCAGCACCGAGGGGTTTGCCAAGGACATCGACAAGGCCGTGTTCCCCAACGCCCAGGGCGGTCCGATCGAGTCGCAGATCGCGGCCAAGGCAGTCGCCCTCCATGAGGCGCAACAGTCGGGCTTCCACGACTACACAGAGCAGATCGTGGCCAACGCCAGGGCTATGGCCGGGGCAATCCAGGCGGAGGGGGTCCGGGTCGTCTCCGGTGGGACCGACAACCACCTGTTCCTGATCGATCTCCGCTCTGTCTACAACGACCTGACCGGCAAGGACGCGGCGAAGTTGCTCGACGGGGTGGGGATCACCCTCAACTTCAACACGATCCCCTTCGACCCCAGGCCGCCGTTTCGGGCGTCCGGGCTCAGGATCGGGACACCGGCGATGACCACTCAGGGGATGAGGGAGACGGAGGCCTCGGAGACGGCGCAGCTGATCGCCCGCGCCCTCAAGGAACGGGGGAGCGAGGCTGCGTTGGGAGAGGTGCGTAGCCGGGTCTCGGAGCTTGCGGCGAGCTTCTCACCGTATCCCCACGACTTCGCCGGCCATGTGTAGGTTTTCGATTTGGCCCCATGACCAGCCCTCCCTAAACTTTGTGAATAGATTCACAAGCTCGAAACGTCGAGCCGACCCATGAACGACGAGACCATCCACCAACATGTCGGGCGCGCCATCGACGAAGGATGGCTCATCGGCGGGTCGTTCCTCTCCTCGGTCCTCGCCGGCGCCCTCATTGGATACCTCGCCGACATGTGGCTCGGAACCGATCCCTGGCTGGTCGCGGCCGGCATCCTGCTCGGTAGCTACTCGGGTTTCATGAACCTGTGGAAGTGGTCGAAGTCCACCGAGGAGGCCGAGCGTGAGTCTTGAGCACGGGCCGGCTATCGAGGCCAATGTGGCCAGGGAGACCGTGGCTCGCGGTGTCTACGTCGGCCCGGCGATAATCCTCGTGTTCGGCCTTCTCCGCGGCTGGGAGGGAGCGTGGAGCGCTGCGCTCGGCGTCGCCGTCGTCGTCGCCAACTTCCTGCTCTCCGGGGCGATACTCTCGATTTCGGCCAGGATCAGCCTCCAGGCTTATCATGCCGCCGCTCTGATCGGCTTCTTCCTACGTCTGGTCCTGTTCATCGGCGCCGTTTACCTGATTGCGAGCGTCGTCGAGGTCGATCGGTTGGCGTTCGGGATCTCGGCAGTGGTCGCCTATTTCACACTGCTGACCTGGGAAGCCGTAGCGATGACCAAGGACAGAGAAAGGGAACCCAGTTGGCGCCGATGATCCTCGCCGCCGAATGTGATGTCGCCAACGAGGTGATCTGCGCCCCGGCTGACGTCAACGAGCTCTTCGACTTCCCCGCGATCTTCACCATCGGCAACTTCGAGGTGAGCCGCACCGAGATCCTGATGTTCCTCGCCGCATTCATCGTGCTGGCCCTTTTCTACTTCGGGCTCCGGCAGCAGCGCCTGGTCCCCTCCAAGTTCGGGGTCGCAATCGAGGGCATGGTCGGATTCGTGCGCGACGGCATCGGCCGTGACGTGATCGGGCCCGAGTCGACCAAGTACCTGCCCTACCTGCTGGCGATGTTTTCGTTCCTCCTGGTCGGCAACCTGTTCGAGATCACTCCTCTGATCAACTTCCCGATCACCTCCCGGATGGCGATCCCCTTCTTCCTCTCCCTGGTCACCTATTGGGTCTTCATGATCCTCGGATTCTCCAGGAACCACTTCCGGTACCTGATCGACACCGCCTGGCCGAAGACGGTTCCGATCGGCCTCAGATGGCTGGTGGGGCTGATCGAGTTGGTCTCGGTCTTCCTACTACGGCCGCTGACCCTGGCCGTCCGGCTCTTTGCCAACATGGTGGCCGGCCACCTGATGCTGACCCTGCTCCTCGGTTCGGGTGTGATCTTCATCGCCGCCATCCCGGAGATCGGGGTCAAAGGCGCCATCGGTCTCTTCTGGTTTGCCTTGGGCCTGTTCATGTTCCTCCTGGAGGTCCTGGTGGCGGTGCTCCAGGCCTACATCTTCACCCTGTTGACCGCGATCTACATCGAATCGTCCATCCACTTCGAGCACTAAGGAGAAACAGAGAATGGAAGGCAATCTCGCGGACCTCGCCCCCGCACTGGCCCTGATCGGATACGGTCTGGGCGCCATCGGCCCCGGGATCGGCATCGGCATCGTGGCCGGCAACGCCATCACCGCCATGGCCCGTCAGCCCGAGATGCAGGGAACGATCAGGACCACCATGTTCCTCGGTATCGCCCTCACCGAGGCGCTGGCCCTGATCGGTTTCGTCCTCTTCTTCATCGCCTCCGCGGGATAGGGATCGTCATGCAGTTCTTGAGTGCCCTGGCCGTGTTGGCCACCGAGGAAGGGGGAGATACCGGCGGCGGTTTCAGCCTGGTGCTGCCTCACCCCGAGGAGCTGATCGCCGGCATCCTGGCCTTTGGCATCGTGTTCTTCTTCGTCTGGAAATGGGCCCTGCCCACCATCAACAAGACGCTCGAGGCCCGCCAACAGGCGATCACCGGCCAGCTCTCTGCTGCCGAGGAGTCCAAGAAGGAAGCCGAGGGCCTGCTCGCCGACTACAAGGCGCAGCTTGCCGAGGCCAAATCCGAAGGGAACCGGATCGTCGAAGAGGCCCGGGTCTCCGGCGACCAGACGAAAGCCGAGATCATCGCCAAGGCCAGCGAAGACGCAAGCCAGCTGCTCGCCAAGGCCCGTGCCGAGGCCGAATCCGAGAGGAGCCGAGCATTGGCCGAGGCTCGCCGTGAAGTGGGAGAGCTCTCGGTCGAGCTTGCGGGGAAGATCGTCGGCGAGTCCCTCGACGCCAAGGCCCACAAAGGTCTCATCGAGAGGTACCTCGCTGACCTGGAGAAGATGTAATTGGACGACCGAATTCTCGGCTACGCCAATGGCATCCTCGAACTCGCCCGAGCCGAGGGCGAAGCAGAACGCGTCGAGGATGAGCTGTTCAACATCGCCCAGGCTTTGGACAAGTCTGCCGAGCTCCGGTCGAACCTGACCGACCCCCAGCTCCCCGTCGAGCGCAAGCAAGCGGTCATCGCCGAGTTGGTGGGAGGACGGGCATCGTCGTTGACCGTCGGCCTCGTTCAGTTCATCATCAGCCAGGGCCGGGTGTCCGAACTGCCGGAGATCGCCAGGGCGCTCGTCGAGAAGGCGGCGGAGACCAGGTCCAAGGCCCTAGCCGAAGTCCGATCGGCGATCCCGCTCGACGACAAGACCATCGAGCGTCTCGCCGCAGCGCTGGGCAAGGCAACGGGCAAGGACGTCGAGGTCAAGGTGATCGTCGACGAGTCGGTCATCGGCGGGATCA